>JAHDDB010000010.1 GCA_020629575.1 Caedibacter sp. | reverse complement strand
TCAGCTTGATTAAAATCCTGATAAACAACCTCGAATAAGTTGATTACTCTCACGACTGAAGATTACTATTATGTGGATGTTGCCATTGTACCTGATAGCAAGGAAATATTTAATTGATCTACCCTGTCAATTTGGGCATTAGTATCTACACAAATATATCCTCCATTACATTTTGGAACTGTTGTATCTTTTGGATCCCAAAACTCTGGATACAAGAACTCATAGAAAAGAATATCCACAGCCCACTAAGAATGGCATTGTGAGTGTAGATTTTTCCCCTCTTTAACTGTTTACCACTTAACCTAACCAGAAAATCCAGGGCAATCGCATTTAAATCCCCTGAATGATTTTTCGTAAATACTGTTCATCCCATCCAGCTTTCAAGCGTTTAGTTTTAACGCCAACTTTAGCTGTCTTCTCTTTGTTTATTAAGTTTGATGCAACATGCCTAACGGTACTTAAGTTAGCAGCACTATTACCAACTCTGGCTCGAGAATGGTCTTCATCAAATGACATGTCTAATGACCAGTGCAATTGATTCTCAATGCCCCAGTGTGCCCTAATTGCAGTCGATATCTTATCAACCCTATCTGCACTTAATGAGCTAATAAAATACCGTGTTTCTAGGCTTTCTGTATAGCCTGACTCAGCTTCGCTATCCCTAACTTCTCTTTTCGAGGTTACTGCTGTTATGCTTTTTAAATATGGCCAATTATGATGCTCTTGTAACCAATCAATATCACTTGTCGACATTGTCAAACGATGCTCTATTCTTCCATGACCACCGTCTAATGTTTCATGCTGCTTAAACTGCTTTTGAAACTGACCTTTAAACCATAGCACCACATCATTATGTAACGTTCCTTGATTCCCTTTTAAACAAAAAAGATAGTCCCCTCCTTGCTCGACAATTTGCTTAGACAAATCACGTTGACAACCCATTGCATCTGCTGTCACTGTAACACCTGTTAAATTAAGCTTCTTGAGCAGTTTGGGAACGGCTGTAATCTCGTTACTTTTTTCATCAACAACTTGCTGACCTAGTACACATTTATTCTCACATGCCCACGCACTCACCATATAAATAGCAGATTTGTTGCCATCCTTTGTTCCTCGTAGACACTTTCCATCAACTGCTATAATTTCATTATCACTCAATGTGGCAATATCATGCATCCAATGAGTAAAAGACTCGCTAAATTGCTCTGTATCAAGCATGGCAAATACATTACCGAATGTATCATGCGAGGGGATACCATTCTTTAGTTTAAGAACATCTGTTAACCAATCTTTCTTTGCTTTACAAAATGCCTCTATTGCCACCCAATTATCCGCGCCGCAAATAACAGCACTTAAAGTCATAAATAAAATGTCTATCAGCTTATGTTTCTTGCACCTATTAACTCTCGGATCTTTTACTGACTCAAAGTGTGTGAAAATTGATGAAGTTACTGTGTTTTCTGTCATTGTCGGGCTTTATTTTCAGAATTTTTCACAAAATCCACCAAAAATCAATAACTTTTAAATGCGATTGCCCTGCCAGAAAATCCCTAAACGCTTTACTTTCTTCACTATCATTTAGTGCAATACGCCAGCTAAAAACACATGCCATACATACCACTAACAAACGTTTCAAAATACTTAACGCATTATTTTGTTGCCAATGCTCCAACTCATACCCACCTTTTTTCATTAGTTTAAAGAAACTTTCAATGCGCCAGCGCCAGTAATACCAATTGCAAATGGTTTGAGCTTTTTCATCGTTTACATTCGTCAATAGCAGCCATTGAGCTAAAAGGGTGTTATCTGTACTCATTACTCTGCAAACAACTAATCTAACTTGTATTGCCTTTCCTGGGACGCTCTTTTGATAACCCTTCTTCTGACTAGGTTGCGCGGGTCTTGATATGGTTACTATAGTTTCAGCAACTGTGCGTGCGAACTTGTTTTGTACCTTTGTAATCAACTTTATCCAAAGCTTTATAAGGTAATTCATCTGCTATTGCTGATAATTTCTTTGAAACACCTTCATGATCCACATAGTTCGTTTTACGTGCCCTGATTAGCCAACTACTGTCTTCATGAATTTTCCTTATATGCCATATTGAATCCGCTTCTCGATCAACTATATGAACCAAAGGCTTGTCAAAACATTGCTGCTCAGAATGTTCAATTGCTTTGCAAAGCTCATCAAGGTTATTTCGTATTTCTTGTGGCTCATCAGTTTCATAGTAAGTGGCATAACTGCCTTCGGAGTTAACAATCCGCTGTGCAACTGGTGCAATAGGCTCCCCATCAACATCATCTATCCCCTGCATAATGATTAGTATCCATTAATCTTGATATAATCAAAATACATCCGACAGAGCATTTACGCAAGATGTTCACAAACTTGTGTAGATACTAATGCCCAAATTGAGGGGGTACATCATTGTTGCAATATAGCCTTTGCATCCTTTTCAATCATCTTTTGTGCTAACGCTTTACCTAGATTAATAGCATCATCACCAATCAATACTTCGCGCATTAACTGTTTACCATTGCTACTAGCAACCATTGCCGTTAATTGTAAACCCGCTATATTTTTCTCACAAAATGCGGCAATTGGCACATGACACCCGCCCTGTAATTCCTCATTAAAGCTACGCTCTGCTAAGGCGCATACTCTAGCGTCTTCGTTATCAATAGCATTTAATAGTGCTTTAATTTGAGTGTTCAGTGCTAAATACTCAACAACGACAATGCCCTGCCCCACTGCTGGCAGTGAGATATTGACATCAATCAAGCTTTTGATACGCGCACTTAGATCTAAGCGAATCAATCCAGCTGCTGCCAAAATAATCGCATCATATTGCCCATCATCGAGTTTTTTGAGTCGTGTTTGCACATTGCCACGCAAATCGCGAATATCTAAATCTGGTCGATAAGCTAACAGTTGCGCTTTGCGCCTTAGACTGGATGTGCCAACAATCGCACCTTGTGGCAAATCATCAATACTGGAGAAAGCATTCGACACAAAAGCATCTTGCGGATTCTCACGTTGACAGAAAGCACCCAATGCAAAATCTTCAGGCAACTCATACGGAACGTCTTTCAACGAATGAACGGCGATATCCGCACGTCCCTTCGTCATTGCCACTTCAAGCTCTTTCATAAAAAGCGCTTTACCACCGATTTGATTCAATGGACGATCAAGAATTTTATCGCCTTGTGTTTTCATCGTGATAATATCACAAATCAATCCAGGATGTGTTTGCTCTAACAATTTCTTAACGTAATGGCTTTGCCATAATGCGAGCTGGCTATCACGCGAAGCAATAATCAATTTATCTAATTTATTTAATTTATCTGGCTGTATCATTGATCAGCCCATAACATGATTGAATAAAATGGCTAATATCATGAATCTCAGGCATGCAAACGCTATGCTCCATTGGATAGTCATGGAAATCGTGTTTTACGCCTAACTCCTCAAGCTTAGATTTAAGCATTTGACCAGCTACAAATGGTACCACCGGATCATGACTGCCATGCCCTACAAAAAACGGTGTTTGCTGATTAGCATTATTAAGCTTTGTTTTAAAATAATCCCAATCAGGCAAATAAGTTGATAACAGCACAATACCAGCAAATGAGTAAGGCATCGTAAGTCCTGCTAAGGCAGCAATCGCTCCGCCTTGAGAAAAACCTGCAATAACCATATTCTCAGTAGCAATATCGTCATTAATCTGTGCTTTGACAATCTCATCTAGCGCATTTAGTGAATCCTCAATTCCCTTGCAATCCACATCACGTTTTATGTCATCGATGCGTTTTATGTCATACCAAGCACGCATTTCCATACCCATGTTAATCGTCACTGGCTGCACAGGCGCATGCGGGAAAATAAAACGCACATTGGCATCAACTGGCAAATTCAACTCTGGCACAATCGCCTCAAAATCATGTCCATCGGCACCCAAACCATGCAACCATATCACCGCATGTGTCGCTTTTTTCGCTTTTTGTCTTGGCTCAACAACCACTAAATCAAGCATTTTTCCCAATCCATATTACACTTAAGCTTAAAAATGCTGTCATTATGAAACACAATACGCTTGAATGCCAGCAACATACGTGGCAAATTAATACCGTTTGATAATTTAGTAATCAATAAAATTTAGGAGCTAAAACCATGGTTACCCTCATTATTATCGTTGTTATTCTCGCTTTGATTTTTGGCTATGTCTTGATGACTTACAACAGTCTTATTGCTGAAATTGAGGCCGTTAAAAACTCTGAACGCCAAATTGACGTCCAATTGGATCGTCGCGCTAAAGTCTTTGACTCACTCATTAGTGTCGTCAAAAAGTATATGGATTATGAGCAAACAACATTAAAAGACGTCACTACTTTAAGAAATCAGGCAATACATGCCAAGGAAAAAGGGGACTCTGAAACGCGTATGGCAGCTGAGAATGAAATCTCAAAAATCGCGGGTGGCTTAAATGTCCAGTTTGAAAATTACCCTGATTTAAAAGCCAATCAAAATGTTATGCAACTGCAGGAAGAAATTACCTCTACCGAAAATAAACTGGCGTTTTCAAAGCAGTCTTTTAACGATAGCATTGAAAAATACAATGCTCATAAAAAATCAATGATCGCAGGTGTTGTGGTTAATATGTTTAAAAGCAAGCTTGATGAGGACTTCATCTACTGGCAAGTTAGTGATGAGAAACGCCAAGTGCTCGAAGATAGTCGCGTTGAGTTATAAGCCATGTCTGCAATTGATATCAACGGTGTTGATTGGCGTGAAGTCGTTAAGAAGAATACGCGCAAATCGTATATCGTTATCACTTTATTTTTAATTATCTTTTTTGCGCTTGGTTTTTTAATCGATCTTGTTTGGCGCTATGGTCAATATGGTGGCATGATGACTTATGCAGGATATCGTTTAAGCTTCGGTGATATCGCTTATCTTGTGGCGACCTTGAAACTTACACCATGGGCAACGATTATATCTACTGTAATTGCATTTATTTGGCTAATGGCAACTTTTAGTTATTACGATAAAATTATGCTTGCAGGAACCCAGTATCGTGAGATTAATGCGAATGATCCTGACCCACTTTGTCAGCGCATTTATAATGTTACTGAAGAGATGAAGATCGCTGCAAATATGCCCTATATGCCAAAAGTATATTTGATTGAAGCGAATTATATGAATGCCTTTGCTTCAGGATTCTCTGAAAAATCCTCTATGGTTGCGGTAACGCGCGCACTTGCTAATCGCTTAAATCGTGATGAGCTGCAAGCGGTAATGGCACACGAGTTAACCCATATTCGTAACCAAGACATTAAGCTTAATCTATTTACCGTTGTGCTATCGAATATGCTGATGTTTATGATTGAGTTTTTATTTTACTCAACACTTTTTGGTGGCAATCGTAACCGTCGCGATAACAATAATGGTGGCAATGCGATGGCGATTATCTTTATGGTGATTATGTTATTACGTTTCATATTGCCAATTATTACCAGTATGATGGTGCTGTTCTTAAGTCGTACACGCGAGTATATGGCAGACGCAGGAGCGGTTGAGCTGATGCGTGATAACAAACCGATGGCGAATGCGCTGATTAAAATCAGCCAAAATCATAATGAACCGCAAACGGCGCAAAGTTATGCACACAATAGTAATGAACGTATGCGTCGCGCCTCTTATCTTTATGACCCAGCCAGTAGCAAGTTTGCCGCTAACGGCATGGATGATATGTTTTCCACCCACCCAAGTTTGAAAAAGCGCCTAGCTTCTATTGGCGCCAATCTGCGCTAGCTTTGATTGGCTCACCTACTGCTCAAAAGATCATCTATTATTTCTTCGGCACCAATTAAAGGCAATAATCTAAGAATCACGTCTTTAAACACACCTTTTTCTGCTTTAGCAATGAATCGGCATTTGCGCTCTTTCCATGATAACGTTTGCACAATTGATGATGCTACAACAGATGGGTTATCAATATTATTAATGGAGACTTCAGTAGCTCCGCCACGAATAGATGTGCTCACTGGGCAGCAAATAAGTGTCGCTGTTTTTGAATTATATTCTTTGGATGATAAGATAAAAGCAGGGCGATATTTGCCAATTTCCTTGCCTTTTATTGGCTCAAAGTCAAGCCAGATAATATCGTTTCGCTCTGGAATATACTGCTTAGTCATGCCATTCATTGCCTTGAGGCTTAACTATTAAATCTTTGTGACTGCTTTCATCTAAGCCATCAATTAATGATGACTCAGAAAATGGCAAAATTGTTTTTTGTTTAGCTTTGCGTATGAATAAACCATCTGCCTTTATTTCAACATCAACAATCGTTCCAGCCTTAAAGTCCGTTAAATCTCTGAGCGCGCCTGATAATCTAATCCCAAGACTATTTCCCCATTTGAGAATTTTTGCGTTTGTATGCATGATAGACTCCAATCATTCAAGTTATACATAGTATAACAGTCATTTGATAAATTGCTATTAGAGGTCTATATTTTAGTGAGTTTTAAATTCACCTGATATTTTTGTCATTAGCCATGCAAATACTGCTTTAAATCACTGGCTGAATAGATGCTATACATCACAGTTTTATGCGTCACCTTCTTATGTTTACCCGCCTTAAACCAAGGAATATACACCGAAAAAATAACCGCTAATGTCATCAGTAAAATGATTATACGTCTTAACATATCCTCCCCCTTTGGATATTACAGCATCATCTTTAAAAATCTACCCGTGTACGACTGTGCATTTTTAGCTATGCTTGCTGGCGCACCTTCGGCTATAATCTGACCGCCACCATCACCCCCTTCAGGACCCAGATCAATAATCCAATCTGCTACTTTAATTACATCTAAATTATGCTCAATAATGACAATAGTATTGCCTTGCTCACGCAAACGCATAATGACATTGAGTAATTGCTGAATATCATGAAAATGCAGCCCCGTGGTCGGTTCATCGAGAATATACAATGTCTTACCGGTTGCGGTTTTTGATAGCTCTTTGGCTAATTTAACCCTTTGCGCTTCACCACCTGACAAGGTGGTCGCATTTTGCCCCAAAGTAATATACGACAAGCCAACATCCATTAAGGTTTTTAAGCGACGTTTTATTTGTGGCACAGCCGAGAAAAACTCTAAAGCTTCTTCAATACTCATATCAAGCACTTCGCTAATGTTTTTGCCCTTGTATTGAATCTCTAACGTTTCACGATTATAGCGTTTGCCCTGACAGACATCGCATGGCACATAAACATCAGGTAAGAAGTGCATCTCAACTTTTAGTACGCCATCACCTTGGCATGCTTCACAACGCCCACCTTTGACATTAAAGCTAAAACGTCCCACCTGATAACCACGTGAACGGGATTCAGCGGTTGCCGCGAATAACTCACGAATGGGCGTAAAAACACCGGTATAGGTCGCAGGATTTGAACGTGGTGTGCGCCCAATCGGGCTTTGATCAATATCGATAACCTTATCCAGTAGCTCAAAACCTTTGTGTTTATCATAAGCTTGCGCTGTGATGCTATTATTTTTATTCAACAATTTTGCCGCTAAGGGATAAAGCGTGCGATTGATCAACGTTGACTTACCTGAGCCAGACACCCCGGTGACACAAGTTAATAAACCCAAAGGAATTTTTAAATTAACATTTTGTAAGTTATTGCCTTTAGCACCATAGATCTCAACATATTGCCCTTTTTTTGGTTTTAACTTTTTACCACTAATCACAATTTGTTTGCGCTTGGAGAGATAGTCTGCCGTTAATGAGTCTTTATTATCAATGATTTCACTTAAGCGCCCTTCAGCGACAATTTGCCCACCATGAATGCCAGCACCAGGCCCTATATCAATAATATGATCGGCTTGTTTAATCGCATCTTCATCATGCTCAACCACAATCACCGTATTACCCAAATCACGTAAATGATGCAAGGTGTCTAATAGCTTTTGATTATCACGTTGATGTAGTCCAATCGATGGTTCATCGAGAATATACATCACTCCAACCAAGCCTGCACCAATCTGACTGGCTAAGCGTATGCGCTGCGCCTCACCACCTGAGAGTGTATCGGCTTGACGCGATAGATTTAAATAATCCAAGCCAACATTAACTAAGAAGCCCAAACGCGCAAGAATTTCTTTGAGCAAACGCTCGGCAATCACGTGCTTCTGACCCGTAAGACTCAAATTATCTAGCCATTTAACGCTATCTTTAATCGACAGTGCGGTTAATTGCGCGATATTTTTGCCGGCAATAAACACATTACGCGCCCCTTCATTTAAACGCGTTTCATTGCAACTTGGGCATGGTAAATTACTCATCAGTTTACTTAATTCTTCACGAATCATGTTCGAGTCTGTTTCTTTGTAACGACGCTCGAAATTTGCCAATACACCCTCAAATGGTTTCTGTGCTCGATATTCTCTACCACCTGAACTTTTAAAATAAATATTAACCTCAGTTTTTCCTGAGCCATTTAACACCAGCTCTTTTTGTGCATTGGTGAGCTTATTAAACGGGGTATCCAGTGAGAAATCAAAATACCGAGCCAACGCCTCTAATTGCGCAAAGTAATAGCCATTACGCTTATCCCAGCCATGTAATGCACCTTGGTTTAAGCTTAAGTTATCATCAATAATAATCTTATCCGCATCAAAATAAGCCTTAGTACCTAAGCCATCACAGCTTGGGCAAGCACCAATTGGGCTATTGAATGAAAAAATTCTGGGTGCCAATTCCTTAAGCGAGTAATTACAGTGCGGACAGGCATGTTTGGATGAAAAGATAATATCATCTTGTGCGCCATCTAAAAATACAAGCTTCGCAATGCCCGCTGATAAATCTAATGCTGTTTCAAAAGACTCTGCTAAACGCTGTTGGTTTTTCTTTTGTGGCTTAAATCTATCAACTACTACTTCAATCGTATGCTTTTTATAGCGATCCAATTTAGGCGGATCGCTCAACTCATATAGCTCACCATTAATGCGCGCACGCAAATACCCTTCAGCATAGAGCTTTTCCATCAACTGGATGTGCTCACCCTTTTTATCAACAATCACGGGAGCGACAATCATAAGTTTCGTTTCATCATTAAAACTTAACGTATGATCAACCATCTGGCTAATCGTTTGCGCCTTTAATTCAACCTTATGCACAGGACACATCGGCTCACCAATACGCGCAAATAACACACGCAAGTAATCATAGATTTCAGTGACTGTCCCTACTGTTGAACGTGGATTATGCGAGGTGGTTTTCTGTTCAATCGAAATCGCAGGGGACAAGCCTTCAATATGTTCAACCTCGGGTTTATCCATCAAGGATAAAAACTGCCTGGCATAACTTGATAATGACTCCACATAACGCCGCTGCCCTTCAGCGTAAAGTGTGTCAAATGCCAATGATGATTTACCCGAGCCGCTTAACCCTGTAATAACTGTTAATTTATCGCGAGGAATCTCTAAATCGATATTTTTAAGATTATGCGTTTTCGCACCTTTAATTGTGATTTTATCCATGCTGTCATACCGCAAAAAAGAATGAGCAGATTGTAACACAATCATTAAGCAGGTTGAATTATACGGCTAGCACTTCAAACTATAAGCGAAGTAATCAATCAAGAATAAGTTGCACTTTAACTCCCTCACCCGTGCAGTTTAAGCTGCACGACCTCTCCTGCAAGGGGAGAGGCAACCTCGTTACTAACTAAAAAACTCTTGTAAATATGGATTAGGTTTTAAAAGAGCTTATAATTTTTTGACAATCACAATCATAAGGCGCCTCAAAACTCATATTTTCACCCGTTTTGGGATCCTTAAAAGATAAATTAGCAGAGTGTAAAAATAGACGATTAAAGCCTTTTTTTATCAGCACTTGATCTTTATCGGCAATGCCATATTTTTTATCACATACAATTGGGCAATTATATGCCGCAAGATGCACGCGAATCTGATGCGTTCTGCCGGTGTGAGGCATTGCTTCGACCAAAGTGTATTGATCTAATTTTTGCAAGATTCTAACACTGGTTAATGCATCTTTGCCTTCTCTTTTATCAACACGCACCATGCGTTCACCATGTGGCAGTAAGTGTCGCTTTAATGGCAAATCAATCTGCTTGACTTTATTTGACCAACTGCCGTGCACTAGGGCGTGATAAGTCTTTTGGACTTCGCGCTTTTTCAACGCTTCATGAAAATAGGTCAAGATGCTGTATTTCTTGGCAATGATCATGCAACCCGAGGTTTCCTTATCCAAGCGATGTGCCAACTCAAGTTTCTTAGCTTGAGGGCGCAGTTGACGTAAGCGCTCTATTAACCCCGAATTAACACCTGAGCCACCATGAACGGCAATACCAGAAGGCTTATTAATAATCATATAATCCGCATTCTCAAATAAAATGAGTGATTCAAGAAAGGCTAAATGATCATCACTTACCTTAGCGGGCGCTTCTTCCTCAAGGATAAATGGTGGAACACGCACGATATCATCTGGCTTAACACGATAAGTTTGTTTAATGCGCTTCTTATTGACACGTAAATCTCCTTTACGAATCCAGCGATATATCAAGGATTTGGGTAGTTTACTAAACTGCCCAATCAGAAAATTATCAATTCGCTGACCTTCGCGATCAGCATCTACTTCGATATGTTGAACACCTGCCATTCTAGAACTCAACCACGCTACGAATGCTTTCACCTTTTGCCATTAATTCAAAGGCTTGATTAATATCTTCAATTGGCATGGTATGGGTAATAAAGTCTTCTAGCGCAAATTTTCCCTTTAAATAATCGTTTACATATTGTGGTAATTCCGAACGCCCTTTGACGCCACCAAATGCGCTGCCTTTCCACACGCGACCAGTAACCAACTGAAAAGGACGAGTAGTAATCTCTTTGCCTTGACCGGCAACACCGATAATAATTGATTCACCCCAACCTTTATGTGCGCATTCTAGCGCACTTCGCATAACATCAACATTACCGATGCATTCAAATGAGTAGTCAACACCACCTTCGGTCATCTCCACAATCACCTCTTGGATTGGGCGCTTATGATGCTTAGGATTAATACACTCAGTTGCACCAAGCTTTTGCGCTAAAGGAAATTTATCTTCATTAATATCGATGGCAATAATGCGTTTTGCTTGGGCCATCTTTGCACCTATAATCACGGCTAATCCAATACCACCCAAGCCAAAGACAGCGACTGTTGCACCTTTTTCAACTTTGGCAGTATTTTTGACCGCCCCCATTCCTGTCGTTACGCCACAGCCAAGTAAACACACCTTTTCCAACGGTGCTTGTTTATCAATTTTAGCAACGGATATCTCAGGTAACACAGTGTACTCAGAAAAAGTAGAACAACCCATATAGTGATAAATGGGCTGACCGTCTTTAAAAAAACGTGTTGTGCCATCAGGCATTAAACCTTGACCTTGTGTTATACGAATTTTCTGACATAGGTTGGTCTTGCCTGAAAGGCAAAACTTACACGTACCGCATTCAGGTGTATATAAAGGGATCACATGATCACCCACGGCAACAGAGGTTACTCCCTCACCGATTGATTCAACAACCCCCGCACCTTCATGCCCTAAAACACATGGAAACACAGCTTCAGGATCCTCGCCAGATAATGTGAATTTATCCGTGTGACAAACACCAGAGGCATTTATCTTAATGCGTACTTCCCCTTTTTGTGGTGGTAATACATCAATAGTTTCGATTGAGAGAGGTTTATTGGCTTGCCAAGCAACGGCTGCTTTAGATTTTATAGTATGAGACATATCGATCCTTTGTTCCTGCAAAATATTGGCACTTATTATGCGCGAAACCACTGATTCAGCCAAGGATTTCCATATCTTTTTGGCCTATCCCCTGTTAATAAACCAAGTCCTTTGGGTCTATATCGATAAAATCCGGTTCAGGTGTCACATCAAATTGAATGGCATCAATGGTCTTCCTATTTTCTAACTTGGCTTTGCATACCCGATGCATGCCATCCATAATTTGCCCATCGGCACACAGCAAAATCGGGTAACTCAAATCAGCAGCTTGAATAATCTTCATATGCTCAATAATATTCAAGCACGTTGGTTTTTCTTCACCAAATTCATACCAATAACACTGATCTAGCTCTTTAACTTGATCCACTTTAATCGATATTGCTTTTAGGTGCTGCGATTCTTTAACAAGTTTTTTAACATCCCAAATTAAAAGCTGTCCTTTAGCGGACTCTCTAAAGTGATACTGCGTTCTCATTAAACAGTCTGATCTAAGCAGGAATTAGTTTTGCCAAGCTCAGCCATAGCAAGGTTAGTTGCTTTTTGGATCACAACATCTTGTGCTTTGGCATCTTGCTTATCCTGTGTATAGAAAACACTAATTACAATCGGTTTGCATTTGTTTGGCCATATCACACCAATATCATTCGTTGTACCATAATCACCCGTACCAGTCTTATCACCAACGATCCAAGATTTATTAACACCTGCTTTTATGCGCTTATCCCCCGTGGTATTTGTTTGCATCCATTTGATCAATAAATCACGCTGCATAGCAGGAAGAACACTACCCAATACAATTTTATCCAGGCTTTGTGACATGGCTTTTGCTGTTGTTGTATCTCTTTTATCTCCTGGGATGGCAGTATTTAAATAAGGCTCATGGCGATCTAACCTGAAGGTTGTATCACCAATGCTTCGCGCAAATTGGTTTAATTTATCCAGACCACCCAATTGCTTTAATAGTAGGTTTGCCGCTGTGTTATCGCTTAACATTGCTGCATGACATAATGCGCTAACGGTCATGCCTTTACCCAGATTTTTTTGGGTATATGGGGAGTATGCATTAACCATATCTTTTTGTGTATATTCAATCTTCTTTTCAAGCAATTTGGGCTCATTAGCACTCTTTTTTAATATTGCCGCAACAAGCATCAGCTTAAATGTACTGCACATTGGCATGTGTTTATCCGCATGATAATCAACAGCTTGATCATTCGATGTGTCAATGGCACTAATTGCCAATTGCCCACCATATTGTTGTTCAAGCGCCTTAAAATTATCAGTATTTGCAAAGCTCATCAGTGCAACTAACGGCAAGGCTATAGCCACTGTACATTTATTTATTAACTTCATAATACCCCTCATTGATTTTCAATTGACAAAGCTTACAACGCTTATCATCATATCCACAAGCTCATCATAATACCATGCCAAATACAATGCCTAATATCGCTATTTTTGATCTTGATCACACACTTATTTCTGTTGATTGCTCCAACGAATGGGCTAAGTATCTATGTAATCACAAGCTTGTAAACAACCCTAAAACCTTTATGGCAACCAAAGAAGCCTATGATCGCGCCTATCATGCCGGTGAAGTCGATATGCTTGGGTTTTGTCACTTTGTCTTACAGCCTGTTATTGGGCACAGTGAAAGCTCATTACAAAATACATTAAAAGACTTTGCACACTTTATTGTCAAGAGCTTCACTTACCCTAAAGCCCATCAAGCAATTAAGGAGCATTTAGCAAAGGGTGATCAGATTTTATTAATATCCGCAAGCTTAATTGACCTAGTACGCCCCATTGGTCTATTGCTTGGATTTGATCAAGAAAATATTATCGGTGTACAAAGTGTCAAAGAAAATGGCAAACTCACCGGTGGCGTTATCGAACCACTAAGTTTTGGTATCGGCAAAGTTCACTACTATCAACAATGGCTGCAAAAACAACCCGCGACATTTGAGCAAAGCATCTTCTACTCGGACTCAATTAATGACGCACCATTATTAAAGCTTGTTGATAAAGCAATTTGTGTGAATCCAGATCCTAAATTAGCATTATTAGCTCATGATAATACGTGGGAAATAAGAAACTGGCAGCAAATGGGAAACAACTCACGAACAGATCAATGACGTGTATTTTTGATGCGCTCCTTTAGCTCAATAACATCTTTTTGATCAAGACCTGTTATTTCACAAACATCATCAATCGCATAGCCTTTATGCAACATTTTGCATGCAGTTTCTTCTGCTTTCAAACGCGCTCCTTGCTGCATACCTTGTTGCACACCCTTTGCAATCCCTTGTGCTTCCCATTTTTCTGCTACCGTCATAACATCACTCCTTAAACACTACTCATGACTTACTAAGTCTAAAAATTTAATATCAAAACTGTCTTCCAAAAAACGCTTTGTAAACTCTTGTTTATCAAGTGATGCTTTAATAAGTTGTGAAGTGAATAACTTGGGCTGTGAGTTCCTTAGAAAATAGGCATTTTCTCTTGGTTTTGTTACATGCCAATTCACCAAACAAACCCACTCACTATAAGCATCATTTTCCGCCTGATTAAGCATATTGGCAGATAATTCAATATCATATATTGGGTTATCATCGATTCTAATTTCTCTTATTGGAATGGCTTTTTGTGTAACTGTCCCAATACCAACATAGCCATGTCCTTTCAGATAAGCTACGACAATATCACCAACCTCAAATGTTTTCATAGGCTCATTATATTTAGGATGTTGCCCTGCTGATATGAAACCATACCTTACATAATCGTCCCAATTTCTAACTTCGCCTTCACCGACATTGTAGTAATAAATACCATTCTGATAATCAAAACCAGATAAACTAAGATGCATCGTGTCATGAGGTCTAAATTTATTCGCAAAGTGTCCTGTTGAAACATTGGTTAATTGCTTCCCAAGCTTCCATAATAATGTTTTTTCAATCAATAATGCCTGTGATTCGGTTAAATCTTTAGCGATAACTTTAATTATCGGCAATAAACTAGCTTTCTTTATTGCCTTTATACGCTTTGACTTCTCACTATCACTATCCTCATATAAATGAGAATCTTTACGCAACCCTTTGCCTTTACCATAATAAAATTCCTCAAAATTGCGAGGATCTATGTAAACGTAAACATAATAATCACTTTGATTATCCAAGGTTTTTAATCCTGTATATTGTTAAAATACTCATCACTATTCAGGGCGCATATGCGGAAATAAGATCACATCACGAATCGATGCGCTATTGGTGAAAAACATCACTAATCTATCGATACCAATACCTTCGCCTGCAGTTGGTGCTAAGCCATACTCTAAAGCACGGATATAATCAGCATCATAAAACATCGCTTCATCGTCCCCTGCATCTTTCGCGGCTACTTGTGCTTTAAAGCGCTCAGCTTGATCTTCTGCATCATTTAACTCAGAGAAACCATTGGCAATCTCGCGCCCGCCAATAAAGAACTCAAAACGATCAGTAATAAAAGGATTATCATCATTGCGACGCGCTAATGGTGAAACCTCGGCTGGATACTCGGTAATAAAAGTTGGTTGAATCAAACGATGCTCAACCGTTTCTTCAAAAATCTCTGTTTGCAACTTGCCTAAGCCATAGTGTGATTCCACTTTAATGCCTAGCTTTTTAGCGATTGCTATCGCTTGGTCAGAGTCTGCCAACTGCTCTTTAGTGATCTCTTGATTAAAATGTAAAATCGAATCAAACATACTCATACGCACAAAAGGTTGTGCTAAATCATAGTCTTGACCTTGATAATGAATGTCGGTAGTACCTAGCACATCTTCAGCCATCTTACGCAATAAATCTTCGGTTAAATCCATCAGATCTTTATAGTCAGCATAGGCTTGGTAAAACTCAATCATGGTAAATTCAGGGTTATGGCGCGTTGATAATCCTTCGTTTCTGAAGTTGCGATTGATTTCATAAACACGATCGAAACCACCAACAACCAAACGTTTTAGGTAAAGCTCAGGCGCAATACGCAAATAAAGCGGCATATCTAGTGCATTGTGATGCGTTGCAAAAGGTTTTGCTGAGGCACCTCCTGGAATCACATGCATCATTGGCGTTTCGACTTCCATAAAACGATGTTCATCAAAATAACGACGAATAAATTGAATCATTTTAGAGCGCGTCTGGAAAACTTTACGACTCTCACTATTAGTTATCAAATCAACATAACGTTGGCGATAACGCGTTTCTTGATCAGACAACCCATGAAACTTATCAGGCAATGGGCGGATCGACTTAGTTAATAACTTAATGCTCGTTGCATGCACCGATAACTCACCGGTATTGGTCTTAAATAATGTCCCTTCAACACCAATGATATCACCCAAATCCCAATGTGCGTTAAAGCGATCATACTCACCTTCGGCTAAATCATTTTTGCGAATATACGCTTGAATACGACCAGACATATCCTGAAGCGTGATAAATGATGCTTTACCCATAACACGCTTAAGCATAATACGTCCAGCAATCTTAACGATTGGCTTATCTGTCAAAGCCTCTAACTCTGCTTTTTCAATCTTGCCATATCGTGCTTGCAGGCATGCTGCTGCGGCATTGGGTTTGAAATCATTAGCAAAAGCAATGCCGTTATTTGATTCAGTATGCTCTTTAAGCTTTTCTTTACGCACTTGAATCTGATTATTTTCTTCGATTTGTGCTTCTTCTTTTGTCATCACTTGATCTTTAACTTGTTCTGTCATGGCTGTTATTCCAATTTTTTTATTTTTATTTTAATCTTTTACTTAAGGGCGTATTCGATACGCCCCTACGCTACATTAATATGCAACACGCTCCTATGGTATATACCACTCACAAACCCATTTTCAAGCTAGCTTCGATAAATTTATCCAAATCACCGTCAAGCACTGCCTGTGTATTGGTATTCTCTACAGAGGTTCTTAAGTCCTTAATTCTTGATTGATCAAGTACATAAGAGCGAATTTGACTACCCCAACCAATATCTGATTTAGACTCTTCAAGTGCTTGCTTTTCAGCATTGCGCTTGTGCATCTCTAGCTCATATAACTTTGATTTTAGCTGCTTCATTGCTTGATCTTTGTTTTTATGTTGTGAGCGATCATTCTGACATTGCACGACAATACCTGATGGCTCATGCGTAATTCTTACCGCTGAATCTGTACGGTTGACATGCTGCCCACCGGCACCTGATGCGCGATAGGTGTCAATGCGCAAATCCGCAGGGTTAATCTCGATCTCAATATCATCACTCACCTCAGGGGAGACAAAAACCGATGCAAATGACGTATGACGTCGGTTACCGGAGTCAAACGGTGACTTACGCACCAAACGATGCACACCCGTCTCAGTCCGAAGCCAACCATAGGCATACTCACCTTCAAAACGAATCGTGCAGCTCTTAATACCCGCAACATCACCATCTGATACTTCAATGAGCTCGGTTTTCAAGCCATGCGCCTCACCCCAACGTAGATACATACGCATAAGCATTTGCGCCCAATCTTGCGCTTCAGTACCTCCTGACCCGGATTGCACATCCAAAAACGCATCATTTGGATCCATTGGGTGATTAAACATACGCATAAATTCAAGCTTGGCTAACGCAGATTCCAAATGATCAATTTCAGTAATCACCTCTTGCAAGATGCTCTCATCATCAGCCTCTTGTGCAAAATCAATCATCTCTAGCGCATCAATAATTCCCTTATCAAGCGTTATGACATTATTAACAACCACTTCAAGGGCTGTTTTTTCTTTACCTAGCGTTTGCGCATTCTCTGGGTCACTCCAAATCTCTGGATTTTCCAACTCCATTAATACTTCGTCTAAACGCTCTTTTTTATGGGCAAAGTCAAAGATACCCCCGAAGTGTATCTAAGCGCATTGCCATCTCTTTTAATTGTGTTTTATAGCTATTTACTTCCATTACAGAAAATTTTATTTGATTGGCGTTAAAGTGGTCGATATTCTAGCATAAGCTTGACTCAGCTGCGAATTGTTTTTCCTTTCACCATTACTCTACTGGCTAATGTCACTACACACTTCGATTTTTATTCTGGCACAAATTATTTTTGCCATTGTAGGGGCTGCTTTTATTGGTCCTGTAATGGGTATGCTTAGTCATTTATTCACAGTCAATGCGCGTTATACCGCGTTATCGATCAGTTACAATATAGGCTTTGGAATTTTTGGTGGTAGTGCAGCATTGTTTGTCATCTATCTCATTAACACAACGACAATTACATGGATTCCTGGTATTTATATTTCCTTTGCTGCCATTATTTCTTTGATTGCCTTAACGGTTGCCAGAAAACACATGAAGGCTTAAAAAATCGATCATTTTAATTGTAGTTTATCTGCCAACACTCTAAAGTGGCTCGCTAATTATATAAGAAGTGATACACTTCACCGCTTGAATAAATCTTTGAATATTTGGAGTTACCAATGAAACCGGTTAATAACCGCCTATTAGTCGCCATATTGATGTTGACGATTGTTATTGATGTCATGGGTGTGGGGCTTGTTTTCCCAGTCATTCCTGAAATCATGATGTCAAAACAAAGTCCATTTTTTGGGGTTAACACAGCTGATTCGCTACGCAATTTTTATTACGGTTTATCCATGGCGGTATGGCCTTTGGGGATCTTCATTGGTAGCGCGATTATCGGTAGGCTCTCTGATAAATATGGGCGTAAACTGATGATCATCGTCTCACTTGCAGGCACGATTATTGCTTATTTATTATCCGTGGTCTCCTTAGCATTAGGCTCATTAAGCATTTTCATGTTAAGCCGTTTTGTTTGCGGATTTTTTGGTGGCAGTTTTAGTATTGCACAAGCAGTTATTTTAGATATTTCTAACGAGAAAAATCGTGTTAAAAACCTAAGTTTAATCACACTTTCTGCCTCTATTGGCTTTGTCTTTGGACCACTTATAACAACAGTTGTTGGCCTATTATCGCAAACGGAGTACCAAGCAATCACACTACCATTTTGGTTCGGTGCAGGACTTTCCGTAATCAATCTATTAAGTGTTTGTTTCTTGCTACCTGAAACCTACACCAATCGTATCAAAGAGCAAAAACTTAAGCTGATAAGTCTTATCTTTAGTTTTAAAGTGATGTTTAGCGATAAGCGTGTCAAAATCCTTGCATTGGCCTTTTTGATGTTGCAAATCGGTTGGGGCTATTACGCCCAAGGATTGCCACTGGTGTTAGCGCAAGCATTCCAATTTGAACCGGCAAGCATTGGCTTTGTTTTTATAGTGATGAGTTTAGGCTTTGCATTTTCAACACTTTACTTTCAAAACGTTGTGCTTAAGCGCCTTAATAATCATCTTGCAATGCTATTAAGTGGTGTCATTATCGCAATATTAATTGCGCTTTGTACATTTTTCTTAAGCCCAAGCTCGATGGTTATCAGCGCATTTATTGGCGCGTTATTAGAGATCATCTTCTATACCGCTTTACTATCAGTGATTGCCAGCAAAGTTGAGAGCCATGAGCAGGGTGCCATCATGGGCGGCACTACTTCTGTTTTTGGTATTGCTTGGGCGATTAATGCTTTTACACTTGGTTTATTTACAACATTCTACTTACTACTACCCCTTTATCTAGCAGCTGTGAGTATTTTAATTGCAGGATTGGTTATTAAACTAGACAAGTAGCATAAGTTACATTTATTTACTAGTGATTTGTTTTGAATTTCGCGTATCATGATACTTCACGCAAAGGGAGAAAATAAGGAGATTTTGCATGTTAATTAAAAATAAACCCGTCACACTAACGTTTTTCATTACCCTATTTCAAACGATGAGCACAGGTGTTATGTTTAGTTTAACCGTGCTATATTTAACGCTTTCACTCAAGATTGGCGAGAGTGAAGCATATATGCTCAATACAGCACTTTTTTCGCTTTTTTATTGCTTGCCACTTATTGCTGGTATTGTTGCTGATAAGCTTTTAGATGCAAAACGCACGCTGATTATTGGACAGCTTTTTAGTATTTTTGGCTTTTTTTCCTTAGCACAATTTGGTGAACCCTTACTCGTCACTAGTTTAAGCTGTATTGCCATTGGCGGCGCATTTTACTTGCCGAGCATTTGGAAACTACTAAATAGTTGCTTCCCTGAGCAAAATACTAAGCGATCCTATTATTTCACGGTTGCCTATATTAGTTTAGCAACCGGTGGCATGATTGCGACCTTTAGTTCTGGATTTATTGCGGATTATTTAAGCTATCAAGCGGCCTTTTATATTGGCGCTGTCTATAACGTCATTGCTTTATTGATTTTTCTTTTATTTCAACATATATACCCAAAATCTAACAGCTCAGTTTCATTCAACAAATATATTTATAGCATACTCGTGTTTGTGGTCACATTTATCATTGTGCACTATCTTATTCAACGACCAAGCACAGCTGCATTAACTATTTACATTGCCGGCATACTGCTTGTGGGCTATTTTTTCTATCTTGTTAAACAAGCTCCTAACATTACTCAGAAAAAAGGTGTGCTAAAGTTTCTTGTGTTTTGCTTGATCAATGTCGCTTACTGGAGTATTGCAACGCTAGCTCAAACAAATATTACTCTCTTTTCTGGGTACAATTTAAATCGACATATTTTTGGCTTTGTATACCCAGCTGGATCTGTCATTACATTTTGGTATGTCAGCATGTTTATTTGCGCAATTGCCGTAAGCTACTTTTGGTATCGCAAGCTTAAGCACAATGCCTTTGATCAAAAGTTCTTTATTGGACTTATTGTCACCGCTGTTTCAGGTGCCAGTATTCCACTAGCTATCTATTTTAGTGGTGCTGATCATCAGGTTGCCTTTTTCTGGATTATTATATTTTTCTTCTTCTTGGGGCTAGGTGAAATTCTCGTACAACCCAATGGCAATGCTGCCGCTGGAGAATATATTAATGAGAAAAACAGAGGCTTTGCGCTAGGCGCTTGGCAATTTGCAAGTGGTCTTGGCGTTGCCGTCTCAGGTCAACTATCTATGCTGACCATTACCGATAACAAAGAAACAAATTTATTATTGAGCAATCAGACCTATAGCCATGTATTTTTATATATTGCGATTATTTGCCTTGCCTTTGGCGTCATTACATTTCTCATTAACCGCTTTTTGAGGACAGCACATTAATACCTTAATTTTGTGGTATTCACTTATAAAACAATAGCACTTAAAATACCCCCGTAGCATAAGCAATCTATCCACATGCTAACCGTATTACGGTGGGGGCCGATTGTACAGCGCTTTTAAGGCTTAAGGGGTTATAAGCTTTAAAGGCCGCTCGTACATATTCTATAATCCTAACAAACCAAATACAAAGAGTACGATAATGGCAACCATACATACAGCGGAACAATACGCTAATATTTATAAAATCTTGCAAAAACATGATAATTCCAAGCAAATCATAGATCATATTACCAAAGAAATTTTACCTACCATCAACTGCAATCGCTTTTTAGATATCGGTGCAGGTGAAGGCAAAATCACCAAAAAAATTTCACCACACTTTAATAACACTCTAGCGATCGAACCTAATCCTACTTACGCAAGTCTATTAAAGTCAATTGATAACTTAACCGTGATCAACCAAACTTTCCAAGAAGTTAAATTAACTGAGCAATATAACTTTATATTATGCTCTCATGTACTCTATCACGTCGATGAAAAAGACTGGGATGCTTTTGCACTAAAGGCATATAAAGCACTCGCACCAGGCGGTGTTCTGATGTTTGTTGTGCCATCTAACAAGGGTGAGCACTATGAAAAATGCATAAGTTACAATCCACAATATAAGTGTTATAAGCTTCTCAAGGCAATTGCTAATAAACATAGGATTAACTATCGCCTTGAGATAACTGATGCTTTTTACGATACAACAACCTTGGATGAAATGTATCAAATTTGCCGCTTTTCAATCCTTGAAGACAGCTTCACCTATGAAATGTATCAAGAACTTTTACAAAAAGGGATTGAGCCCTTCAATGCAGATGTTATGGATTATGCTAAGCATAAATATGTCGATGATAATCATTACTCACTAATTATTCACCCCGCCTTTATTAGTTTTCACAAACCTTTGTAATTATCGTAATAAACGCGCATAACGGCGCATATTCTGAAACAACCCATGGCTCTTAAACCATGCTTCAATATTTCCTGAAAAATGGCTACGATACAGCTCCTGAATATTGCGAATATGTGTACGCACTGTACCAACTGAACACTGCAATATTCTGGCACTAACCACCGTACTATAGCCCTCAAAATACAAAGCCAAACATTTAATCTGTTGCTTTGTCAGGTAAAGTCCTTGCGCATTAATTAAAACATACAGTTTTGCCAACATTGCATAACAACGACTGTTTGACTCGTTTAACGCCTCTAATGTTTTCGCTGCTGTTTTAGCATCGGTAATCTGCGCAAAAACACCTGCCATATCAGGTGATAATGAATATTCTTTGATTTTATCTTCTTGCCAACGCAACATAATCGAGGCATTGTAAACAAATTTTTTGCCTGTGGTTTCTATCCCACAGAACTCGCCAACATGTTCACAACTTTCTGAAAACTGCAGTACAGTGGTGTCGGCACAATGCGCTTGCTGTAAGAAATCCAATGATCTCACATCAATCGATTGAAAGTAAAAAGAAAGATCCATCGCAATTTCATCACGACCAAAGGCAATGCCATAGTCAGTCAAGGCCAAACAATCAGGCGTTAGAAATTCACCCAACGCATTGTTATCCCGTCCAATCAACAAAGCATCTAGGAATTCTTTCGTTTCATTAACCTTGTTATTACTTTTCGACATCCTTGTTCCCACCATTAATTACACAATATCAAAATCAAACATTTGATTAGCAAATGGCTCGTCAATCAATCTAAAATGCCACCATTCCGTTGCTATTGGTTCAAATCCAGCATTTAGCATCTCTTGACGTAATAACGCTCGGTTAGTAATCGCTTCTTTTGAGGCTTTTCTATTATCAGGATGTGACAAAGGATCCATATAATCAAAGATAGTTCCCATGTCAAGCGCTTGCCCTTGTTGATCAATCAATGTCAGATCAACCGTACTACCGCTACAATGGTTTGATGTTTTATTAAAATATCCTTGTCCAAATAAGTCTGCTTTGCTTAAGTTTGGATAATACTGACGTTGCGTATGACTATCGTGAGTGTCTTGTGCCCATTGCCAAAAATCATCAACGGCTTTAGCTGGACGATAAGCATCCCATATCAACAGACTTAAATGATGCTTAGCTATACTTTGAGTCACCTGCTGCAATGCAGCGTAACAGGCCTTTGTCATCAAGCATTTATTCGCATAATAGCCTGCTATGCGTCTACCTACAATATTATCATCATAGCTATATTTAATATCCCAGTGCATTGGATCAGATTGGGTTAATTCAATAAACTCGCTATTCATAGGGCCACTACTAAATATTAGAAAGGAATATCGTCATCGTCAAAGTCATTCAGTTGGCTTAAATCTGGCTGTGACTGTGGCTTGGCCTGCTGTGGCGCCTGATTGTATGTACCAGCTGCAGGCTGCTGCGGTTGTGCTGATGGTTGGTTAAATTGTGGCTGTGAATAGCCTTGCTGAGGACTACCATTATTTTGCCCATCATTGCGCCCACCCATTAACTGCATTTCATTGGCGACAATCTCTGTTGTATAACGCTCTTGTCCATTTTGATCTTGCCATTTATTAGTGCGAATACGCCCTTCAATATATAGCAATGACCCTTTTTGTGTGTATTGCGCGACAGTTTCCGCCTGCTTACCAAATATTACAACACGATGCCACTCAGTATTTTCAACAAACTGTCCTGTTTGACGATCTTTATAACCATCATTGGTCGCTAATCTCAAGTTTGCCACTGACATACCGCTTGGCATATAGCGCACCTCAGGATCCGCACCCAATCGCCCAAGCAAAATCACCTTATTCACTGTACCTTTAGCCATAAATCACCTTTTTATTCTAAAATTATTCTAATTTTTCAGTCTGAAATTCACCGATCTATAGTATCACAATGATTGCAGCGTTAACACGCTTAGCATGTAAGATTATTGACAAACTTAATCAACGCATAGCCCTTTGGTGTCATGCGCTCTTTTAATAAACTGACATATCATTTTTTATTACACAATACGCCATTTTGCCATAGTCCATTGCCTGTAAATCTGCTAACCTGAGTGACGTAAAACTGATAACAAATTGGAGTTAATCATTCATGAGTCGTTATGATAACATCAACATGGATAATTTATGGAATGAAGAGCAAGATCATTTCAGTAATGAACAATATTATTCGTTGTTGATAGAACAATATAAAATATACGTTGAGATGGCAGATCGTGCGAGCTTCCGTCGCGTGTCGATCAATCTATTTTTCCTTATCGCCAATATTGCTATCGTTGGCATTATGGCGCTTGGCATTAGTCGATCAAGCACTGAGTTATCTCTTGGCTTATTGGTACTGCCTTTATTAGGTTTATTAGCCATTTGCTATTGCTGGTGGCGTGTCGTACGTTTTTATCGCCATACGGTTAACATCAAAGAACAAGTCATTGGCGCACTTGAGAAACGTCTACCTTCCAGCCCCATTTTTTCCGCTGAGCGTGTTACTGCATTACAGAAAGGCTCGTTCACACCACTTAAGCGTATCGAAACTTATATGCCCTTTGTATTCTTCTTACTATATATCGGCATCTATATTTATCTTTTGATTGCTTGGGGGAAATAACTAATGACTGCAACTTTAATCAAAGATGAACTCTCGCAACTAAAGACACGGTACCAATCTTTTATTGATCAGGGTTTAAAGCTTGATATGACACGTGGCAAGCCATGTGTTGAGCAACTTAATCTATCCGATGAATTACTCAATAACTTAAACCATCAAGATGTCGTTGTTGCACCTGATTATCGTAACTACAGCCCACCTGACTTACTTACAGGACTTCCTGCAATCAAGACACTTTTTGCCGATGTCCTTGGCATTACGAGCGATCAAATCATTGTTGGCGGCAATTCATCGCTTAATTTGATGTATGACACAATGATTAAAGCGCTGATTCATAAACTGCCAAATCAGACAAAAAGTTGGTCTGAACAAGGGAAAATCAAATTCTTGTGTCCAACCCCTGGTTATGATCGTCACTTCGCTATTTGTGAGTCTTTTGGTATTGAGATGATCAATATCCCTTTAACTGGCAATGGTCCGGATATGGATCAGGTAGAAAAACTCGTTGCTAATGACAGCAGTATCAAAGGCATGTGGTGTGTACCTAAATACAGCAACCCAACCGGTGAAAGCTATAGCGACGATACAATCAAGCGTCTTGCTGCAATGAAAACAGCAGCAAATGATTTTAGAATCTTCTGGGATAATGCCTATGCTGTGCATCACCTAGACATAGAGGATCAAGTTGAGATCCTTGATATTCTAAGCGAGTGTACCAAAGCTGGGAATGCCGATCGTGTGTTCATGTTTGCCTCTACCTCAAAAATTACTTATGCCGGTGCAGGCATTGCCATTATTGCCGCTAACCAAGACAACTATGACTGGTTAGTGTCGCAGCTTAAAGTACAGACCATTGGTCATGATAAGATCAATCAGCTACGCCACTTAAAGCTTCTTCCAAACAAAGATGTTTTTATGCAACACATGGCAAAACATGCAGCTATTTTAAAACCTAAATTCGATATTGTGAACGAAGTACTGAGTACTGAGCTTGGCACAAATGGTCAATTTGCACAGTGGCATGAGCCTAAAGGCGGATATTTCATTAGTTTTGATAGCCGACCAGGACTTGCCAAAAAAATTGTCAAGATGGCACAAGATGCAGGTGTTAAATTAACTAACGCAGGTGCTACTTATCCTTATGGCAAGGACCCACAAGATTGCAATATCCGCATTGCTCCTTCCTTACCAACAGTTGCTGAGCTTAAAATAGCTACCGAAGTGTTAGCCGTTGTTACCAAAATTGCGACATTAGAGGCAAATTAATTATCCATAAACTTAGGTAAAATCAACTTACCTTTAACAAAAGGTGGGCACCATAAGAATTGAGTTGATAATATCTTTGAGAACTTAAATAAGCCATCGACAATACCATCTTCTT
>JAHDDB010000173.1 GCA_020629575.1 Caedibacter sp. | reverse complement strand
TTAATAGACAATGGTTATAGTGAGCTACCTATTCTGAGTGAACATGTCGTTGAAGTAAATACGCTGCCAATGATTCATAAAGATCCATTTGATCGTATTTTAATTGCTCAATCGATGGTAGAAGGAATTATACTAATGACTGCCGATGAGTCCGTCTGTCAGTACAACCGAGCAATGATCAAGAAAGTATAAGGTTAAAAGAGTTTTAGAATATCATGTAAGAAGCCTATAAAACCTTTTAATGCTGTTATATAATGCGCAGCAGTTTTGCAAATAGTAAAAAAGCAAAAGAAGATATTTATAAGGAGGAAAAATGGCATTATCAGTAGTGATCTTGGCCGCAGGTCAAGGTTCACGCATGTGTTCTAAAAAATCCAAAGTGTTACAAACATTAGCGGGAAAAACCTTAATACGACATGTTGTTGAAACAGTGGAATCACTGCAAGCAGATAATATTATTGTGGTACAAGGGCATCTTGGGCAGCAGGTGCAATCCTCTTTGGAAGATAAAGCAATCACATGGGTTGAGCAAACTGACCGCTTAGGTACAGGACATGCTGTTTTACAAGCGTTACCTTATATTGATAAAGAAGATAAAGTCTTGATACTCTATGGTGATGTGCCTTTAGTGTCTTTTGATACCTTGAATCATTTAATTGAGGTAACACGTGCCGATGACTTAGGTATTTTGACCGCCGAGCTTGATAATCCCCAAGGACTTGGACGGATTTTACGTAATCGCTTCGGTGAAATTGAGTCGATTGTGGAAGAGAAGGATGCCTCAGATATTCAACGCCAGATTAAAGAAATTAATACGGGTATTTATTGTGTTAGTGGTAATCACCTACATCAATGGTTGCCAGCCATTGAAAATAACAATAAACAGAAAGAGTATTATCTAACCGATATTGTTGCCTTTGCTTGTCGCGATAAAGTTAATATTCGTGCCGCACATCCAGCACATAACTTTGAGATTTTAGGCGTTAATACCCGTGCGCAATTGGCAGATCTTGAAAGAATGTGGCAAAAAGCGGTAGCTGAGCGTGTGATGGCAAAAGGTGTTTCTTTAGCTGATCCTAACCGATTTGATGTTAGGGGCTCTGTTGAGATTGGGGCGGATACATGGGTGGATATTAATGTATTAATCAAAGGTAATGTTGTTATTGGTGAAGACTGTGTGATCGGTGCTAATTGTATCTTAAAAGACTGTGTGATCGGTGATAACGTTAAAATAAAACCCAATACGATTATCGACGGTGCCGATATTAAAACCGATGCTGTTGTTGGGCCTTTTGCGCGTATTCGTCCTGGAAGTATATTGGATGAGGGAGCGCATATTGGTAATTTTGTTGAGATTAAAAAGTCAACGATTGGCAAGGGTAGTAAAGCCAATCATTTAACATATATTGGTGATAGTACGGTAGGGTATAACTGCAATATTGGTGCCGGTGTTATTACTTGCAATTATGATGGGGCTAATAAGCACCAAACGATGATTGGCAATGACGTATTTGTGGGTTCTGATTGTCAGTTAATTGCACCTGTAAATATTGGCGATGGGGCTAATATTGCTGCGGGGTCAACGATTACCAAAGATGTGCCAGAAGGCAAACTTACGATTAATCGAATGAATAAGCAAACAGTTGTCCCAGGTTGGCAGCGCCCTGTTAAAAAGCAGTAAGTATAACGTAGGGGCATATTGTATATGCCCAAAAAACAAAGAACAGTAGGGGCGTATTGCATACGCCCAATAAACAAAAAGCGAGAAAATTATGTGTGGTATTGTTGGCGCGGTTTCAGAGCGCAATGTATTGGCGATTTTACTTGAGGGGCTAAAGCGCCTTGAATATCGTGGATATGACTCTGCTGGTGTGGCATTGTTAGATGATAAAGGCAAGATTGAGCGTTTGCGTGCTTTAGGTAAGGTGCAGATGCTTGCAGAGAAAGTAGCTAAAGACAATGGCTTTAAAGGGTCTACTGGTATTGCGCATACTCGCTGGGCAACGCATGGTGAGCCATCAGAGCAAAACGCCCATCCCCATGTCAGTCAGTCAGGCAAAATTGCGATTGTGCATAATGGTATTATTGAAAACTATATGCCACTCAAAGAGCAGCTCATTGCAGAGGGTGTTTCATTTCAATCACAAACAGATACTGAAGTGATCGCGCATTTGCTGGAACACGATTGGAATACTAAACATGACTTTGTTAGTAATGTGCAAGCAGTCATTAAAAAGCTTAAAGGTGCATATGGTCTGGCGGTTATGCATGAAGATCATCCGCACAGTATCGTTGTTGTGCGTTCAGGCTCCCCCATTGTGATAGGTTTTGGTATTGGTGAGAATTTTATTTCTTCTGATACCTTGTCATTATTGCCTGTTACCAATCGTTTTGCTTATCTTGATGAGGGTGATATGGCACTTGTCACACGTGACAAAGTAGAAGCGTACGATCAAGCAGGGATTAAAAAAGTCTTAGATATTAAAGAGCTAGATCAAGCCCAAGATGCTGCCGCTAAAGGCAAATATAAACATTATATGCAAAAAGAAATCTTTGAACAGCCGCAAGTGATTGCCGATACATTTGCTAATTGTATTAGTGTTGATAATGAGATTATTATTGAGAAGTTTGGTTTGGAAGCCAAAACACTTTTTGTTGATGTTGAGCATGTTAAAATTGTTGCTTGTGGCACAAGCTTCCACGCCGGATTAGTTGCTAAATACTGGATAGAGGAATACGCACAAATTCCTGTTGATGTTGAGATTGCCAGCGAGTTTCGTTATCGCCAGAGTGTGGTGCCCAAAAATAGCTTATTTATCACCGTGTCGCAATCAGGGGAAACCGCAGATACCTTGGCAGCATTGCGCCAAGCCAAAGTGCTTGGGTTTATGAAGACATTAAGTATTTGTAATATGCCTAATAGCTCAATGGTGCGTGAAGCCGATTTGGTGTTTATGACGCAAGCAGGTCTTGAAATGGGGGTCGCCTCAACCAAGGCATTTACCACACAGTTAGTTGGTTTTCTGCTTCTTGCAGTTGCCTTGGGTAAGTCACGAAAAGTATTAAGCTTAGAACTTGAAAGAAATATATTGTCATCACTCAAAAAAGCACCTGAAATTGCCAAAAATGTCTTGGCTTTAGATGCCGAGATTGAGCAGCTTTCTTATGACTTTGTTGAGAAACATCATACATTGTTTTTAGGTCGTGGTGTGCAATATCCAGTGGCATTAGAAGGCGCACTTAAACTCAAGGAGATCTCTTATATTCATGCTGAAGCCTATCCCGCAGGTGAGCTTAAGCATGGTCCGTTAGCTTTGGTTGATAAAGATATGCCAATTGTCGCGGTTGCACCTAATGACACGTTGCTTGAGAAACTTGAGAGTAATTTGCAAGAAGTGCAAGCGCGAGGTGGCAAGCTCTATGTGTTTGTTGATCATGCGATTAGTCAGTCACTACATATTGATTCTAAGCACACTTTTATTATTGAGAGCGTGCCAGAGGTTATCTCACCGATTATTTTCACCATTCCACTGCAGCTTTTCTCTTATCACGTGGCAGTGCAAAAAGGCACGGATGTTGATCAGCCGCGCAATTTAGCAAAATCAGTAACGGTTGAATAATGAATATTCTGGCAATTGACACCTCAAGTGCTTATTGTTCGATAGCGCTTTTTACAGAAGACAAACAGTGCTTTAGCATCACACGTCATATTCCGCGTAAGCATAATGAACAGCTTTTACCAATGATTGATGAGCTAGTCATACAATCAGGTATACACAAAAGAGAGATTAATTTACTTGCCTATGGCGTGGGACCTGGCAGCTTTGTTGGTGTACGTTTAGCTGCAGCGGCCATTCAAGCAATGGCATTAACACTAGACTGTCCCGTCGTTGGTTTTTCATCAATGCAGGCAATTGCAATGAGTGCTTATCATCGCTATAAGGCTGAGCGTATAACTGTCACGCTTGATGCGCGTATGTCAGATGTTTATTTTGGGCAATATATCTGGGATAAAGATTCGCAAATTCTGAAAATCACTCAAGAAAAATGCCTTAAAATTGCTGCATTTAATCAGGCGATTGAAGAGCAAAACTTAGGATTTGTTATTGGTGATGTGATCAATGGTGTGGATATCGAGCTTAATGCCATTGATTTCTGTCCAGATGTCAGTTTGCTGCAAGAAGTAATTCTGTACAATTATCAACATTCTAAAGTTGAACGCCAATCTCAAGCTATCGTTCAGCCCGTATATCTTCAGGGTACGTCGCAATGGAGAAAGTTGTAACCTCAGGAAGGGCAATTAAATCAGACACAGTTAGATGCTTTGTTAGGTAATTA
>JAHDDB010000172.1 GCA_020629575.1 Caedibacter sp. | reverse complement strand
AGCTTAATCGGACTCACAACATACGTACTGCGACTATCATCATCCTTGATAAGTAAACTCATTTGCGGGCTATCAAAATAAAAATCAATTTGCTCTGAATCTAATACATCAACAATATTTAAAAGGTAATTTACGTTAAAACCAATTTCCATTGGTTGGTCGCTATATTTTACTTCCATTTGATCTTGCGCTTCTTCATGCTCTGGATTATTTGCTGATAGAAGCAAAGCATTATCCTGAAGCTCTAAGCGCACACCGCGATACGTTTCATTCGATAAGATAGCCGTACGTAGTAATGCCTGTTTTAACTCAACTCGATTAGCAACTAATAGCTTTGTATTATTCGGTGGAATCACTCTTGTATAATCAGGGAAACGCCCTTCAATAAGTTTTGATGTAAACTGAAAGTCAGGCAGAATAATTCTGAAATAATTCTTACCAATTTGCACTTCAATTTCAGCATCTTCAGGTGCTGACAACGTGCGCTCTAGTTCTTTAATTGCTTTACTTGGCACAATAATCTGAACAGCATCTAAGAAAGTATCTTCTATTAACACTTCAGAGCTTGCCATACGATGGCCGTCAGTCGATACTGTGCGAAATCTATCGTTATTGACTTCCCATAACATACCATTTAAGAAATAACGGACATCATTATTTGCCATGGCAAATTTTACACGCTTAATTGCCGAATTAAGCTGGGCATATGACAGCTTAAACATCGCTCTACCTGTATCTTCATTCATCACAGGAAAGGATGATGCTTTCAAGATTGACATGGTAAATTTACTGCGATTACATGCAATTAATACCCGATCATTTGCTTCTTCTGTTATTTTGAGTGATGCGCCCTCTGGTAGATTACGTACAATATCATGAAGCTTTTTAGCGGGAATAGCGATACTACCATCGTCAGATGCTTCTTCAAGCTCAATATAACTGACAATTTCAGTCTCTAAATCAGAGGCCTTTAAGCGTAGCTTACCCTCTTCAATAATAAATAATACGGAGCTTAGCACTGGTATCGTATGCTTTTTATCAGCAATTGATACTAAACCTTGTAACGGCTTTAATAATGCATCGCGAGAAAGTGTAAATTGTAACATCATATCTCCCCTGGGAATTAATGCGCTAATTTGCGCGATAAGTTTTGATAATCATCCTGTATATCAACATTATTGACAATCAGTTTCTTTATAGTTCTTACGGCATGTAAGACTGTGGTGTGATCTCTACCACCAAAAAAGCCACCAATTTCCGGCAAACTATGATTGGTAAACTCTTTAGCTAACGCCATTGCCATCTGTCTTGGACGGGCGACATCACGACTTTTTTGCTTTGATAATAAGTCTGTAATTTTAATATTATAATAATCAGCAACAACACGCTGGATATTGTCTACTTTGACAATTTTATCCTGTATTGAAATAACATCTTTTAAGCATTCATAAGCAAGTTTCTCATCAATGGCTTTTTTATTAAACTGAGCATAGTTAAGTACGCGTCTCAACGCCCCTTCTAATTCTCGCACATTAGAGCGAATATGCTTTGCCATAAAAAGTGCTACATTTTGATCAATAGGTCGACCAAATTGACTCGATTTATGTAATAAAATCGCACTTCGTGTTTCAAGATCAGGAATGTCAATTGTAACAGTTAAACCATAACCAAAGCGTGAAACTAGACGCTCTTCAAGTTTAGGGATTTCCTTAGGATACTTATCACAAGATAAGACAACTTGCTTACCATTTTCAAGCAAAGTATTAAATGTGTGGAAAAACTCCTCTTGAGAGCCTGCTTTACCCGCAATAAACTGGATATCATCAACTAATAATACATCGACAGAGCGATAAAAATTCTGAAACTCATCACCTGAGTGTAAACGTACCGCATCAACATAGTCTTTAACAAAGCGTTCAGATGTTACATATAGCACTTTTGCTGTTGGGTTATTATGTAATACATAGTTACCAATAGCATGCATTAAATGTGTTTTACCCAGTCCACTACCACCATAGATAAACAATGGGTTATACGCCAATCCAGGATTGATAGAAACTTGCATCGCTGCAGCACGAGCTACTTCATTTGCTTTACCAACAACAAAGTTATCAAAATTATATTCTTTTTTTAATGGTGAGCCAAAATCAACACGTTTTTGATCTTTTGGCACGGACAATGCTTCATCAAAGCCATAAAGCTCACTGGAAATACCTGAGTTTTTATCCACTTCAAGTTCACTTTTTTCATCCGCTAACTCATTATGCTCACCCAAAGTATCAACAACTACTGGTGTAATCGCGACATTTTTATTGAAAAGATCCGTCTGTGGACCAACGCTACTTTTGATTATTTGAGTTTGCATTGCTGTGGTTTGTGTTTCCACATTTTGCGTGTTATCGCTCTTTTTTACTGAAAACTCAACAATTAAATGGCTATTTTGTTTGTATTTTTTCAAGGTATCCACAAGAACCTGTTGATATTTGGTCTTAACCCAACCAAGAAAATAATTATTCGGTGCATAAATTGTGAATAAACTACCTTGATCATTTGTTTTTAATGGTGTTATCCATATCCTATACTCTTGTTCAGACAAGTTGTCTTTTAAATAATCCAAACATTGTGACCAAACATTCATACTTACAATGCATCCTATATATATCAAGGGTTTCTAGCATTTATTTAAAGCTTTAAATAGACTAGAAAAAGTTTATATTTTTAAATTAGCTTTGGATTATATCAAAGCTTTCACAGCATGCAATGCTTGTGATAAAAGTCTGTGGATAACTTTGTGGATAATGGTGTGAATTTCTTGTTAATTGCATTGTTAATAACTATGTGTATAAGTATGTGCACATCCCTTTGGATTTTTTTGTGGAAAAAATTCACACAGGAAAAAAGAATAAATAACCCACAGACAACAAACAGCAAATACACATCATTATCCACAAAACTATACACAACAAAAAGTAGCGGTTTTAAAGGGTTTGAGATGGTTTATCCACAAATATCCACAAACCAATAACAGAAAAAGCAAAGAAAAAGAATTTATCTATTTAAAAAAAGAAAAAGGGAAAGATGAAAAGGAAAGTGGACAAAAAGAAAAAAAAGGAAGACTCAATAAAATCATTTATAAACAGATATAATATTCTCATGAAACAAACTGTGAATGTTTTATCAAACTCAATACGATAAAAAAGGTGATCTGTGAATTATTTCAAAATAATGATTGAAAAGACTTATGAAAATATGAATAATGGCAACCGCTGGTTTGGTTCTCTTGCGACACTAGTTTATGAACCCCGTCAGGTCCGGAAGGAAGCAGCGGTAATAAATGATGTGTGTGCCGAGATGTAAGCTAAACCAGCATTCGATTGGATTAGTTATATTGATATAAATTATTGTAATCCATGGTTGAGATAATGCGTTTTTCATATTCACCATCTTCAAGTTCAGAATAATGCACCAAGGTTTTAATGAGATCTTTACCTGTTATAGGTTTATCCTCTTTGGTTAATTGTGAACGTAATACACGAAACTCTTGAAAATTAGTACCTATATTCAGTAAGTTAAAATAAGATTGCACACTATCTTTAGGAGATGGAAAAACTTGAACTTCATTAATTGCACCTGCTCTACGTTGTTTAGGAACAATACCACAGCCTTTGGTAAAACAATGTTGACCAAAATAATTATTGCCATCAACGGCAAAGCGAGAAGTTCCCCAGCCAGTTTCAAGCGCTGCTTGCGCAAGTACCATGCTTGTTGGAATAGTATTAACTTTAATCAATAGATCTTTAACTATTTGAGTTAAAGAATTTTCGTCAAAATTAACTTTATATTGTTCACATAATCTAGATAATTGATCTTGCTGCGCTTTAGAAAGCTTTTTGTTTTGATTAAGCATTGCAAGCATAGTTTCTAATGCCTGTCGTTGGCTTAAGACATCTTTTTGTACTTGATGAATAAACGGCAACATATAGTCAATAAATGCCTGTTTACGATCACTAACATTGCTAATAGCTTGAAAATCAGGCTTGGCTGTTATTGTATTTTCTGTACTTTTAGAGCAACTTGTTATAAAGGTTGCTAAGCTAAGAGCTAAAAGTCCTGATATAGATAGTCGAAACAATGTTGTTTTTCTCATAATTATCTCCTCTTATTATTCTCTCTATATACATTGAATCTTTAGCATAGACTATAACCGCTAAGAAAGGTTGTTTGTGCTGCTTTTTTTATACGAACTCATCTGATAGACTGCGGTAGTTATTATTGTAAATAAAATACAGGGGAATATGATGACAACAGCAGTTGATATGGTTAGCGAATTAAATATAGAAACATTAAA
>JAHDDB010000171.1 GCA_020629575.1 Caedibacter sp. | reverse complement strand
CATCACAAAAATTATAACAGATTTACCCCGTCCAACGGAAATAAGGATTGAGCCCTAATTTTTTATGCTCATAAATAGGCATATACATTGGTGCTACGACTTCCGAAGCACTATCATCGTATTCAATTTCACCATAATACACCTTACCTAAGCCATTGTGATAAGCCATTTGCCACCACTTTTCATCTGCTTGATAAAAATCAGTCGTCATATTGGTTTGGCAAACATTCATGCCCGATAAATCGGTAACAAAAATCTCAACAAAGGCAGGATGCTCTGCCTGAAACTGCTTTAATTTAACCGCACAAGAATTATACAGTAAAAGCTGAACATTATAGGTATCGCGCATTTTTTGCATACTCTGATCAATTGCTTGATAACGCGCTTCCGTTAATGGCGTTTCTTCAACCAGGCGTTTATTGGCATGTACAAGCATTTGGGTGATACGAATATTATCAAAAAGAGTATTCAATTGCGCTTGACGCACATCTAAATGTGATTTGAGCTCATCCGCATACTCACCTGTCTCAAGATCAGCTTTGCTTAATGTGTCTTTACCTTGGTTACCACAAGCAGTCAGTGTCACTAACACTCCACTTAGGATTAATGCCTTTAGTTGCTTCACACTGCACCGATTAATTATAAATCTTCATGCTCAACGGTATTGCTTTTCTTTGAAGAGAACAAAGATACAATAAATTTAATCACGCGATAAACAATCGCCACACCAATCGCCACTAATAAGATCCAAAATAAAAAGATAAAAACATGATAAAGTACGACCAATGCGGTTAATATCACAAAAATAACTAATACTTCCTGAATAAATTTTTCCATTTTATTTCCTTTTGTTTTTTTATTGCGTTTTAATTATCCCCTCACCCGTGCAGCATAAGCTGCATGAGCGATCCCACAAGAGGAGAGGTGATGGCTGATACAACTTGTTTTCATCATTACTATACCAATGTGATCTTGGCAAACTTTCTTTTTCCTACTTGATAAACGTCTGAGGTTTTTTGCTTTAATGCAAGCTGGGTATCCTCAACCTTATCACCATTAATTTTAACCGCACCTTGCTTAATCATACGGATCGCTTCAGAGGTGCTTGAGACCAAACCTGCTAACTTTAAAACATTCGCAATCGGCATATTATCTTCTGCTAATGTAATCGTCTCTTCAGGCATATCCTCAGGCATCTGATTCTTTTGGAAGCGATCAATAAAGTTTTGATGTGCTTTTTGTGCTGCCGCCTCATCATGAAAGCGCGCAATAATCTCTTTAGCTAAATCAATCTTAACATCACGTGGGTTTTGACCATTGTTAACCGCTTCTTTTAAGCTTTCGATTTCAGTCATTGGTTTAAAGCTTAGTAATTCATAATAACGCCACATCAACTCATCCGAAATCGACATAATTTTACCAAACATCTCATCTGCAGGCTCTTCAATACCGATATAGTTATTGGCTGATTTAGACATTTTCTTGACTCCATCTAACCCTTCTAATAACGGCATGGTGATAATCACTTGTGGCTCTTGCCCTGCTTGCTTTTGCAGCTCACGTCCCATCAATAAGTTAAACTTCTGATCCGTGCCACCTAACTCAATATCAGCAACCATCGCCACTGAGTCATAGCCTTGCACCAAAGGATATAAAAACTCATGAATAGCAATGCCTTGCCCAGACTTGTAGCGCTTAGAAAAATCATCACGCTCAAGCATTCTGGCAACAGTTTGCTTTGATGCAAGCTTAATCATGTCACTTGCGCTCATCTGATCAAACCAGTCACCATTGCGCTTAACGACCGTTTTTTCTTGATCTAAAATTTTGAAAATCTGCTTTTGATAGGTTTTAGCATTCTCTTCGACATCTGCCGCTGATAGCGGTGGACGCGTGGTATTTTTCCCCGTTGGATCACCAATCTGTGCGGTAAAGTTACCAATTAAAAAGTGGATTTCATGCCCTAAATCTTGCAGTTGACGCAATTTATTAATCACTACGGTGTGTCCTAAATGAATATCCGGTGCCGTTGGATCACAACCAAACTTAACAATAAGTGGCTTTTTCTTCTTTAACTTCGCAATCAAATCTTCTTCTAAAAGCACCTCTTCGGCGCCACGTCTAATCACACTTAATGTTTCTTCAATGCTATGCATAGCGATCTATTTACCTTCTTTTACCTTACTTTTACTTTTTTACTGAGGTTACGCACTTTTTCTATTTCAACACCCCGCCTCGCAAGCTTGGCACCCCTCTTGAAAAGAGGGGAATTAAAATCACCATCGCCCAATTCCCCTCTTTTCAAGAGGGGTGGCAGCCGTAGGCTGACGGGGTGTTTATAAAATCATAGTTGTTTTCTAAAGTGCGTAACACCAGTTTTTTATATTTTCAGTCATTTTTGATAACCCTCAAACTGCCTCTATGTATACCAATATTAGCCACAAAACGCAATTACCACTGACAATTATTGGCAATTCTAGCGCGAGCGGTTGTCTTAATGCTGCATTTTCCGGTACACTCTCGAACTGTGACGGTGACCACGATATTTTTATGCATGAGAGAATATAACAATAAGAAAGATAAAGAACCAAAAAAACCAAAAAAAACTAACCCATATAATGACAAGCCAAAGCGTACACCAAAGCATAAATGGCGCTTTTTCTTTACATTCTTTCTGATTATTGCAGTCTTTCTTGTATTGATTTACCGTCTGTTTTATCTAGAAACCAAAGATCACAGTTTTCTATCTCATCGTGGTCAAAACGAAAGTCATCGCACCATTGATTTAGATGCAACACGTGGCATTATCTATGATCGCAATGGTATTCCATTGGCAGTCAGCACCAATTTGTATAAGGTTATTTTAGACATCAAAGTCTTAAAAGATTACCCTGAAAAATATCAAAAGATCAATGAGGCAAATATTGATGGTCTTTCATTAAGTGATCTTGAAACACTTATCAGCAAATATCCCAACAAACAATATTATATCGCTGCACAATTTATTGAACCCTCAAAAATCGATGATTTAAAAGCATTGCATATCCCAGGGATTGAGATTGAAGATCAAAATAGAACTTACTACCCTAAAGCCAATGAGATAGCGCCTCTTATTGGTTTCACCAATATTGCTAATAAAGGGCAAGACGGTTTAATGTTAACTTATCAAGATAAGCTGCATGCGAAAGAAGGCGCACTATCTAGTACTTTGGATGGTAAAGGACATGCCATAACTTTTAATGATAAACCGCAACATTATCATTTAGGTAAAAGTATTTACTTAACCATTGATAGCAATATCCAAAGCTTTGCCTATCAAGCGCTTAAAAAAGGTGTTATTGACACCAATGCCGACTCAGGCGCTGCTGTTGTTGTTAATCCGCAAAATGGTGAGATTTTAGCACTTGCAAGTTACCCTAGTTTTAATCCTAATAACTTCAAGGAGCATACTGGCAAAGCCATTGCCTTACAACCGGTTATCGAGACTTTTGAACCGGGTTCTACCATTAAGCCATTTTTCATCTCTCAAGCACTTCTTTCGGGCAAATACACACCAGATAGTATGATTGATACGAACCCTGGTTATTATTTCCTGCATAATCATCGCATCCGTGATGATGCCAACTTTGGTGATATCACCTTGACACAAATTCTTGAAAAATCCAGTAACGTTGGCGTTAGTAAAGTCACCTTAACATTGGATAAAGAAAAAGCTTATAACTTCCTGTCAAGTTTAGGCTTTGGACAACCATCAACCATTGATTTCCCACGTGCTACGAATGGTTATTTGCCCCCTTTAAGCTCATTAAGTGAGTTTGAGTTTGCCACACTCTCATTTGGTTACGCATTAAGCAGCTCAGCCTTACAGTTAGCGCATGCTTATACGATTTTTGGCAATGATGGCAAGCTTTGTCCAGTGAGCTTAATCAAGCCAAAACACCCAGATGAAATCAATTGTCGTCAAGTGTTACCTCAAGATATTGCCAAAGAAGTATTGGCCATGCTGCAAACAGTCGTCAGTATCCATGGTACAGGTGTACTTGCTAACATTCCAGGGTTTGATGTAGCAGGCAAAACAGGCACTTCACATCGCGTTGCCAATGGTAAATTTGTTAATGAATATAACGCCATTTTTGCCGGTGTGGCACCTGTTAAAAATCCAAGACTTTCGATTGTAGTTTGGATCAACAACCCTAAAGGTAGTCACTTTTATCAATTTGGAGGTGTCTCGGCAGCACCTGTCTTTGCCAGTATTGCCCAGCATAGCTTGCAATATATGGGTGTGCCTTATCAGCAGCCATTAAGCGAATATGAATTATTAAATAGAAATAAGAAGTGGTTATTACAGATTATTGCCAATAACTAAGCTGA
>JAHDDB010000170.1 GCA_020629575.1 Caedibacter sp. | reverse complement strand
ATTTTACGCCAAGCAGTATATAGAGCGTAAGCTATCGGCGCAAGCGAAAAGTGTTGTTTTTATGTAAAGGCTATTAACACAAGCACACGACTGCTTTTCAAGCAAATTAAAGTGTTTTTATAACACACACTACAAACATGTATGATTGGTAGTTATTAGTATCGAAATGTATCATTAAAACCTTTACACTGATGTGGCGCTTTCAACAACAAGTAAAAAGAGAAAAGGAGATCATTATGCAACGAACTATTCGTATGTTTTTTTTCATATTATGTATATTTACCTCACACGGATTAACAGCATTACCCGCACTGCAAGAAGGCGATCAAACAGCCTATCCCATTGTTGCAACCCATGCGATGGTCTCAACACAACAATCCCTAGCCACTCAAGTAGGTGTAAACATCCTGAAAAAAGGGGGAAATGCCGTTGATGCTGCCGTTGCAGTTGGCTTTGCTTTAGCCGTCACCTTGCCAAAAGCTGGAAATCTTGGCGGTGGTGGTTTTATGATTATTTGGCTTAATGACAAACACAAGGCTATTGCAATTAATTATCGTGAGAAAGCACCCTCGCGTGCATCCGCTAACATGTATCTAAATGATAAGGGACAAGTTGACAGAAATCTGATCTCTGGGACTTATTTAGCATCCGGTGTTCCAGGAACAGTTGCCGGCCTTATTGACGCTCAGAAAAAATATGGCAAGCTGACATTAAAAGAAGTTATGCAACCTGCAATAAAGCTTGCAGAGCATGGGTTTATTATTGATAGCACACTTTACCAGTCACTGATTGACGCCAAACCATGGCTATCAAAACACGCAGCAACACGCGCGATATTTTATAAAAAAGACGGATCCAACTACCAAATTGGTGACCGGTTAATTCAAAAGGACCTAGCCAACACCCTTAAACTTATTGCTAAAAATGGCAAAAAAGCCTTTTACCAAGGAGAGATTGCACAGAAAATTGCAAATGCAATGCAAAAGAATGCAGGACTCATCACATTAGATGATCTTAAAAATTACCACATTGAAGAAATGAAACCCGTTAAAGGAAATTATCGCGGATACACTATTTACTCAATGCCTCCACCAAGCTCTGGAGGCGTGATACTTATCGAGCTTCTTAATATCTTAGAAAACTTTCCATTAGCACAATATGGACTAAACAGTGCTAAAACCATCAATTTAATGAGTAATGCGATGAGCTATGCATATAATGATCGCAACAGTGATCTTGGAGACCCTGATTTCGTTAAAATGGATTTGTCAAAACTAACTTCCAAAGCATATGCCAAAGCTATTGCTGATAAAATTGATCTGACAAAACACATACCAAGCAAAGACATTGCGACACTCAAACCGGAAGATTTAGAAAGCAATCAAACAACGCATTATAGTATCGTTGACAAAGACGGCAATATGGTTGCCAACACCTACACATTGAATTACTCCTATGGCAATGGCATCGTGGTTCCTGGTACAGGGGTATTGCTTAATAATGAAATGGATGATTTTACTGCTAAAGTAGGTGAGCCAAACGTTTTTGGACTTATCCAAGGCAAAGCCAATAGCATTGCGCCAAACAAACGTCCGTTAAGCTCAATGACACCGACAATTATTCTTAATCAAGACGGGAAGCCCTATATTGCCACAGGGTCACCTGGCGGTAGTCGCATTATCACGACAACGCTACAAGTGATTCTGAATGTAATTGATCATGGGCTTAATCTGCAAAGCGCGGTTAACGCCCCACGCATTCACAGTCAATTATGGCCAGAAGAAATTCGTATTGAAGATGGTATCTCACCAGATACCGTAACCCTACTTGAACAAATGGGCAACAAAGTCGTTAAAAAATCAGCGATGGGTGCTGCTGAATCCGTCATGAAAGCAAATGGTTATGTGTATGGCGCTGCTGACCCTCGTCGACCTGGTGGCTTAGCGCTTGGTTATTAATAATTTTCTAATGCTTTGAGTTCTGAAAAAGTGACAATAATAAGCAGATGATAAACACAAGCCACGGAATGACTATCGTGACTTCACCAAGTAAAATCACAAGTTGTGATTTCTTCAATATCGGAAAGTAATAAGCCAAGATCATTGCACAAACAATGGCAACTATTCCAATAAAAAGCGCATAAATAGTGATTTTATCCAATCTTTTTACCAACATACTGTACATCTCCACCAACCCTGTTTGAGCGTTAAGTATGCCGAGCATTATTGGCTGTGTCCAGTGTGTTATATCTTATTGATCAATGAAATCAATCGCTTTTTGTAAACGTAATATAACACGTTCTTTACCAAGCCATTTCAGTGTTAATCCAATATCAGGCGATTGCCCAGAGCCGGTTACCGCAACACGCACTGGCATCCCAACTTTGCCCATACCTAGATTTAACTCGCTGGCTGTGTCCTTTAATAAATGATGTAATGCAACTTCATCTTGCCAACTCTCATCATTTAATTCCTCAGCTTTATTTTTAACATGCAGCAGCACACTGGCTGCACCTTTGACTAAATGTTTAGCGGCAGCCTTTTCATCAAACTCATCGAAGTCGCGATAAAAATAAGCAGATTGCTCAGCTAATTCTTTTAACGTTTTTACTTTTTCCGCCATCACCGGAATAAGCATATCAAAAGCAGGGCCATTATTAACATCTAAGCCTTGAGTTTGAAAGTGATAAATAAGCTCTTTTGCAACTTCTTGTGTTGGCAAATGACGCATATAATGCTGATTAAGCCAGTTTAATTTCTCTGTATTAAACGCTGACGCTGAGGCATTGATATCATCTAGCTCAAAATATTCCAAAATTTCACCCATGCTAAAGACTTCTTGATCACCATGCGACCATCCTAAACGAATAAGGTAATTAATCAGTGCTTGCGGCAAATAACCATCTTCTTTGTATTGCATCACACTCACCGCGCCATGACGCTTGGAGAGTTTTTTGCCATCATCGCCTAAAATCATTGGCACGTGAGCAAATACAGGCACCTCGGCATTTAAGGCGTGATATAAATTAATCTGACGTGGCGTATTATTAATATGATCATCGCCACGCACCACATGGGTAATTTGCATATCGCTATCATCGACAACCACACAAAAATTATATGTCGGCGCACCATCTGAGCGCTTGATAATTAAATCGTCCAACTCACTATTGGCAATCGTGATTTCGCCTTTCACTGCATCCACCCAGCTCACCGCACCTTCTTCTGGATTCTTAAAACGAATGACATGAGGCTTTGAAATATCTTGCTCACCAGCATCAAGGTGGCGACAATGCCCATCATAGCGAGGCTTTTGTTTATTCGCCATTTGCGTTTCTCTTAATTGATCCAAACGCTCGCGCGAGCAATAGCAGCGATATGCTTTACCTTCTGCTAAAAGTTCATCAATAACCTCTTGGTAACGATCAAAATGTTCAGTTTGATAGTATGGCGCACTATCGGCATCTAATCCTAACCAATCCATGCCATCTAAAATTGCCTGTACAGCTTCCGGTGTTGAACGCTCAAGGTCAGTATCCTCAACACGCAGTACAAACTCACCGTTATTTTTACGTGCATAAACCCACGAAAAAAGTGCGGTTCTTGCCCCACCAACATGCAAATACCCCGTCGGACTCGGGGCAAAACGCGTTTTTACTCTTTTAGTCACGTGCTTACCTATTTACCCTAATTTAAATTTAGTTTATCTTCAATCAAAAAAACGCTGACTAGTTTACTGGAAAACACTTTCTGAATAAACCATGATGTTATTGCTTTACTCAGATCTTTCTAGCAATAAAACTGGTTGATTTAACTTCTAAAATTTCAACTTCATCACCAACCTTGGCATCCTCGACCAAGACACGCCATTCAGTATCACCAATTTTTGCCTTAGCAACACCTGAGTGGCTTCTTTGTGTGATCACTACAATCTTACCAATATAACGCCCTAAGCGATCATTAACATCAAGCTCGATATTGTTTTTTTGCTTGCGCTTCTTTAAGGCATAATAACCCAACAACATCGAACTTAATGCAAAAATACCAGCAAATAACAATTGCCAATTGATTGGCAGTTCAGGATAAAACCACATAATCACCCCCAGCAAAAGGGCTGATATCGCAAAAAACAAGAAAAACATCGTTAAAGTAAAAATCTCAATAATCAGCAAAATCCCCATTAAAATCCACCAATGCCAATATAACATACTCTCTCCACCTTAATTTGTTATGCTTTAACCTGCATTGACTTTAACAACTCACTGATCCCACCAACAGAACCGATGATATTAGATGCTTCTAATGGCATCATAATCGTTTTACTATTATCCGATGACGCAATAGCACCAACGGCTTCAATATACTTTAATGCAACAAA
>JAHDDB010000009.1 GCA_020629575.1 Caedibacter sp. | reverse complement strand
ATATGCTTTTTATCATAACTCACATGGATGTTGATAATATTGTTATTCTATGTGTTGGGGTCGATAGTAAATGGTTTGGGTATCATTTATTAAATAATAAGGTTTACCTGCAAAGTACTATCGTCAACTCTATTGGCGACATAAATAAAAATAATATTAAGCCCAAATTGAGTCTGTTTCATAGTCAGTTTAACAAACTAGAAAGTGGCACATTATTTTACGCAGATAAAGTACAGCAAAGAGATACAAAGGAGTCAGCTGAGATAGTTCCTTTAACTTCGTTGGAAAGAAAGTGCTTTCAGATGATTTATGACAATATCATACGTTCTAGTGATATTGCTCAGCAGCTTGAAATTTCAAAAAGAACGGTTGATGATTATATTGAGCGTCTTAAAGTGAAGTTTTCATGCAATAACAAGTATGAACTATATTATAAGATTAAAACCTTTAATCGGAGATACCTTCTGTCTGCATAATCGAGTATTTAGATTCTATTAAACTATCTTGACCTAATTTTTTGTTTCTTAAGTAGGTGATTTCTTGTGGATGAGAGATCTCAAGCTTAAGCTGATATGACTTTAATATTTGTTTTAATTTATTGTGAAGCCTTTGGTATTGTTGCTGTGCTTTTGCTATAGAAGATCCTGTATTGATTGAAATAGCAATATATACCACAGGTATAACATGAAAGTTTTTGGCATTTGCTGTTATTCTACCAAGTAAATGATTTGGTGTTGTTGACTGAGGCTGAATACCATAACTTACGTTTACTTTAGATGGAAAGTCTATAACACGTTTGACATGTGTTTCGATAAGTATTTTTGAAGGTGATTGTGATAGCCTGTTTAAGAAAAGCTGTTCAATTGTTGTATTAACTGAAGGATTCAAGCAGGGGAATACACCAAGAAAATGAGCACGAAGAAAATCATCAATCAATTGATCGATGCGTTGTGTTTGGGTGGGTGCCAGATGGGTGAGTTGGGTACAAGAGTCATATAAACGTCTATCGATTGTTGCTAAGTTCGCATAAATATAGACTTTATCGTTTATCCATTCTATTTTGGTAAAGCCAGGATGAATAGATAAAGTACGTGACTCGCGACGAAAGACAATAGTTTCTTTTTTGATACCAATTAAATAAAGTGCAGTGATCAGTAGCTCAGGAGACATCGAGGGTATTAATTGTTGGATTCTAGCAATTTTTTGCATTTGTGACTTGTTTTTAATCATATTTTTATCACCTGATTAAGTTTAATAAAACGTTGAAGGTGGCGTGAGAAATATTGATTTAATGATTGCTGTATATCTTTGGTATCATAAGTTTTAAAAGCTTGCCAAGTATTTTTTGGATTGAGTTGATCAAGTTGCGAAATATAATTAATAAAGTAGTCATGACAATTGGTAAGTTTAAGTGTTCGACAAATATTTTTGATATCACCATAATTTAACTGCTGATGGTTTTTGCGTAAAGTATCAAGTAATTCAACTTTATTAAGATCAGCAAATTCAAAAGGTATGTGAGAAATGTACTCAATCTTCATTGTTGAAATATGATAGTGTTGTAAATCGACTTGCATATGAGAAAGACGCTGTTTTTTGAATTGATAGCTATAGCAGCAAAGTGTTGATAATATCCAGCGTTGCTGAGGCTCAATAAGGTTGTCCAAAACATCTTCAATATAACCATGAGCAAGAGAAAGTGAAAAGCTTTTATAGTCACTAGTGTGAAGTGAGTAATAACGATCATTAATTGCATTATACTCTTCGTCATAGATTTCAAGTAATGACTGCAATTGAACTCGATTATCCTCAAAATGGATAGGATATTTACTTTTATCAATACCAATTGATAGTGAAGTTGAGTTATTGGGACTAAGGGCGCCAAGTTTGAAAATATTGGTATGAATAAGTGTTTGAACAATCTCTACATCTATGAGTTTTGCCTCGTTAGGTTCAAGCTCAAAGCAAATAGTAAATTGATTGGTTTGTGTTTGCTTAAATGGTATAGGAATATTCAACTCTTGCATTTTTTCAGGGTGATTTAAACGTAGTCTTAAATTTTCAAATGAGTTAAGAGATGCTAAAGCACTTTTTTCATGCTTGACTTTAATGGCATTATGATTGTTTGTGCTCACATAGCAGAAGTCTTTTGCACTCAGAAGTTGATATAGCCAGATGATATATGACGGGTTGATATTCGAGTTAATTAGATTTAAACATAGTGTTTGAGGTAGGTCACATGTATGGGAGGCTTGAAAGTCAAGAAAGAGGTTATGGTCTTTGATTTGGCATTGAGAAAGCTCAAAACTATGCAGTTCTTGATTGTTTAAGGATCTCATCTCACAATTTTCTAACCCATCACTAAAATGAAAACGTTGAGAAAAATCGATATGTTTAGGAAAGTTAGAGCTATTAGCTTTAATTTTACAAAGGTATATAAAAGGCGTATGGCGAAAAAACCAAGGGTATTGTTTGATATAGTAAGCATTTCGCTCCAGAGCAACCTGTTGTTCAAAATTTTGAGATAAGGTCTTAAAATGACTGGCTAAAAGATCTTGTAAAGATTCGACTAAATGTTTTGCTTGATCCTTAGAATCAAGTTTATCAATGCCTTTTTCGCTATGCTTCATCGGTGTCTCCTAAGATATCTCTACATAAGCTTGAGCCAGATCAAGATAAAGGTATAAAATACAATCATCAAATGTTGGATTGATTTCGACCCATAAGCTTTTCTCATTAATGGAGTGTTGCCATTCATTATGATCAAGTTCAAGTTTGAATACCTGACAAACGCTCAAATCAATTTGTTGTTCATTAAGTGATCCCTTGTAATGAGTTAGTGTAATGCCCGAAACAGCAAGGTTTTTCATGTGAATAAGTCGAGATTTGCTTGCAAGATAAAGGTCATCTTGCACGAGTGTTTTTGATAGATCTTTTCGTTTGATAATTAAAAAGACATCACGTGCAAGCTGAGCACGTTCATCAAGTGCGAATTGATATGTGTTAGCTAAATTTGTTAATTCACTGTTGATAAATGATTTATGATTTAGCTTGAGTGAGAAAATTTCAGCAATGGCATCAAATAAATTTTGGAAGCTCATATAATAGTCATTAAAATCTAAATACAGTTTTTTTGGTTTTTCGATGCCTTTAATAAAAGAAATCTGTACATAGAGACGATAAAATTGCTCGTAAATATCACAGATACGTATTCTCATTTGTCCCAACTGTAATTTTTGGAGCTCATAACTTAAATAAAAACAGGTCTGCTTAATAAAGTTAAGCATTGTAATTGTCGTGCTTTCAGTGATTGCAAGAGCAGATAACTCTTTGCTAATAAAGTTTTGAACACTCTCTAAAAGCTTTTGCATGGCGTAACGTGTTGGGCTCATAAATAGATTATCTAAATAAAAAACGGGAGGAATATAATTTTGTTGAATTTCCCATTTTAAACTATTGGGGTTGTACCTGAAATGAGCTAGTTTGATACCCAGACATTCATTATGTGTCGGTTTTATATCAAGCAGTAGCTGATAGCCGTTGATTTCTAACTGTTCAGTATCATGCAATAGACTTTGTTGTTTTGTTAGATGTAAATATAAACTAATATTTTCTTCTTTGGTATCGAGTAAACTTAAGTTATAGCTAAAACAATCAACTGGATTACATCGTTTCAAATTCTCGTGAGTAATCACCTCACCGGTTTTAGATAAAAGCGTTAAGTTATTAATAACAAAACGATTATAGGTAAGTGCGCTTTCATCATACTCCAAAGAGATAAAGATATCTTTTTCGATCAAATTAGTTGCCAATAAAGTATTGCAATTACTATTTGCTGTTTTGATCTGATCATCAATCGTAAATGCTTGTGCTGAAAGCACCATTCCGTTATGCCAGTGAATATTCATAATGTCGCCCTGTAGTGTTTAATAAGATAAATAATAGTCAACTACTTAAAGATTATTTACCGTTTGAGTACGGTAGGGCATGTGATTAGCTATAAATCAAAATATGCCCGTATTTATGCGGTAACGATGGGAATGAAAAACAAACATAATGCACTCAAGTCCAATGATAGGAGTAATATATGAGTGATCAAATTATCCAATTAGTAGAGTCAGCTAATTTAAATGTAACCGGTGACATTTCTGAACTAATTTCGTCGACAAAATTTAATGATGTTGTTCCCGTTGATAAGAAAAATGTCACAGAAGAGTCTGAGCTACAAGAATTTCTAACGGCTTTAACCTTAGTAATGTCAGATGATAAAAGCAGTTTTTTCTCCAAGGATGTTACGTCTCGGATTAAGCTAAAAATTGATGAGTTAGTGGATGCGCAAATTAATGAGATTATTCAAAATAAAGACTTCAAATATCTTGAGTCTATTTGGTTATCATTACGTGACATATTCCATGAAGCAGCTGATGAAAAAGATATTGAGATTTGTCTTTTGGAATTAACCAAAGAAGAGTTGCTAGATGATTTTGAGTTAAACAGTGCTGATTTTACTGGTTCAAATTTATTCAAACGTATTTATCGGGATGAATATGATCAATATGGTGGAGAGCCTTATGCGCTTAGTGTTGGCATGTTTGATATTCAAAATACGTATGATGACTTCTTTGTGCTATCTAATTTAGGCAAGATTGCAGGATCTGCACATACGCCTTTTATTAGCAATATTGGACCTGAGTTTTTTGGTTATAGTAGCTTTGAAGAGTTTGATGAGGTTAAGGATTTAGAAGGATTATTAGAAGGTTCTAAATTTAAAATGTGGAATCAATTTAGAAAAACAGAAGAATCTGCCTATGTCGGCATGACTTTTCCTCGATATTTAATTAGACGTCCTTATGATGATAGCTCAACTGAGCTATATGGATCAAGGAATCAATATTCGGTTAGTTTTTTCCGTGAAAAGCTGAATAACCCATTTGATCAAAAGTCTTATGTATGGGGTTTCTCATCTGGATTGTTGGCACGAAATATTATTACTTCATTCAAAAAAACAGGTTGGTGTCAGTATATTCGTGGTCCTTTGGGAGGCGGATTGATTGAAGATATTCCAACGTATCAATTTGAAATTGGCAATTATAAGCAAAAAACAGGGAGTGTTGAGTACTTTATATCAGACTCCCAAGAGTATGCTTTCTCTAAAGCAGGTCTTATCCCTTTTGTTGGAGATAAACGTGGCGAAGGTGGATGTTTCTTTAGCGTTCAATCAGCAAAGTTCGTTCCCGACAATCTGGAAAATTTAGATTTAATGGAAAGTATTCAAGCTAATTCTAACCTGTCATATACGCTTTCAGTATCTCGCGTTGCACATTATGTGAAATCAATGGTGAGAGACAGAATTGGTTCGAACTATGATCAGGAAAAAGTTCAAACCTTTTTGTCAGATTGGTTAAACGGCTTTGTAACGATAGCATCTAATCCAAGTGATGTGACGTTAGCCTATTTTCCGTTTAAAGAGGCAAGTGTCAAAGTTGAACCTCAACCAGGTAAACTTGGTTGGTATGGTTGTTCAATTGATCTTGTACCACATATTCAACTAGAAGGTATTGATGTTTCACTGCGTCTTGCAACCAAATTACCGATTGGTGAGGGAAGCGATGAAGCTGAGTCTGATAGTGAATAAGAATAATCAATAAAATAAGAAAAGGAGTCTATATATGTCAGTAATAAGTTCTCAAAATGTGCAAATATCAAATGGTCATGTTACGTTTAGCTCTGTACATAATGCGTGGATAAAAGGGCATACAGGAGATAGAGAGCTTGCGCATGCTGCGCGTTTTTATGCCAAAAGCTTTTCATTTGCAAGTACTGCTGCAGATGATAAGTTTGCTGCTCAAGATGGTGGTTCTGAATTGGGGACAACAGAAGATGCACCGATTCTAATCACGCAGGCAACATTTCCTCTTTATCCAAAGCAAACTGATGCACAAGTGTCTTTGTCTGGTTATATTACTTATAATCAGGGTCAAGCAATTTCAGATAAGCTTGATAATATGGGCAGCACACCTGTCATGGAGTTTGAAATTTCTGAGCTTAATGAGAATCAAATTATCTTAGATAATAAGTAAATGACATTTACTTATGGTGTTAAAGTTGATGATGCCATTAAGTTTAGAGTAGCTAAGGATAATATCCAGATTATTCCAGATGACAAAGGTAATCTTGCTGAAATACATATTACAGGCGGTAACTATTCAGAAGATGTGTCGTCAACTATACACGTACAAACAAGACAACCTAATAATATTCAATCTTTCAAGGTTGCCAACGCCTAGATAATTGTTATCAATGACGTAAACTTTGTTTAGTTGCATAAGTTGCTTTGCTAGGGGGATGCAGCTAAATATTTTCCTTTAAATTCTTGACGTACTCAGGAGAAAATCATGTCGTATAAGCAAAAAATTCCAAGCTCTAGAGTTAATATTACTTATGATATTGTCTCGGCAAATAATGAAAAAAAGAAAAAAGAATTACCACTTAAGATTCTTATTATGGGTGACTTCTCTCTTGGTGAGTCTAAGGAGATGAAAAAATCATATTATGATAGAACGGTATTAAATGGTAAGGGGGGCGTTAATGCGGTATTGTCAAAGCTAGATATTAGTAAAACGATTAGTGTCAATAATAGAATTACGCCACATCAAACAGATAAACTTGATATTGATCTACAACTTAAGAATATCAATGCCTTTAGTCCATTGTCTCTGGCAAATCAGATTCCTGCACTTAAAAAGTTGTTACGATTAAAAGAGATTGTTGCAAATTTTGAGACAACCTTTGATAACAATCGAGCGTTTCAAGAGAAAATTCGCGAGATGCTTGCTAATGCTGAGAATAAAGAAATAATTAAAAAATCCTTGGTTAATATTGAGGAATATAATGCCTTATTAAATGCCAATAAGCATGTGCCCAAAGTGCTAGAAGAAGCAGCTAATGTGGCTGATACAACGGCATTGATTGAGGGTGAAGAAAGTGCTGAAAATATAGAAGAACAACCAAAAGATAAAGAGTAACGCTCAACATTATCTCATTTTAAATTACATTTTGCCAAAAAGAAGCATATGGGGAATTTCTGATGGATCATCAAACATTATGGATGCTATGGCTTGATATTGTTCAACAAGCACAAGACATTAAAAAGTATGTTCATCCAGAGCTAGAAAAAGAAAAAGCTACTGATAATCTAACAATCTATCGCACGGTATTAGTAGAAAAAATAGAATGTTTTAAAAGTAATTTGGAACAGAAATATTCTGAGAGCATCCTATTTTATATTCTATTTCCATTGGTCAGTTTTTGTGATGAAAAAGTGAACTTATATTTATTTAATCATATGAGTTTATCCAAAGCGAGTTGGGAGTCATTGCAAACAGAGTTTTTTCAAAGACGAGATGGTGGAGAGCATTTCTTCAGAATGATTGATGCTATTTTGGCTAAAGAAGTCAAAGTTCCGATTGTTATTCCAATACAGATCAACTTGCTATTAAAAGAAGGTTTTAAGGGGAAATACCATCTTGCTAATCAATATAATATTACGCTGTATGAGAAGAAACTTGAAACGATGATTGAGAATGAATCTGGATGCGATGTTATTAATAAAGGCTATGAAAATGTGCTTGAGAGTTTGTCTATACATCAAACACTGCAGTCAACTAAATCGCGATGGTCTAAGCGATTTTTAACTAAATCACACTACATAAGTGCCGCACTTTTAGGTATTGCGGTTGTTTGTAGTAGTTACCTATTCTTAATACTGAGGTAAGGCTATGCTCGATAATACGAACACGTTACAGCGCAAGGTCTATTATGATGCATTATCACTAGTAGTAAAGCCGTTGAATGATCGTTTTGAGACACAAGGCGATGGTGTTGTTATTGCGCCCAAGTATATAGATCAATTAGTATTTAATCTTAAAACATATGGTTTTGAAGGTAAAATTAGTTTTACGTTATCCTCTAAAAACTCAATGAATGAAGATTTAAGTTTTCTTTTAAATAATAGAGGAATGTTTGCATTAGAGTTTATATTGCAGGTCAGAGATCATATACAGCTATCCAATGCGAATACACTGCCAATGCAGAGCAATACAATTAAACTTATGGCAGTTTTTGATCCATTATCAAAAAATCCAGGCACTTTATTGAGTTTATCTGAAATCAAGTTCAATCAGTTTCAAGACCAACAGCAATGTGAAGTATATGAGGCAAATCAAGTATTCAATTTTACATTTTCTGACCCTTTAGCTGCCATTGCCAAGAAAATTAAAACAATCAAGGTCTTTCAAGACAGCACTTATAAAGATGTTATAACCTCAATGTCTTCAGCATTCTCAAATCTCGTCAAGCTCGAAATTGATGATGCGCTGACTCAATTTACTCAAGATAAGCAACCCTATATATGTATTAATAGTATTGAGTTTGGATTGTATAACTCCTTGATAGAGTGGTTATATGATTACCAACTACAGCTTTATTTTAATTATGACAAGCAAGAATACTTTATCAGCAGTCAGGTCGAAACCTATGCTGGTCAGTATGAGGTTAGTAATGGCACTTTATCTACTCCCGATACACATAAACTAGATAAAGTGCTATTACTAAATACACAACAAGCACTAGGGAAGTGTAATATTGCAAATATCAGTTATCCGCTGCCGAAATCACAACTATCATCGATAGACAGGGGGTTGACTGATGACGTGTTTTCAAGAGTCGCTCCTAGTTATTACCAAATTCCAAATCAATATCAGCAATATGTTAATTATGTTGAGAAAAAGGAACAAAATGAAGACTCATCTGCTTACCTAATACAGTTAGAATTTGGCAATTTACCGACGCAGTTGCCACTTTACCCTGTTAGTGGATTCAGTTTCCCAGATGGTTTCTTTGACTCATATGCTAACGAGTTAAATGACAGTTATCGTATAACAGCAATTGCTTTTGAATTTAAGTTTCACCAAGATCTACAAGACTATCGTGCTTTTGACAGTCACAGTCGCCTAACAAATGAGATGATAGATCAGAAAATGCCGCTCAATATTGCAACTAAATTAACACTTATTTCTGATAAATCAACAGCAATAGACTTACCTGCATATCAAAAAACGACAGCATTTAAAGCGCAAGCATGTGTGATAAAAGACGATGCATCAACAGATGACATATATGCAACATCAGTTTATCAGGGCGCCACCAAAACTGCATCAGATATTTCACAGCAGCCATCGGATAATACGAGCTATCATCGATTCACACCTTATAGCGATGATCAAATGTCGTACCATATTGAGTTGCCGAGTTTATTACTTGCTGACGATGAGGCAAGTAACAGCTTTGCCGCAGTGGTAAAGCCTAATAATTTATTAAGCCAAGCTTATTTTCCTTTAAGAAATAATACACAAGTATGGGTTGATTTGCATCGTGAATACATAGAGATTTCAGGATCACTTATACACCATGTTAACTCAGACATATTTGCATCTGAAACATCGCAGGTGACGGGTATAAACTGGGGTAGTCAAAATGAAGCAACAATACGTTATGAAGTAGATAGCCAAGATAGTGCTCTATATATTGAGCAAAACAATGATAGTGGTAAAAAAACGCTACAAATCAACAAAGATGGCTTCACACTTAAATTGACAGATTAAGAGGTAATGCATATGAGTATTTTATTAACTTTTTTGAAAAATTATGGGTCATCAATTGCAATTGTTGCTGTTATTATTGTGCTGCTCCTTTTTTGGAGAAGGTATAAGAAATATATTAAAAAATTAGCTAATTTTATTGTCTCAATTTCAAAGGGTATATTTCGTTCATCAACAAAAAATCGCTATCTTAAAGGATTAAGGACCTGTCTTAGCAGATTACCTGCAAATGTTTATCCAGGGTTATCCAATAAACAACCTTATTTATTACTTAATTTTGCTCAGGATCAATTTGTAATTGATGAGACAGGGTTAGGAGAGCTAATTGCAGGAAATAAATCAAGTATTAATAAAGATTCTTGTTTTTATTTATCAAACAATTTTGTTATCCATGAGTTGCATGATTTAGATCAAGTTGATTTTGATGCATTAGAAGCATGTTGGTTGAAGATATCTCAAAAAACAAAGCGTATTCCTATTGTTGTCGTTCACGATAAGCTAGATGATCTAACACAGAAAAAAGCAATGCTTGTGGCATCTAGCTTAAATATTTTTGCTCAAAAATTAGAAATTCAACCGATTGTGAGCCTGTCATTTTCAATGCAGAATCTTGAGGGTTATGACGCGTATCAAAAGCTGTCAATGGTTAGTGAATACATTCCTATAAAAACGATTTCAGAAGAGAGAATTTCAGATGCTAATTTGATGGTTAAGGAATGGGCGAAGCTGCCACTTCAATACTTTGAGCAACATGAGACTGAGATTATCAAGGCGGTGGGTTATAATGTTCAAAAAGTCAGTGAAATCCATAACTTCTTACAAAAGGTGCTAACCTATCAAAATAGTGTCGAGCATTACTATGCTGCGATTATATCCAATTCACCACAGAGTATTCGCAATTTACTATTGTATATGCCGCGTCAAAAAACATCATATCAACAAAATATCTTCAGCTTTGTATTATCAGGTGATAAGAAGGGAATAAATATCAATTATCCTGCAGTTAGTGGCTATGGTGTTGGTGTTATTGGTGTTGTTTATTCTTCTGTGTTACTTGCAAATGCTATTGGGTTTCAAGCACAAGTAGATGATATTTCAAATAATATTAATTATGCTGATACGCCTTTAGATATCAGTCAACTCCAAGAAGCATATCGTGATCAGTTGGCATCAGACCCATCAGCATATGGGGTTAGCCTACTACCGCAATACTATATTGCTAAAGTACTAAATAGGGCGTATAGTCAAGAAATCTTATCCAAGGTGAAAGCACTTATTGCTAAAACACCAACCGAAACAACGCGAATTTTAATGTCTTATTTATTCGTGGCAAATCATGATGACGTTAGAAAAATCATTCAACAAAATAAATATGTTTGGCAAGAAATAACTGATTTAAATGCTAATGAAATTGATACGGTCTTAAATTATGCGGCTAACTTTGATGCTTCAGATTTAGGAAAAATTGTTAATAGTAATACCTCATTAACAGGTAGCGATAATTATACAGTGAAAATTAGCGATGCGTATTTCAAGTATTTATTATCTTCAAGTTCAGTGACGATTAATGATTGGCAGCGATTTATAGAGCAAGAATTTTTGCCTTTGGTCAAAGTTAATTTATTGACGTCATTATCACATACTGATAATTGGCTGACACATATGCTTTACCCTCAACAATCACATATTCCATCAATTAAAACACAGATTAGCAAATCAGATTACCAGCATTTAAACGATTTAATTCAAGTGAAGTCCTTTAAAAACTATTTGGATTTGCCAAGTACAATTGATTCCTTAAGTCAGGTTGTTTCCCTGCTCAATAAAACACAATTGATGGTTGGTGATCTTAAAAAACATATGGACTCACCATTACAACAAAAAATGGTTGAAAGTCTTTTAAAGGCGCGAGTTAACTCCATTAGTGCAATGGTCGTAAGTGCGAATAACTATGACATATTAAAGCAAACACAATCAGATAGTACATTAGTGAGCTTTCAAAACTATTCCATTCCTTTGATATATACTAAAGAAGGGTTAGACCAATATGTGGTAAAAATTATTGGTGACTATAAGAAGCTCAGTGCATCGCTTGGGAAACAAGCTAATATGAATGTGCTTGATACTTGGCAAAAGCAAGTTGTTGATCATTACACCAATCAATATATAGAAACGTATACTAACTTGATGTCTAATCTGCTAATGCAACAATCTAAAGGAGAGCCTCAATACTTAATAGGAATTAAAAACTATTTGACGCAGATAAGTTCTATCCAAGTTTGGCAGTTGATCTATTCATTTTATAACGAGAACACTAAAGAGGTGCTAATGAAAGATTATCCATTTACCAATGAAATTAGCAATCAATTCACTTCTTTAAATGCATTTTTGAGTAATCAGCAGTTAAGACAGCAATATGTTGATATCTTATCAGAGTTAGCTACCGAATTATCACAGCCGAATAATGCAATTGTAAAAATAACTAAAAATGAGCTAATTGAAGATGATAACTCGTATAGTAAAATGTTGTCATCAGTGCTGAAACAACAGAATATTCCACAATCGCTCATTGACAGTTTGCTATCTCCGGTACATATGGTCGTAAGGCATGGTGTTAAACTTATTGAGAAACAATCGGCACAAAAATGGCAAAAATTTACTACGGCATTGTCAACTCGATTTGCTAGGATGTATCCATTTTCTCCGACTGCAAAGATGACGGTGAATTTGAGGATGTTAAATGATCTGTTATTGGGGCAGTCAAGTCTATATAAAAGCTACTTTGATTTAGTCTCACCATTTTTAATTAAAAATGACAGTGGCGAATATGTCTGTAAAAAGATCACCTATTTAAATACTTGTCCAATTGATACTGCAGATATTAATGCGATTAACCAATTGCAATCACTAATAATAGATTTAGAGGATGCCAAGGGTAATCCGCAGTCACTTCCTGCTGAAATACATATTGATCAATATCGTAATATTACGTCTGAAGGACAGGGTATAAAATATGCATTTGTAAATTTTGATAATCAAACATTCTATGGCATCAATACAGATATTGGCTGGCTAAAAGCAAAAATTAATTGGTGGCAGCCACTTACCTTAAAGGTAGGGATTATCCTTAATAATGGTCAGGTTTATAATAGCAGTAAAAATTATGTTAATGGTTTTGCATTATTACAGGATTATGCCGCTAATGAGCAAAATGGTAAATGGAAAGTGATGATTCCTAAAACAGGTGTTAATGTTGATATTTCATTAAAATCAGCGACAATTGATAAGCTATCAATGCTGGCACAAGAAATTTAGCACGCTACTACAATATGAATTTGAGGTAATTTTATTATATGAGAAAATCAATTTTTGCTTTGCTATTTGTTGTTTTTATTGATGCCTTAGGCATAGGGATATTATTTCCTATTTTAAGTGCTGTTATTATGAATCCACAAACTCACTTTGTAGCATATGGAACCAGTACAGAAACAAGGCAGTTATATTATGGAATAACCATTTCAATTTTTTTCATTTGTTGGTTTGTAGGCGCAATATACTTGGCTAAAACATCAGATCAAATTGGACGCAAACGTGTATTGCTGATTTGTTTGGTTGGGCTTTTCATAGGGTATGGATTAACAGGGCTAGCAATTGCGTTTAATAGCTTATTACTTCTTATCGTTGGCAGGGTTGTTGGTGGGATAACAGCAGGTAGTCAACCCATTGCGCAGGCCGCCATTATAGATGTAAGCAGCACAGAAGAGCGTACTAAAAATTTGGGGTTAATCATGTTTGCATTTTCGTTAGGGCTTATAGCTGGGCCTATTATTGGAGGATTGCTATCTGATAAAAGTTTATGCTCATGGTTTAATGATCAGCTTCCCTTTTACCTTACGCTAATATTAATTGCGATTAATATCTTAATTCTCTTAATAACTTATCAAGATCAAACAAAGTTGAAAAAAAGCAGTTATTATTTTAAACCAACTGAGATAGTAACCCAATTTTATGGTGTTTTTAAAAATAAGAATGTTCTCAAGTTATCGGTTGTATTCTTTTTAATGCAAATATCGTTTAATACATTCTACATATTTTTACCAGTCTATTTGTACAGGAAATATCATTATGATGTTTTTATGAATAGTTTGATGATGCTTGTATTAGGAATTGCAATGGCAATTAGTACAATCTTCTTAGTTCCATTATTTGAAAAACACTTTAAACAAAAGCAGTGTGTGATTATAAATCTATCAGTTATGGCTATAATGCTTTTTTTACTGCTCATTAATTGGAAAAGTTATGACATCCTTATATTTGGAGGCGCTTTTATGCTAGCTTTTGGTGTTGCATATACCAATATGTTGGGTATGTTTTCTCATTCAGTTTCAGATAAGAAGCAAGGCTGGGTAATGGGTGTTACTGTTTCGTTATTTACATCAGGTTCAGCAATTACATCATTGTTTGGTGAAAAGTTATTAGATATATCAGTTAATCTTCCTTTTATCTTGGCGATTATAGTCTTTGTTTTGACTGCTATACTGTTATATTTTTTGAATATTGGAAGCTATCTGGTATCGAAACAAGTTAATGATTAAATAGTAACTATAGATTAAACATTTTTAAAGGAGAAATAAGTGACAATTGAAAAGCTCATGCCAATAGCCGTTGCATTAAGTCATATGGCGCGTATTTATATTCCAACCTCATTTAATTTATCTTTAAAAGCAGGTGCTGATGATTACCAAATTACCAAAGCTTCTCTAGATATTAGGGGCCGCATTTTCGAAGATCATTATTTAAGTGTAATGCACGTTGGCTATGGGACTTGTGGTTATTTATCAGCAATGATGAGGTTTATAGCAACTCATATAAAAAAACCAGATGAATTGGCAGGAAAAATTTATTTAACGCATATTCTACTGATGGATCATGTCTATTGTTTGCTACATTCTTCACAGGTTCTCCATGAATTTGGATCAGACTTAAAACAATCTACCGCTACAAGGGTTTATGCAGAAAGCCTTTTTGAGATGGCTTCAAAGAGTAATTTGAGTGATGCAATTATAGTTGATCCATGGATTTACAAAGTAACACCATTAAAAGATTGGTTAAAACACATTGAGTATGCTGCGCAATTTGATGGTACTGTACCAAAGATGTATTCTCAAAAAAATAAATTAGGCAAAGAAGTAGGTATGGTTCAGAAAGTGGTTGGTCGCCCCCGCGATGTAATTCCAAAATCTGTTATTGTAGGTGAGCATTATAATAAGATTCACTATGAAAAAGTAGAACAAAAAATGCAGGGATTATTTCACAAGTTGGTTAGCGCCTACAAACAGTCTAAACTAAATATGAAATTCAACAACCAATATGGACAATATGATAACCATCTAAAAGGTTTAGGAAAAGATAATGCAAATATACTTTGTACTAATTTTTATGAGAAGTTTAAGAGAGTTTCTAAAATATGCGAGCATTTACAAGAGCTTGTGACCAAACTTAAGGTAAAGTCGAGACACAACCGTTGTATTACTAGCACGAGGTTTAACAATAATAAGTATAAGGCATATTACATTATTGAGAACCATTTGCAGTTGATTCAGAAAGTTCCTGAAAATTTTTGGCCGGGTCTTATCAAAGTATTGTCTGCAGAAGTTAAAGAGATAGTAAAAACAATGTTGTACATTGCTTTCCACGTTCGCTATAAGAACTTATTTAAAGACCATAAAAATATTACACTTGGTGATCTTCATACAACAACATCCGGCAATGAGTTGATCCGTGTGCTTAACTCTAATACTAAATATTTGGATATATTTAACTTTTGTGGCTTTAGTTTAGATCAGAATAGTCAGGTTAAGATTACATATACCGAGTTTGTGCAACAAATAATAGGCACCTATCATGGGCGTGTTTATGATTTTTATGATAATAGTTTGTATTATGATCAATACTTGGTGAGAGCATATAATTTACCAAGCTCAGTATTGGGTATTGCTTATAAAGATAGATCAATAACCCAAAAGGAAGAAGCTATGTTGAATCTTGAATATGGGTTTGATATATGATATTTATTGCAATTTAAGACTGTAGCTATAGTTGGGAGTGCTCATGACAACGCCATTTCTATAGCTATTTAAAAATACCAAATCATTTTATAAAAACTCGATAAATGCTTATTCCACTTTCTTGCAATATATCTAAAGTATTTTAAGTCGTTACGATCGAAAGAGTGGATATAATCTTCTTTCATTGAGTTACATATTTGATCACCAAAATATATTATTTTGTCTTTGAGTATTGTGTAAAATGAGTACTTACCTGATTTGATGCATAACGTGCTCATTGATTTCTCAAGGCAAGTAATGATTTGCACAATAACACCAAGATAGATTTCACGCTTCAAATTTACAGGTAGGCGATCTCTTAGAATATTGGTTGTTTTTATGATAATTTCTAACTGTGAGGTATATAGGGCGTAGTAGATTTCTCTTACCTTTCCAACCTGCCCATGAAAGCCCTGCCTATAGTGTAATGTATTAGAGATTGTGGATTCACCCCATAGTACGGCCTTGCCACCAATGCTAGCAGGATCTAAAGCAGCTGAAAAAGGGAGCTCTAGCCCCATATCTGCACCAACTTTTACATCAAAACAATCTTTTTGATTATTTGTTTGATGTCGATACTCATCAATCGTCTGTTTAAATATTAATAGGAATAATTCTGCATAACGCTTAAGATGGTAGTCGGTGTCAACACTTTGATTCAATTTTAAGTCTTGTGTTATCTTAGGATTAAACTCAGATCGTGCATTCTCTTTGTTCCATAAGCTTTCTAAAGTTGTGCACAGATTATATATTGCTGGGTCATTATCAATGGTTTGTTTTATTAAAGGACTTTTCTGCAAAAGGCTCATAATAATATGAAGTATTTTATTCATATTTACATCGCCAGTTGCTTTTACATTTTTATCGGTAATATCCGGAGAAATAGGCTTTAGCCTTTTTTTGGTTCCATCATACATATTGATTTCTTTACCATTGATGAATCCTTGTGTGATGTTTTCTGATAGTACATGCTCCCATCGTGCAATTAATCTTTCAAAGGCATTCCAAACGGATGAGTCAGAAGAGGTATTTTCAAGTTGATCTTTAAGCCAAGCACCTTGTTTTGAGATAAATGGATTTTCTGAGCGATGTCCTGCTGACATACGACCGAAGTCAATCCATTGGCTGTGAAATGTTTTAAATCTAAAATTATCTGCTGCAATTTTTCCTCGATCACCAAAATTAGCAGAATATCTAAAAATCTGTAACATTGGTGTGATTAAAAACTTTAAGAAGTAGGAGGCGGAGGTTGGGCCAACAAATGTCCTATCACTATAGTTTGTTTCTATGTATTTTAGATCTGTTCTTAGAGACTTAATATATTCACTATAGGTGAAATGCTCTTTGTTTAATTTCTTCATCCCTGAGAGGAAATGTTCTTTAAATCCAGTTTTCCCGAGACCAAAAATTGCTTTTGGATCTGTTGCAATTAGTCGACCCTTGGAGGACCAGCGAACATTAAACCGAAAAAAAACCAAATTAATATGCCACGCATTTTTTTGATGTTCATTCCACTTATTGGAATAAAGTGCAGTAGCACGATTGGTAGCATTAATAAATAGCTCCATCAGCTCCAAATAATAGTTTTCATCGGAGTCATTAACCAAGCTGCGTATAAAAGAGTTTCTATTAACAATTTGATTTAAAGCAGATCTTGATGTGGTCATGTGGATTCCTTCTTGTAAGCTTATATGCTAATGAATGGATATCTGCATATTTTTGCTAAATACCATTCTATCTAGTTTTAGAAAAGCGTATTACCGAATAAATACGGTACTTTTGATGGTGCTATATGAAGGATAATAATGGTGTTCTAAATACGTATAACTGGAGGATTGCAGTGAAAAAAAGATTAATAGAGTTTATTAAGTTGCTTGTTCTAGCTTGTAGTATTGCATCGCTTTCAGGGTGTTCAATTTTTAGTACAGACAAAATTCCTGATAATAAAGCGCCAGAGCAAACTATGACAATTTCTGTTGGAAAAAATGTTAACTCTGGACATAGTTTTTATGTGGTGATTAATACAAATGATGATGTTAAAAATTATATGGCTGAAACTAAAAACAATATCTATCAACAAATGTTAGATCAAAAGCTCTTAAGTTATCAGGTTTTTCCTGGACAAGAAAAGAAGATTACAATATCACCAGAGCAAAATAGCAAATATCTGGGGGTTTACTTTTTGGATAAAGCATTGATAGATGCCGAGCGATGGTCTTATCTATTACCCGTTTCTGGGAAGTCTCACACCTTAAATGTAACAGCTTCCAGTGTGGATATAAATTAGAGAGCGCATTATATGAAAGTGGTGGGCAATGTTACTGATCAAATGCGCGAGCTTTTGAAGCGATATAAAACATATGATGAGTTTGAGGCAGACTCACCCCTTCATGATATTGACAAAACGCCTTATAAAATGCTTTTTCATCAAGATAAGCTTCTGACTGCTCTTTCTGCGGATAAGCTTTATCAATGTCCGGATTCAGCAATATTTAATCAGTCTTTTGAGGACAAGTATAATTCGGAAAATGTAATTCCAAATCGCCAGAAAAGCGTTGCCAAGGCTATTAAAGATTGTGCAAAAGCCCATGATTTAGAGACTAGAGCGCCTGCAATGCATCATTTGCAAGAAAGTTATCAAGGACTCTCTAGTTATGTGCAAACAATTGGTGGTTATGCTAAGAAGGCACCTTTAAAGAATCTCCTTGAAGAAGCTGGGAAAAATACAACCATTTTACAGCATCAGATAAAGTCTCATATTGAGTTAGAAAAAAAACTGACAGAAAAGCCAAGTGCAAACAATGAGCAATCAGGTGCAAGTAATGCAATGGCAATAAATAAGCAAAGTGAGCCTTTAGAGTCATCAATACACAATCATACTACAGCAGTGAAATCACAACTTTCCAAGCAAAATAGTACATTGGATGCATTACAGCAACAGAATGTAAAATCAGCCCAATCTGAAATACAACAACTATCTAAGCATACTGCCTCATTATCATCTGCTACAAAATTATCATCGATAACTGACAAAAATAATGCTAAGTATAATGTTCTAAAGAAATCAAAATCTGCACTTATAGAGAAGGTTAATGAACAAAATAAGCTTATTGAGCGCATTGTTCAAAATGAATATAAAGCAGGCAATCTTGAGAAGGTTAAGACATTAAGATCGAATATTTTAGACTTAAGATCAACGCAATATCAAATAGATGATATTCAGGAAGATTACAAAAAAGCGTATGGTCAGTCTATTCCTGAATCGGAATATTTACCTAAGCAAACAGATAGCAACAATACTGCCAAGGCTCTCGAAAAAACAGAAGAAACACAGCTAATACAAGATAAACAAGTAGCAGACGATAACTCAAAAACTCGAACAAAAACAGTTAGCAAATTGCGTCAGTTGACAAAAACCAAAAATATTCAACTAGGTGAAGTTCTCAAAGGGCTAAAAGATATGAGTGATAGTGCTGGCAATAAGGTAATGAGTGCACAACTTGCTACACTGGTGCCCTCAAGCCTTGTTGGTAGCAAAAAAGTATTGATCCCAAACACCGTATCCTTACCGCAAAGCTCAAGTAATAACGTTCATGATACTGTGAGTGATTTAGCAAGTGATTTGAGCAATTCTCTTAACCAAGAGGTCAATACAGTTGATCAAGCAAGTTCAGCGTTTCAATCTTTAAATAACGCAATCAATACTAATGTAAGCAATTTAGCAAACGATATTAACAATCCTTTTAATCAGGGTGTTAACAAACTAGGTCAAGCAAACACGATGCTGCAATCATTAGCTGGTAAAATCAATTGTTGTAGTGATTTGCAGCAACCAGAGATTAAAGCGCAATTACCAGAAATTGGCAATTTACTTACTGATGGAACCAATTTGCTCAGTAGCAATATACTAGAGAGTAACCCCCTTGCAAATACGGCAAATGCTTTAAGTGCTTATCAGGCAGAGTTATCTAATTTAATGAGCTTAAGTAGTAATGAGATGCCTGCGATATCTATGCCATTTCCTGCTATGCCAACAAGCTCACCATTTGATCAAATGGCAGCAGACTTATCTCAAATAAGTCTTGATGGAGTTTTAGCACCACCTGCTATATCACTACCTGATTTAGCCGGCTTGAATGAAGGTCTACCACAGATAGATTCTGTCATGCCAACTAATATTAATAGTCTAATGGTCAATGGAATGAGCTTGGCCGATATAGAGGGAGAATATTCATCTACCTATACGCAATTGATGGGCTTAAATACCACTTTAAGTGCATTACAATCGCAATATAGTTACGATGCATTAGAAGCGCAAGCAAAGCAGACGCTTGCTATGCAACAAGCAAATTTAAATCAACAATTAAGTACGCTTAATCCTGAGAATTATACGCAAGTAAATTTAGCCAATCCCTACGATGGCTTGGTAGATCAAACCTATCAAAATGCAGTTTCTCAACTTGAGGGTGGATTTCAGCCATTGCAGTTTAATCAAGCCAATCTTGCTAACTTTAGCAACGGTTTGGTATTGCCTGATTACCATAATGTTATTTCTTCCTCAGGTTCAGATCTTGAGAATGCATTTTCTGGCTTCAATGCGCAGCTTTTGCCGTTGGCAAATATCAGTAATGTACCACAAATGCTAGATACCGATGCATTACTAGGTGAGGCCTTGGCTGAAATGCCAACAACACCTAATGTTTCAGGGCAATTAGATGATATGAATCAGAAACTTGCTACCTTAAGTTCAGGTTTTGGTACAAGTGAACTTACCGCACAAATAACGGATAAAATGCCAGACATCCCAAGTGGTGCTGACTTATCTTCACTCATGAGTCTGGCTTTTATAATCGGTGGTATTGATCAGTCACTTTGTGATCTACCAATAATGGCATTTAACATTCCTTTTCCTGATATCTCGTTGTCATTGCCACAAATTCCCAATATTGTAATGCCCGCAATTAATCTTGATTTACCATCGCTTCCTAGTGTGAACTTTCCAAGCTTGCCTGACTTTAGTGGACTGTCTGATCTGCTTAATCAGATTATTGCTACCTTATTACAAATTTTAAATTCAGTTAAAGATTGTCAGGGCGCACTTCTAAATGAAATTAACTCCTTGATAAATCAATTATCATCACTATTGCCGACATGGTCCGGATTTGGTATGTCGGCTGTGAGTTTTCCTTTTCCATTTTCATTGAACTTGCCCGATTTATCATTGCCAAACATTAATTTACCAACCATTCCATCTTTACCTCAGTTGCCCGATTTATTGGGAATGTTAGGAAGTCTAATTCCAAATCTTATCGCACTTCCGAGCATTCCCTGGCCAAGTATCGCACCATTAGCTATCGCATTAGCATGTGTTGAATATGCGCTAGGCATCTATCAAGAGCTACCAGCTCAGGCAGAGTTGGGTGTTGCAGCAGGCGCAACCTTAAAATGCCCATCTTCATTGCAGCCTTTTATCATTAACAAACCACCAACGGGTATTAATTATGGACCTGGTAAAACAATGGTCACACAAATGGACAATGCTGCATTTATTAATTTTATTCCTAGCCAATGTTGCAATAATAGTTCAAACCCTTATATCTCAGCAACTCAAGGTATGCTGCCAACGTTTTGTATGATGAGTTTTATGCCATTTGAAAATGCTTCTAACAATATAGATGCTGATGGTCAGGATGTTGTTACCAGTAGTAGTACACTGAAGTGTGCATTATGTAATGTCGATGTAACGGTAGAAAATCCGAATCAAGAAACCGTTAAAATTCATTTATAGTTAAGAGGTCGTTATGTCAGGAGATAATAATTCATCCATCGCTCAAAAGATCGATAATATTAGTTTGTCATTAAGCTCTTCTTCGGCTTCAGTGTCGCAAGTGCTTGATTTGTCAGAGGAGATGGTTACAAGCTCAGCGGCAAATATCAAACATACGGCAACAGAGCAAATGATTAGTGAGGTAAAGCCCTCAGGAAGTGCTGTTGCAACGATGAGCATGGATCAAGAGGGAAAGGTTCTTTTAAGCGGTAGTGATATGACAATGGAGCTAGAGTCATTAACTATTCAGATTGGTAGCAGCAAGCTCACTTTTAAGGATGGAGAGCTAGAAATTAATATTGGTGGTAGTTCATTTACGATTGATGGATCTAATATTGAGGCACAGGTTTCAAGTAACATTACCATGAAAGCTTCAAGAATTCGTCAGATGGCAAATCAAGTAACACAAGATTAGAGGAGAAAAAATCAACATGAAAAATATACAAGAGATAGATTTTATCCAAGGAAGACTTGGTTTGGCAGAGCTTTCTGACTTACAAGCACATATTGAGTCATTGGATTATGAGCGTCTTTTAACCTCAGCATTTGAGGTGCTGAAAGAAGAACAAATTTTAGATATACGTGTTATTTTTTATTGGCTAGTTAGTAAATTAAGAACTGTTAATATTACTGAGGTATCCACCATACTGGATAAGTTCACGGCATTTTTTGCCGATCAACTGGCGATGATCTCTCCACAAGATAACTATATGAAACTATTCAAAGGTGTATATAAGTGGAGTTTTCAAACGATCGAAGAAATGTTGCAAAAAGCAAGCCCTGTCGCAATTACAAAGATGGAACAAGAAACATTATCCAATGCATTTAGTCACTTCATGGAGATGTTGAAAACATGCTTTGCTGAAACACAATTAAACTTTGAAGAGGACTATTTCATCTTATTACGTAAAATTAATAAGATTAAGCTGAAAGAGGAGAGTGTGGCAGTTGATGTACAACATAATGATATTGAGCAACGAGATATTAATCAAAGTTCATCCTTAAATCATTTAAGTAATGATGCGATGGATCAAGGCAGTCAAAAATGGCAAATACTCAAACAAAAAATTAAGTTGCTCACAGAGTTGATTGAAAAGAAAAATCACTTTGCAGCAGCTGTGGTTTATGCAGATGTTAGTCATATACTACAGCACTTTGATCCCAGAGAATATTTCCCAGAGGCCTTTTTGGCGCTTTATCAAATACTTAATGTGGAAACGCTGGCACAAATATTGAGCTTTACTCAGGAGCAGCAAAACACCGTTGAGTGGATGCTTTTATCTCAGCAGTACCAAATGGCGCCAGAGCTGTTACTCACAGCAGGGAACGTAAGTTCTAAAACAATACTGAGTGACAATAATAAAATGCAAGATACTCAGAAGAATCAGCAAATATCAGAGAATTATAATCTGGCTTCAGCTGAAGATGCTGATCATGACTTTGATGATTTAAATGACTTTTAAACGCTAAACTCTGACTTGTTCAAAACGATCAATGAGTGAATAAGTGATTATATGCTATGATGACTGATATTGAGGAGCAACAAGAGTGTAACACATTGATTTTAAATAACGATATCATTAAGTTGATTATCAATACCAAAGAATATGCAAAGTTGCGTGGTGTTTCAATCGCTAATACTGAGCCTATCAAGCGAATTGTCAATATGACTGCACCAGAATTAAATGTCAGAAACTATACTTTTTTGCGTGTATGGCCAGACTTTTCTATATTTATACTATCGTCAGATTTGAAGCTTGTTCGTTCGTATGTGTTAAAGCAATTATGGAAAGAGGATAAAGTTTATTCGATTAATAGCATTGAACCTATTTACAATCGTTTAGAGAGCTTTTGTCAAGAAAGTAAAGCAGCTTATGAGCGGATTATTCATCGTGAGCATGGTTTCTTACCCATTGTCATTGAGTATGATCTTGGTGTCTGTAAAGACTGTCATTGCTTTTTGCTTGGAGTTAACGATGGTAAATATCGTTATCAGGAGCTATTTAATCAACTATTTGATACCGTTTTGTATTTCTATCGTCAATTTAGGGAAGGTGATTTTAAACATCAAAGAGTACATTACTTTACAACAGAAAAAATGTCTAAAGAGCATAGACACTATGATTTAAGTAGTACATTCTCTCCTTATGATGAACTTAAAGAAGAGTATAGCCTAACAAACAAAAACGTCGATTATATCAAACTAATTGCGCTTGGTATGAGTGCAAGCCAGATTGCAAATACATTAAATCGTTCACTTAGAACCGTTGAAAAATCAGTTGATGCAATTCGACATAAATTTAGATTTGATAACCGTCAACAACTAGATGTTTTCTTGCAAATGTTTTACAAGTCTAAAGTCAAAGAGCATATTCGAACTAAAGAAATGTATTAAAAAACAGCAAAATAGGTAGACCTCCCCCATAATTTATGTCTGAAAACTTGATAGTTTAGTTTAAGGAAAGCAATAAAAGGATAACAAGTTATGGGGTTATTTAGTTCTTTAATTCCTGGAGGCTCTGCGCTCTCTAGCCTCAGTGATCACGTTCAGACCAGTGTTCAACAAGGTACTCAGCGTGCGGTAACTAATGCGGCAACTAAAGTTGTACTGGAGTCCTTATCTCCTGATATATCGCCAAGTAAAAATAATTCAGTTAATAAGCTGCATCAAGATTTAGCGCAAGATGTTTCAAGAACAGGGGTGTCAAGTAAAAAATATTACTGGGCAGGCTTAAAAAATGGTGGATTTAAGAAAAGAGAAGTGGATCAAAAAACAGGGATGGAACTTATCTTCCAGCTCTATCAAAAAGCAAATGTCTTACCCAATCCACAAATGTATTTTGATCCAAGCGATACGTATAAAACGGTTCCTTTAATTGGAACGCTGAAAATTCGTTTAAATAGCTATATGACACGACAAAACTTGGAGCAAATCCTACAAAGACAGAGTGTCTTTATGTATCAAAATGTTGCACATGAGAGTAACTTCTCAGCCTATGCTATTGAGTTAATGCAAGTCTTTTCCAAGTATTACGCAGGTCATGAGAGTGATAAAATTCAAGATTCTACAGTGGAGATAAAAAGTATCAAAATGTTCTCACAGAAAGATTATTTATGGTTATTAAATGAGAATATTGATTATATAACAAAACTTTCTGAGCAGCATTTAGATTACTATACATTAAGCACCTTTTCTGACAGAGTAAGGCTCTGGCATATGCTCGTTTATGAAGATACCTTTATAGATGGTAAGGCGAAACATTTACTAGAAGGCGTTGTAAAGCAGTTATTTCAGAATTTATTTGCAGTTGCTTATTATCAGGTACAAAGCCTATGTACATATTATTGCACCCGATCTTTGGTGTCTAAGCTTGATGAAAGCTTATTTATGAATGAAGCTGCGTTGGAAGGTATGTATAAATTTTTGTCTTCACCTGATATTATTCGAGATGAAATTAAGCAAAGTTTACCGATAATTGAAGCTGGTCTACGCTATATTCCTAAAAATAATCGCTCAACATCTCAATCCAAAACATCTGAAGCAATTGCTGCTAATAATCAGGTGGTGGCAAGGGAGATTAAAATTGATGAGAATATCCTAGCGAAAAAAGTTGATGCACCTGAGATTAAGAAGCTTATTGAGCAGCTAACTTGGTTATTGCCGCATGTGGCAATGCAAAGTGGTGCAAACTATAGTGATGAAAATCAGGTTGGTTATAAATATGCAATAGCACGCGCACATAGCATTATTCAATCATTACAAAAAGTAACAATTACAAATATCACTCATCGAGATGCCTATTATGCAATTATTCAGAAATGCGTGATTGGAGAATCGAGCGAGTTACAGCAAGACTGGAAAAAACTGATTCCCAATGGGAGTAATCCAGATCGATTAAAATTAGATCATGGTAAAAGAAGATATGGGGGATCTCGTACGGGGAGTGTGCGTAAATCATTTCAGGAGCATGCAGATAGGAATAAATTGCATGACAAGGTGTATGAGCTTATTTTTAGTTATGTTCGTTTTGGCCTTTACACTGCATTAATTCGTTTTTACCGAGATTATGCCCAAGAGTTTGGTGATAGTACTATTTCACTAATTGGTAAGAAATGTATTGACACTATTAAAAGAGCAGCAACAGAATTGCAAACGGCGACACAATTGATGACACGTATTTCTAATGGTTATGAGTCAAAAGATCTAAGAGGCATTCAACGAGGCGCCTTTAAAAGTGAACTTCAGTCGATTACTGATATGTCTAAAAAATTGATTGTAGAGCTCAAAACACGCAATAAAGAAGTTATGATACAGCTTGGACTTTATGAACAAACAGGGGTTACTATGAGCTCAATTCGTGCAGCTGTTTCATCTAACTCGACCGTAGGGGGAGGAGAGGCTAGCGGCTTGCAAACGACACTTGGTATTACTAATGAGCAAAATAAAGCAGTTTCAGCAATGAGTAACTTAAATTTGGATAATACGATGGTGCTTGATCATATTAAGCAAGGAATTGTCAATTATTTGAGAGTAATCAACTTATCTGAGGTTTATGTAATCAAGCTATATGAGGTTT
>JAHDDB010000008.1 GCA_020629575.1 Caedibacter sp. | reverse complement strand
CAAACCTCATATAGCTTGATTACATAAACCTCAGATAAGTTGATTACTCTCAACTTTCAACCAATACAGAGCTATCTATAAGCTTCTCAATACATAATTTATTTAATGAACAATATTACTTTAGAAATGTCGATGTCAGTGGCGGTATAACACCTGCGCCTGGACGTGCATTTGTTTTAGGTGCTCAACTAAAATTTTAACTTGATGGAGTCAATTATAATGATGCCAAATACATCTGTTTTTGTTATCGTCAGTCATGTTGTTACCAAGATGATTAGCGATGGTATTGTGCCTAAGCTCATTGCTCGCCAACAACCCTTTGTTATCTTGACAGATCATGCAAAGGAGCATGAGCAGTCTATTTTGTCTTTATATCCGCAACTTAATGGCAATACTGTTATTGACTGTGATGTCTTTAACCCAATTAGTATCATGAATACTTTGCATGCCAAGCAGATATATCCTTGTGCAATCTTTAGTAATAGTGATCATTTGCAAACGGCAACAAGCATTGTGGCTGCATTTTTTAAGGTGCCTCATAAAGATTGGCATACAACGCAGTACTGTAAAAATAAATCGCTCATGCGTTCTAAACTGATTGATTTGGGCTTATCAACTATTTGGCAATATACACTGACCAATCTTCAAGAGTTAAATACCATCATAAATAATCTTCAGTATCCGCTTATTGCTAAACCATGCATGGGTGTTGCGAGCATGAGTGTTAGGAAGATAAATGATGTGGATGAACTGCTTAAGTACTGTAATCATTATTTCATGCAGTCATCTGAACAAATTGCTTTGTTGCTAGAGAAATATATAAAAGGTGATGTTTATAGCATTGAAACATTAGGTGATAGTCATGCGATACGAACACTGGGTGGATTTAAGACACATATCAGCCCGCCACCTTATTTTATTGAAACCAATGCTTTATGGATACCAACGCTTGATTCAGTTATTGAATTACAACTATTGCATATACTTAAAGTCCTTAACGTCCAATTTGGCGCATGTCACACCGAATTTGTGATTGATGAGAATGATAAGGTAGAAATTATTGAGATTAATTATCGCTCAGTTGGCGATCATAAGGAGTTTCTTATCAATGAACTATATGATGATCAATATTTTGATGATCTAATTGACATTTATCTTGGTGAGAAGTTAAAGCATCATCAGCCTGCTTTTAGCTGTGCAGCAATTCATTATCTTGTGGCTGAGCGTGATGGTCAGATTATTAAAGCGCCTCAAAATATGTCTCAATCGAATCTTAATTTCACGGCATTAAAAACGGTAGGTGAAAGTGTTCAGCGTGATTATTCCAACAAAGATTATTTAGGCATCTTATATGCATTGAGCAATCAAGAGTCACAGCTTAAAAAAATGATGAGTAACACAAAAGCATTGCTACTTTGGGAGGTTATCAATGAAGTTGATTTCGCTTAAAGAATGGCGACATGCGCGTCAGTATATTATTACCCGCTTATTGGATTGTTTTATTCGCGAGCAAATTGGTGCATTTGCACAGCCGATGATGGTATCTAATACAAATACATTAACCATTGAGCTTAATAATAAAATCTATTGTTTTGCTGTTTCTACAGCGCAATTTTTGCAGCACTATAAAGTCAAACATTATACCTGGACGCATGAAGGTGATCGCACGACTAAATCAAATATTATTGGCTTGATGCGTGCACTTTATGCTCAGTACTCAATGACTGATCATTATGATTTAAATCTTGCAATTTCTGAGTATAAAATCGCGGTATTGCAGCATGCGCAAATATTAAAGAAAGCAGCTAAATCGCAACCGTATTTTGAAAATACGCTAGCGTATTATGATCATCTGGCGTCTTTTATGGATCACCCATTATATCCAACAGCGCGTGCTAAGCTTGGATTTTCAATAGAGGATTTAATCAAGTATGCGCCAGAGTATGCACAAGTCTTTGAGCTAAGATGGCTTGCTATTGAAAAATCAAAAGTACAGTTAACGACAGAAGCATCGTCATTCTGGCCGACAGCAGCGACATTTGGTTTATCGTTACAGCGAGATGAACCCCATCAATTTATTCCGGTTCACCCCTTTGCTTATGATTTTGTGCAAAATATACTTTCACAGCATAATATCTCTTACATAAAAATTGAGACATCTTATCTTAAAGTACGCGCGACTTTGTCAGTACGTACGGTCGCACTAGTCGATTGGCCGCATATTCATATTAAATTACCTTTAAATATTCGCACACTGAGTACTAAAAATATCCGGTTGATTAAACCAAGTACGATTAATGATGGCGCTGTTGTTCAATCGCTTTTAAATGATATTGTGATGCAAGATCCAACACTTAATGACTATTTACAATTATGTGATGAGTCATTTGGAGGGTGTGTTGCCAATTTACGCGAAGTTGCGTTTATTGTCAGGACTTATCCCAATACACTTTCAGATGGTCGTTATCTTTTTATTCCAGTTGCTAGTTTGAATGCTAAGAAAGGTGCGCAATCAGTCATTGAGCAACTTTGTCACGACTATTATGCCGGCAACCTCCTTTGTTTTCTCAAGCAGTACTTTGCGCTGCAGCTGCATGTTCATTTAAAGCTTGCTTTTAAATATGGTATTGCCTTAGAAGCAAATCAGCAAAACAGTATTATTGTCATTGATAAAGTCACAGCAAAAATGCAGTTATTACTCAAAGATAATGACGCTCCTAGAATTCATAAAAACCGCTTATTAAACACATTTGCTAATGCACAATCTCACCTTCAAAGAATTCAGGATGTGCGTATATTACATGATGATGAAAGTGCGACGTTAAACATGTTTAATACCATTATTTGGCAGTTGAATATTGCGTGCATTATAGAGCCCTTGATTCAAAAAAACCTGCTTAAGCGTCTTGATATTTATAGGGTGTTACAAGAAAGCCTTGATCAGGCGATGTCTGATTTAGGGCTCGCACACACAGTACAAAATAGCATTAGGGAAACCTTGATTGAGTCTCAATTTATATCGATCAAGCATCTATATACGGCTGGAACTTTTTTGCCAAAGCACCTGAGTGCTCAAGGGGATATTAATAAGTTTTATGGTGATAGGGCACCTAATTTTATGAGTGTGCTACTAGCTAAACCAAAAACCGTGTGTGATCGATCATGAATAGTCAGAGTCGCAATATTAGCTTGGTGTTATTATGCCATTTTATTTCTGCTGTGAGCACACTTGGTATTGCCCCCTTTTTTAGCTTGATTCTTCATCAAGGCTTTCAACAGCAGCCATCAATGCTGATTGGTTTTTTATATGTCTTACCAACATTATTAACAGCAATTAGCGCGCCTATGTGGGGTAAGCTTGCGGATAGAATGAATAAAAAGTCAGCGATTTTGCGTGCACAGTTAGGTTTGAGTATAAGCTTCTTTATTGCTGCTTTTTCGGCGCAACATCTTGCTGTTTTTATTGTATCTCTCTGCTTGCAAGGAATACTAGGTGGCACACTTGCTGCAGCGAATGCCTATCTTGCTAAAACAGTTTCACAGCAAAAACTCCCACAGATTCTAAATTTAACGCAGCTGTCAGCGCGTTGTGCATTTCTTATTGCGCCTATTGTCATCGGCTTTCTGATTCATGTTCATTCTGTTTTTAGTATTTATGCATTACTGGGCACGATAACCTTTCTTTCTAGTATCTTGATAATGATCTATCTGGAAAATGATGAAAAAAACATATCTATGGATTTAGATAAAGATAAAAAAGGTGAAAAAGATAAAGTAGTGAATAAAAGATCAGGCAATAAAAGATCATCTGACATTGGTGCGAGCCTGCCTTATGGATTGTTATTGCTTGGTACATTTGTATTAAGTTTTAGTCTTGTAGCAACTTTTCCTTATTTTCTACTATTTCTAAATACTGTTTTTGATGTTTACAGTACGACGGTTGCAGGCATTATTTTTGCGATACCTCATGCTGTATATTTACTTATTTTATTGCCTTGCCAACGGTTGCAGCTATATCTTAGGCATCCTTTAAAGTTATTGATGATTTCATTGATTACATTGTCTATTAGCTTTATCTACCAAGCATACACATCATCTTTTGTGCTCTTAATTATCTTGAGAGTGATTATGGGGATAAGCATGACTTGTGCTTATATCAGTCTCAACAAGCTGACTGCTCAGCTGCCATTTGCTCAAAAAGAAGGACGCGTTTTTGCATGGCTTGATAGCTTTAACAAGTATGGTGGTGTTGTCGCAGGCGTCTTAGCAGGTGTTATGTTTAGTGCTTGGGGTTTATCAGCTCCTTTTATGCTTGCAGCATTGCCACTTTTGCTGTTATGCGCCATTTATCAACTTTATCTCATGGTTTATTCAATTTCATCTTCTCAACAACATAAGGAGGCGATATGAGTGATTCGCTTGAAAGCCAACAATCTTCAGCTTTAATAAATAGGGCAAATGAGATCGCAGATCGGCACTCATGCAATGCACTATTGAATTGCTATATTCGAGAGTTTGTATTACCCGCAAATCAATTGACAATAAAAAAAGATCAACACCATAAACAGATCATTTATTTTCCTGTGGGTGCCTATACCTTATCTGCGCGTATTGCCAAAGCGTCATTGAGTGGGTTTTTCACCATTAATTCTCAGATTATAGCCACTGATCACTTAGGTAACGAAAATATAATCGATTATTTAAGTTTGCTTTCGCTTATTAATCATCACCTATCTCAACAGCAAGCCTCTATATTAAACATTGAGCTATTATTGCAAGCCAAAAATAGCTTACAAAATATGGCGTATTTTGTTTCGTGTATCAATGACTCTCCAATACAGACACATTTTATTGACAACGAACAACAACTTGTTTTCGGGCATGAATTCCATCCAACACCTAAGGCAAGATATGGTATTAATGGTCTATTAATGTGTAAGCTCTCGCCAGAGATTTCTGCAAAGTTTAGATTGCATTATTTTAAGGTCCCAAAGCACTTAATTCATAGCTATGCGTCACAAGCAGCATTACCCCCTTTATTCAAAAGTGATCAGGATTTTATTTACTATCCACTGCATCCATGGCAAGCAGCATATTTGTTATCAGATAAAAAATATCAAAAGCTATTAGCAGATTTATCTATTAGCTCAGTGGGTATCATGGGAGACCTAACACAGGCAACTTCCTCAGTAAGAACGTTATTTACTAACAGTGATGATTATATGTATAAGTTTTCATTACATATAAGATTGACGAATTGCCTCAGAAAGAATGCGATTTATGAATTAGAAAGTGCGGTAAGCTTAAGTAGGCTGCTTAAACAGCGGAACTTAACAGACGGGCATCCTAATGTCACTCTACTCTATGAACCAAATGCCTATACATTGGCGCTAAGTAACTTGGCAGAGCATATTCATTTAAAAGAAATATTTGGTGTTATCCTGCGTGAAAATATTCCAGTTGAACAGCAGCATAACACGTATGTTGCATTGAAACTTTTTTCTGCGAACGTGTCAACTAAGTCAACTATCGAGCAATTACTTCAACAGCGCTCTAGACAAACACAACAGCATTATACAGTAACGGCACAACAATGGTTTGTGAGATATTGTCAAATATTAATTCCTTTTGTATTGGAGAGTTTTTGTCATAAGGGTATTGTTTTTGAGCCACACTTGCAAAATATCATTGTTCATTTAAATGAAAATCATGAGCTAGAGCACCTTTATATTCGCGATTTAGAAGGAACAAAGCTGTGCTTGCATCACTGGAGAAATAATCCTCAAGAACTGATGTCAGAGAATGTTTTTTATGATGGTGAGCAAAGTTTTAGGCGGATTGCATATTGCCTTATATTTAATCATTTGGCGAGTGCTATTCATTATATCGCCAGTGATAGTTTTAGCCTTGAACAAAGTCTTTGGCAAATTGTGCATAAACAAATTCTTAAGTTAAGACATCACTCAAATGATCTCTTTACGCAACAGCAATTAGATCGATTATTAACAAGTAAATCCCTACCATACAAAGCGAACCTATTGACTCGATTTTTAAAATCTGCCGATAGAAATGCGCATTACATTGATTTACCTAATCCTTTGTTGATGGAGAAGTAGCGTGCAAGAAGTCTTAAAGATAATCACTCAACTTGATCAAGTAGAGCAACATATTAACCAACTAAAGAAAATACAGTTTCGACATGAGCCATTATGCGCTTACATTTACGACTTAGATGCCCTTGATGATCACCTAAGGCAAGTGATGCGTTTTTTGCCAAAACAATGCCAGATGTTTTACGCGGCTAAAGCCAATGCAGAAGCGCCAATACTCAAAACAATAGCGCAACATTGTTATGGTTTTGAGGTGGCCTCTATGGGTGAGCTTAGTAAGATCCGCCAACAGTATCCTAACATTCCAATTGCTTTTGGCGGTCCCGGGAAAACAGATGATGAACTATCAGCTTGTTTACAGCAAGATGTACAGTTTATTCATGTTGAAAGTTTGTATGAATTACAGCGCTTGAGTCACATTTGTCATAAAAACAATCAAACCGTGCAAATTTTGTTAAGGCTTAATCTTAAGTTTGATGAATTTAATCAGACTCGTTTAACGATGGGGTCAAAACCTTCGCCCTTTGGCATGGATGAAACTATGCTGCAATCGTGTTTAGCTTATTTGGTAGGTCATCAGTTGATTCAACTGAAAGGTCTGCACTTCCACCTTGCATCCTTTCAGGTTGATGAGTACAAACATGCTAAGCTGATCGCTCAATATATTGATTATTTACACCATATCAATCGTACACATCGATTGAATCTCACGCATTTAAATGTGGGTGGTGGTATTGGCGTAGATTATGCAGACAAAAGTCATCGCTTCAATTGGCAGCTTTTTTTTAATTTATTAAACCAAACCTTATCACATGATGATAACAAAGAACTTTCTATTTACTTTGAATGTGGCCGCAGTTTAAGTGTCTATTGCGGTTATTATGCTGTTGAGGTGATTGATATTAAACAAAGTCATGGTGAGTATTTTGTGATAACACGTGGAGGCACACATCATTTTCGCACACCCTATGCTCAGTCGCATAGCCATCCTTTTACTACCATCCCTGTCAAGCATTGGGATAAAGCATATCAGCGTATTACGATTGCCGATAAAGAAGTGACTATCGTAGGACAGCTGTGCACCCCTAAAGATGTGCTAGCATATAAACAGATGATCAAACACCTTTCAATAGGTGATATCATTGTATTTTCACATGCAGGTGCTTATGCTTGGAACATATCTCATCATGATTTTTTATGTCACCCGCACCCTGAACATTACTTTCTAGGAGAAACAAATGAATAATCTCTCACCAACACTTAGTGCACGTAATCTAAGCTTTGGCTATAAGAATAAGTTAATTCTTGATAGTATTAGCCTTGAAATTCCAACGGGTAAGATTAGTGCGCTTATTGGTCCTAATGGCTCAGGGAAAAGTACATTGTTGAAGGCTTTATGTGGATTATTAAAACCGAATAATGGTGAGGTGTTACTAGAAAATCAGCCAATCAACCATTACAAATCAAAACAACTCGCGCAGTCAATAGCCTTTCTCCCGCAGCGTTCGAGTATTCCAGATAATTATCGAGTTGCTGATTTATTAAATGCGGGAAGATTCCCCTATCAAAGTCTTATCAAGAAGATTTCCCAAGAGGATAATAGGGTCATTGAGTGGGCGCTAGATATTACGCAAATGCATGATTATAAAGATTATTTTATTAATGAACTATCAGGAGGATTACAACAGCGTGCATGGCTTGCCATGATATTAACACAGCAAACGCCAATTATTGTGTTAGATGAACCTTCTACATATTTAGATATTAAGCATCAATTACAATTGCTTCAACTAGTCAAAACACTTAATGTTGATCACAAGAAAACAATCATTTGGGTGCTTCATGATTTGGCTCATGCGGCACAAACCAGTGATTATCTATTTGTACTTGATTCTGGCCGGCTTGTTGCTCAAGGTGATGTTGGGTCGATAAGACAATCCGGTATTATTAATCAAACTTTTGACGTTAAATTAGCACCAGAATATTTTAATAAGCATGTTGAGCTTTTATAGTTATATACCGGAATGATGGCTCTAATCGTGGTCCAAAAAATGGGGAGTATTATAAGTTTCCACTCACACAACAAATGCAGAAGAGCCAAAATTATTTGCTTCTAAGGAACCTGCGAATGCGTAGGATCAGATAAGAGATAACAGTAAGTGCAACAACGAGCGCAATGATTGGGTGATCTTGAACAATTTGTGGAATAAATGATAGCGTGGCGGGGATATTCATTTCTCTAATTATTCGCTCTGCTGCATAGCTGTTGCTGTAGAGCATTACTGCGAATGCTGCAAGACATAGTAAAAATCGCATCGTACACTGTTGTAGCTGTTGTGGTGCAGAGATTGTAGCATAAATATGTGAGATATTAACCATGGATAAGTAGATTTTTTCTCAAATATTGTAAAAAATACGCCATTTTAGTTAATTATAAAGTCATTAATTGTCTACAATAAGTACTTTTCTTTGATGGTTTTGATTTGGTCGCGCATTTTTCCTGCTTGTTCAAACTCAAGATTACGCGCATGCTCTTTCATTGTTTTTTCAAGTTTCTTAACGAGTGTCACGGCTTCTTTCACACCAAGAACCTCATCAATGGCAATATCTTTAACCTTTTTACGCGCATTATTTTTGGCTGCCTTCTTACCAAATTCAGGAGATAATTCCAATAAGTCACCAATCTTCTTTTTGATGGATGTTGGCGTAATATCGTGATCAATATTAAATTGCTGTTGTTTGTTGCGCCGCCGCAATGTCTCATCTATCGCGCGTTGCATTGATCCGGTAATCACCTCAGCGTATAAAATAGCCTTGCCATTAATGTGACGTGCAGCGCGGCCAATGGTCTGGATCAATGAGCGCTCTGATCTTAAGAAACCTTCCTTATCCGCATCAAAGATCAAAACCGTGCTAACCTCAGGCATGTCTAAACCTTCACGTAGTAGGTTGATACCAACCAATACATCAAAGACGCCCATGCGCAGATCACGAATAATCTCAACACGTTCAACGGTGTCAACATCAGCATGAAGATAACGGACATTGACCCCGTGTTCAGATAAATAATCCGTAAGATCCTCAGCCATACGCTTAGTAAGGGTTGTGATAAGAATGCGCTCATCTTTTTGCACTGCTTTGTTTATTTCAGATAAGGCATCTTCCACTTGTATGTTTACAGGTCTGACCTCAACCAAGGGATCTAGCAATCCTGTTGGCCGCACAACTTGTTCAGCTATATTTTGTTGATGTTCTTTTTCATAATCAGCGGGCGTAGCTGAGACATAAATTGCTTGGGTAACTAATGCCTCGAATTCATGAAATTTAAGTGGGCGGTTGTCTAATGCTGAAGGTAGACGAAAACCATAATTAACAAGATTTTCTTTGCGTGAGCGATCTCCTTTATACATGCCGCCAAATTGCGGTATGGTGACATGTGATTCGTCAATTACAATAAATGCATTTTGCGGTAAATAATCCAATAATGTCGGTGGTGGCTCACCTGGTGCGCGAGCCGACAAAAGGCGTGAATAATTCTCAATACCTGTGCAGTAACCCAGTTCATTAATCATTTCAATATCATATAATGTGCGCTGCTCAATGCGTTGTGCTTCAATCAAGCGGTTTTCTTTTTGAAAATACGCAACACGCTCACGTAATTCATCTTTGATTTCTTCTACCATGCTTTTTTGGCGCTCTTTTGAGCTGACATAATGCGTACTTGGAAATATGGTTGCGCGATAGGTGTTTGCTGTGATTTTGCCAGTAAGTGGATCGATGAGTTTAATACTCTCAATCTCATCATCAAATAGCTCAACTCTTACGGCATCTTTATCAGAATCTGCAGGAAATATATCGATAACTTCGCCACGCACACGATATGTTCCACGTGAGAAATCCATATCATTGCGATGATACTGCATGTCACTCAAGCGTCTTAAAATACTGCGTTGATCGATTTGCTCACCTACTTTAAGGTGCAGCAGCATTTGCATATACTGCTCAGGATCGCCCAAGCCATAGATTGCTGATACGGTGGCAACAATGATTACATCTTGGCGTTCTAAGATCGCTTTGGTGGCAGATAAGCGCATTTGTTCAACATGTTCATTAATCGATGAGTCTTTTTCGATATAAGTATCCGATGCAGCAACATAAGCTTCAGGCTGATAATAATCATAATACGATACAAAATATTCCACGGCATTCTTTGGGAAAAACTGTTTCATCTCGGCATATAATTGCGCGGCAAGTGTTTTATTATGTGCAAGAATCAGCGTAGGGCGCTGAACATTCTGAATGACATTAGCCACTGTATAGGTTTTTCCAGAGCCGGTGACACCAAGTAATGTTTGATGTTTTAAGCCTCCTTTTAAACCTTGAGTTAAGGATGCAATTGCCGTTGGCTGATCTCCCGCGGGAGTGTAGTTTGTATGGAGTTCAAAGGCATTTTGTTTTCTCTCTAAGTGCATCGTAAAGTCGCTAATTTCAATTCAAACACAAGTCATGATAGCAAAGCAATGCATCTTTGTGACATTAAAACATAGCAATTTGACTATAGTTATTTCAGCGAAAACGCAAGCATCAAAGTGTTGATCTCTTTATGCAAGCTTTAAATTTGATTCTATCTTTAAGTTACAAGAGAGGTAACAAACTTAGATAAGGATATTCATCATGAGTAGCAATATAGAAAGATTTATTTATGCCATTGCTGAGATGCGTTATGAAGAAGCAAGACGTAATCCGCAAGATGAGCCACGTTTTATGTTAAGTCTAGTCACGGAAGAAATTGAGCGTGGCTTAATTAAGGCAACTTTAGCATATACTGGGTTTCATTTAAGTAATACCGCTGAAGTATTGGGCATAAGTCCTGCGACCTTGAAAGCTAAAATCAAAAAGTATGATATTTTTGTATTGGATTTCTCAAGTTAGTCATAATGAAAAAAGTTGCAGCAACGATTGCCTTGCCCTATGCGGGAGAGGTCGTGCAGCGTAGGCTGCGCGGGTGAGGGATAACTAAAGTTAGTTATTTAAGCGATACCCTCGCGTACTAAGTCATGCATGTGGATAATGCCAGCAATTTCATTTTGATGATTTAAAACCGCCAATGTGGTAATTTTCAATTGATTCATGAGGCTTAATGCTTCAATTGCCATGGCGTCCTCGGTGATTGTCTTTGGTCTTTTGCCCATAACTTCTGCAATATTAAGCCCTTTTTGATAAAGGGATTGTTGGAAAATTCTACGCAAATCACCATCGGTAAAAATACCATTAAGTGTCTTGTTATCATCAGATATAAGCGTCATTCCTAAACCTTTAGAGCTGATCTCTAAAATCGCATCTTCTAATGTACTTTGAGAAGTTACAATGGGCAGAGATGTACCGCTTTTCATAAGATCTGATACTTTTAAAAGCAAACGCTTGCCTAATGCACCACTTGGATGTGAGTTAGCAAAGTCTTCCGCACTAAAGTTTTTAGCATTTAATAACGCAATCGCTAAGGCATCACCCAATACCAAAGTTGCTGTTGTACTTGATGTGGGTGCTAAATTGTGTGGACAAGCTTCCTTTTCAACACCGAGGTTAAGGGCAATGTCTGCTGCTTGTGCCAATGCAGATTGAGGTTTACTGGAGATGGCGATAAGTGGGATATCAAGGCGCTTAATCATCGGGATTAATGAGGTTAGCTCAGGGGTTGAGCCAGAATTTGAGATGGCAATGACGATATCTTGACGTGTAATCATGCCAAAATCACCGTGCCCTGCTTCAGCTGGATGGACGAAGAATGCGGGTGTTCCCGTGCTAGCAAGCGTGGCTGCAATCTTTGAGGCGATATGCCCTGATTTACCCATGCCGATGATAATCACACGCCCCTGACATTTGAGAATTAACTCACAAGCGGTGATGAAACTATCATCAATATGTTTTTTAAGCTGTTGAAGCGTCTCAATTTCTAGATTGATTGTTTTTAGTGCATCTTGAGCAAAAGGATGGTTGTTTGACATAACAAAATCAAATAATAAAGTATTTTCAATGCGTGTTATTGTAAGTGAGGATAAGAGAAAGTCAAAATGGTTTGCGATGGGTTGTACCCTGCGCAAACTAAATTAGGTTAGTGGCATGGGCTTAATTTTGCTTTGCCAGTTTGCTTAGCGCAGACCTTTTGCAACACAGCGTCAATGCTATAAGGAATCTCAGATTTTTGTTGTGTTTTGCGACATTTGTATTCGATGACATCATTTTCTAGTCCACGTTCACCAATAATCAGTTGATGTGGTGCACCGATTAAATCCGCATCAGCAAACATAATACCTGGTCGCTCTTTGCGATCATCAAATAAAACATCAAAGCCGGCAGCTCTAAGATCATTGTAAAGTTTATTGGCAACCTCGAAGACTTTAGTTGATTTATGCATATTCATTGGAATGATCGAGATATCATACGGTGCGATCTCACTTGGCCAAATAATGCCATTATCATCATGCGATTGCTCGATTGCCGCCGCAATAATACGCGTGACACCAAAACCATAGCAGCCCATAATAAGGTCTTGTTTCTTACCATTTTCATCAAGAATATTGGCGTTCATCACTTTGGAGTAGTTGTCCCCTAGTTGGAAAATATGCCCAACTTCAATGCCGCTTGTAAGCTCAAGTGTGCCCTTGCCATCAGGAGATATATCGCCGGCAACTGCATTGCGAAGATCAGCAACATCATAGCTTTTAATATCGCGATCCCAGTTTGCACCAAAGAAGTGAAAATCATCTTCATTAGCGCCACATACAAAGTCGTGTAACATGACAGCGCTATGATCAGCAATCACTTTAATCGGTGAATTAACAGGACCTAAAGAGCCGATATTGGCATTAAATGCTTGCTGTATTTCGGCTTCCGTGGCAAAAGTAAAAGGTGCGTTGATTTGAGGTAACTTTTCGATTTTGATCTCATTTAACTCATGATCCCCGCGCAGCACTAAGGCAAAGAGTGTATTATCACTGTCCTTGATAATAATCGTTTTGATCGTGTTTTCAGGTAACAAGTCAAACTTTTGACAAATATCGCTAATGGTTTTTAAGTTAGGTGTTGAGATCCTTTCAAGTGATTGAGAAGGAGACTTGCGTGTCGTGAGATCTGGCTTTAAATACTCTGCCATTTCAATGTTGGCAGCATAATCACTTTGATTGCTGTAGCAAACAATATCTTCGCCCGCTGCGGCAAGTACTTGAAACTCATGTGTTTTACTACCACCAATGGCGCCAGCATCAGCATTAACGACACGAAATTTAAGTCCCATACGCGTTAGGATATTACAATATGCTTGATGCATTTTCTGATAGGTGTCTTCTAAGCAATCATAATTGCTATGAAATGAATAAGCATCTTTCATAATAAATTCACGTGCGCGCATCACGCCAAAGCGTGGACGTATCTCATCGCGGAATTTTGTTTGGATTTGATATAAATTCAGGGGTAATTGTTTATAGCTTTTAATTTCTTTGCGTGCAATGTCAACAATCGGTTCTTCATGTGTTGGTCCGTAGCAAAAGTCACGCTCATGGCGATCTTGCATTTTTAGAAGCTCAGGACCGAATTTTTGCCAACGATGCGTTTCTTGCAATAGCTCAGCAGGTAATATACTAGGCATTAAAATCTCACAGGCGCCTGCGTTATCCATTTCCTCACGAACAATTGTTTGCACTTTTTGTAGCACTTTCATGCCTGTAGGTAGCCATTGATAAATGCCTGAGGCAAGTTTGCGAATTAAGCCAGCACGTAACATATATTGATGACTGATTAATTCGGCATCTTTTGGCGTTTCTTTTTCAGTGGCAAGTAAAGTTTGCGATATTCTCATATTTAGAATCTTGTGAAAAGCAATGTGTGAGGTTACGTTAGCTCGTTTTTTGAGTCGGTTCAAGCGGATTTTCGGAATTTGTGTCATTTGGTTTATCCGCTAATAGCCGGTTACGTAAAAAAGCATATAAAAATAGCGCCAAAGGCGCCGCGTAAACCCAATAAACAACGTGTCCTTTAACGATAATACTAAAGTTGTTGAAATAGAAAATAGAGGTAAGTGAGGCAATAAAGGTAATGCAAGCAAGAAAGAAGATAGTATCAGCGATATAACGGAGTTTTTGTTTCATGGTGGTTGTCTCCAATTAAGTAAACTATGTTAATTATATAATGCAAGCATGCAGTTGGGTAGTCGCGTTTAATTAAATACTAACATTCCCAAGGATTAATATAAGGTACTTCAAATGCTTGAAATGGGTTTGTATCGCGTGTTGCAATGGTCATTGAGTTTGCTTTGGCAATAGCTGCAATATAGGCGTCTGCTATGCCGACGGCGATACCGTTTTTTCGTGCTTTTACCATTGATAACGCGTAGATTTTTGCAGCATTCTGATCAAAGCTCAAAACTCTATTAGCAAACAGTGGCAATATGGTTGATTCTAGACTTTCTTCTAGTATCGTCTTTTTCTTGCCTGAGGGTAATGCCGCAATACCAAATCGAATTTCTGCAATGCTGATGGTTGATAAATATAGCGCATCGATTAGTTGATCATCAAGCCATTTGATAACGTTTACATTCGGTCGAGGCTTTAATGGTTCTGAAATAACGTTAGTATCGACAAGTATCATGTGAAATCCAATGGTGAAGGTGGTGTTTTGTCACGATGCGTATCAAGTTTGATAACTCCAACCTTTTTGCGAATGGTGGATAATAGGCTGCCTAGCTTCACTTGACTTTGGTGCTCAACAGCGTTCTTTAGTATTTCCCTAATTTCAGCTTCAGTGCTTCTGCCGTGCTTTAATGCTTTTGCTTTTAGTGCGCGATGCACGTCATCTGGTACGTTGCGGATAGTTAGTACAGCCATATCATTCTCCTAGAGTTTATATATACCCATCACAAACTACTTTACAAGCAAGTACCGTAAAATGATTCACGAGCGATATAATGGAATTTGTGCTGTCAGTATATGAAAGTGCTTTCATTTCTGCAAGTTTACGTTTAAATTTCTATTTTAACTATGAAGTCAAGATGAACCTGTTCAATAAGCTTATAATGATGATTGATATATATGTTCTAAATCTAAACAAATTTGATGCGCTAGAAGCGCTTAGTATATTACCGTTTGAAATTAGAGATTATGCCAGAGGCTTGAAATTGGAGCGTAAGCGTATCGAGTATATTGCATCGCAATGGTTGCGCTATAAGTTGTTGAGTGAGTTATTAGGTGTTACTACTACTGATCTGCGATTTTCAAAGTCCCAAAATGGACGACCATTTCTCGTTGATAGTATGATCGATTTTAATATTAGTCATACGCGTGATTATGTTGTTATAGCAATTGCTAAAGGGAAGCGTGTTGGTATTGATGTACAGACGAAAAAAGAAAAAGTCGATGTGCTAGCGATAGCAAAGCAATATTTTGCAAAGAGCGAGTATGACTTGGTTGCTGCTAAAAAAGGCGACAGTGCGCAACGAGACGTGTTTTACTGGCTATGGGCATATAAAGAAGCAAGTCTTAAGCTGACTGGTGAGGGGATTGCTAATGGGTTAAATCGTTATATTTTTGAAGTCAATGAAAGTGGCGAATGCAAAAAGAAAAATGTCCAAGATAAATATTACTTCCATCAACAGTTAGATGAAAATACACTGCTCTGCTTAAGTTTTGAGAAAAGTAATAGCAAGGTTAGATTGAATTTTTTATAGAATTTAAGGCTATATCCCTGCCCACTTTGATTGTGTAAGCGTTGGCTGAACGCAAGTCGAAGCCTCTATGAAGTGTAATTTTCCCAAGCTACACACTTCGACTGATACTCAGTGCATCGCTTTGATTTACGCTCAGGGTACGGTGAGTACTTATGGGTGAATATTTAGTTTTAGTCAAATTTAAAGCGTATTAATACATAGAAAAGTTACTGTTGAGGTGCTGTCGCACTTTATTGAGAAACGTTAAGCTCAGCTTGGCCAACAACTGCTTTGCTTGGTGTGTACACCACTTCAGCTTTCCATACACCTGGACATGATATTGAACCATTAGCGCTTTGATGGGCAAGTGTTCTATAAGCCCAAGAGTAATCGCTGGCCTCTTTGTATTTCATAATTGGGAACGTTGTGCTTACGCAATGGGATTGGCTAGGTGCAACCCAGTGAAGTTTTAAATCCCCTTGTTTGGCGCCATTCCAATCAGTATAAATCTTTGCAACTAAACGTCCATCTTTAGCGCTTAGTTTAACTGTTGAGCTTGGCAATGAGCTACTATTTGAGGTGACTGATGCTGGTGCTGACATTGCTGTAACAGATGCATCCGTGCTTTGTGGCGCAGGTGCTTTAGGTGATGTGGCACAAGCAGATAATAATGCGGCACTAGAAACAATGCCAAGTAGTGTGATTTTTCTCATCGTTGTCTTCCTTCTGTTGTATGAACCTATAAGAATCACTGATTACTATAGACCTAATCCTAGCGTATAGCAAAAAGATATCAAGGAGGTTAGAGAAAATTTAATAAAAAGTGGCGAAAAATTGATTTATGCCGAGTATTTTGATGTTAGACAATGATAGCAGCGGCAACACGGCGCCCTTCATTTGCTAGAATATTAAAAGTGCGGCATGCGGCAGCTGAATCCATAAAATCAATGGATTTGCCTAGGCGGGCAAAAGCAATGATGATTTCTTGCGGTGGAATCTGTGATGTTGCACCGGTGCCAAGAAGATAAACATGCGCATCAAGCTCAATAAGTGGATCAATGACATCAAGATTAAGCCCATCAATAGATTTTACATCCCAGTTATTATTAATAATTGCCTCAGGTGTGATAATCACGCTGTGAGAGAATGTCTGTTGTGGGAGTGTTAGCTCGCCAGACTTGTAGTGTTTAACAAAAATTGGTGAATCCGGTTTTTCATGTTCTAATTGCATTGTTGATGCCTTGAAATTAAAAGATAAATTGAATGAGTAAATAGAGTTTATTAATCAGTGGTAGCAAGATGCTTGCCAGTAAATTTGATTGACCAAAAGGAATAAACAGCAGCAAAAGCACGATCAAAAATCCCCAGCGCTCTAAACGGTTGTACTGTAGTGTTGCTTTATAAGGTAATAATGCGCTAACAACGCGACTGCCATCAAGTGGTGGAATGGGTAATAAGTTAAATACCATTAGCATCAAATTGAGTATGACACCAAATTGTGCCATCTGATGGAAACCGAAGTTTGGTACAAATTTCCACAGCAAAAACCAAATAATTGCCATAATAAAATTGGCTAAAGGTCCAGCAATTGCCACAAGAATCATATCTTGGCGTGGCTTTTTGAGGTTGTTAAAATTAACAGGCACAGGCTTTGCCCAGCCAAATAAGAAACCAGTACCTAATAGAAACATTGCAGTTGGCAGAATGATTGTGCCGAGAATATCGATATGTTTAATCGGGTTTAAAGTAACTCGCCCCATAAGATAGGCGGTTTTGTCACCGCGTAATTTGGCGATGTAGGCGTGTGCTGCTTCATGTAGTGTGATAGCAAAGAGCATTGGGATGATAAACATCACAAAAGCTGTTAAATAAGTGTTAAGATCAGCAGGCATTGTCTATTAGTGCTTTTTTCATATTTTTTCGCAGTGAAATAAGTGTATTATAAAGCCTTAGCAGAATGAAGAATTTATGCCAAGGAACATACAGATGAGCGATGTAGTTACATTAGATTTACCCAAGTTTTCACAAATAGACATTGATAACGCCAAGACTGAAGTGGAAAAGTGCATTCAGTATTGCCGTAATTTAAAAGAGCAATTACTTAAAGCGAATGATTATACTTGGGATAGTTTTATTTACCCTCTAGAAGAAGCCGAAGATGCGCTTAGCAAAACTTTTGGTCCTGTGGGGCATTTAAATGCTGTTAAAAACACACCAAAGTTGCGTGAAGTTTATCAGTATTGTGTTGAGAAAATATCAGAATATTCAACGCAAACGGCACAGGACGGGCGCATGCTAAAGGCGTATCAAACTATTTTGCAACGTGATAAATCTTTAGATCAAGCGCAGATTAAGGCGATTAATGATGCTATTCGCAGTTTTAAATTATCAGGCGTGGACTTAGAAGGTGACAAGCGTCAGGAGTTTGAGCAAGTCGTTACTAAGCTTGCCAAGTTGCAAAGTGATTTTGAGAATAATGTGCTTGATGCAACGATGGCGTGGCATTATCACGCATTGAATGAAGATGAATTAAAAGGTTTATCAGACAGTGCTAAAGAGCAAGCACGTTTAAAGGCGCAGATACAAGAGAAGGATGGTTTTGTCTTAGGACTTGACGCACCAACCTATATTTCTGTAATGCAGCAAGCCGATAATCGCAAGCTGCGCGAGACTTTTTATAAAGCCTATATCACGCGCGCCTCCAGTGAAGCGGACAATAAAAGCTTTGATAACGCTAAGATTATGCAAGAGATTATGTGCTTAAGAGCACAAGAAGCTCGACTTTTAGGATTTAAAAACTATGCTGAAGTCTCATTGGCAACGAAGATGGCAACCTCAGTTGATGAGGTGATGCACTTTATGCAAGATTTGCTACAAAAGGCAAAACCACATGCACAAAAAGAGCTGCAAGAGCTTATAGCATTTGCTAAAGCGTCTGGATTGGATGATGAGTTTAAACCATGGGATAGCGTATATTATTCAGATAAGATGAAAAAGGCACGTTATGATTTTACCTCTGAAGAGCTGCGCCCTTATTTCCCTTTGAACCACGTAATGAAAGGCTTGTTTAGTGTATTGTTATCTCTTTATGGTATCACAGCGAAGAAGCGCAATGATTGGGATCGCTATCATCCACAAACAGAATTGTATGAATTTTATGATGAAAACAAGCAACTTCGTGGGGCAATTTTAGTTGATTTCTTTGCAAGAGCACACAAGCGTGATGGTGCGTGGATGGATGAATGTCGCACGCGCTATAAGCGTCTTGATCATTCAGTGCAAACACCTGTAGCGTATGTTACTTGTAACTTTATGCCCGCCAATGAAGGGGCTGATGCGTTATTGACGCATAATGATGTATTGACTTTATTTCATGAATTTGGTCATGCCTTACAGCATATCTTAACGCAAGTAGAGCATTTGCCTGTTTCAGGGATTAATGGTGTTGAGTGGGATGCCGTTGAGTTACCAAGTCAGTTTATGGAGAATTTCTGCTGGTGTGAAGAAGGGTTACAATTGCTGTCAGAGCATATTGAAACCAAAAAAAGCTTGCCAAAAGAGCTCTTTCAGAAGTTAGTTGCCTCACGTCAGTATCAATCAGGTTTAGCGATGTTGCGTCAGCTTGAGTTTGCACTGTTTGATATGCAACTACACCAAAGTAGTGTAGAGGGTTTAGATATTCATCAAATAATAGAGGATGTGCGCCAATCAACAGCATTGTTAGAGGTGCCCAAGTTTAATCGCTTTGAAAATGGCTTTTCACATATTTTTGCAGGTGGCTATGCGGCAGGCTATTACAGTTACAAATGGGCGGAAGTGTTATCCAGTGATGCTTTTGCTGAGTTTGAACAGGGTCAGTCCGTATTAAACAAAGTCATTGGTCAGAAGTTTATGCAAATTATTTTGGAGACAGGCGGCTCAGCACCAGCGGCCGAGCTATTTGAAAAATTCAAAGGTCAAAAACCATCAGTTGATGCATTACTGCGTCATAATGGTATTGTTTAGATGAGTCGAGCCATTGGTGGTGAAGCGGAAAATAGAGCCTTAACGTTTCTAGAGACTCAAGGTTTTAGCTTAATTACCAAGAACTTTCTGACACCATTAGGTGAGATCGATCTGATTGGTCAAATTGCTGATGTATTGATATTTGTTGAGGTTAAGGCGCGAAAGTCAGCACAGTTTGGCTCGGCATTAGAAATGGTGACAAAATCTAAACAGATAAAAGTGCGTAAAACAGCGCAAGTTTTTCTGCAGCAACATCCACATTATCAACATGCCGAATGCCGTTTTGATGTCATCGGCATGACAGGAGATGATATTCAGTGGGTACAAGCAGCTTTTTAAATAAATACTTTGACAGAAAGTTATAGAAAGTTTCATTTGAATAATGAAAAAATTGTCTATAGCGCGTACAATGTGCGCAAATTTTAAAGTAGACACAATATAATAAATGACATCATTACATAATTCTCATTCAGAAAAACCTAAGCAATATAAGGCGGTTTCACTTATTTCCGGTGGTTTAGATTCCATGTTGGCAACCAAGGTGATTGCAGATCAAGGCATTCATGTTGAGGGTATTAACTTCTTCACCGGTTTTTGTGTTGAAGGGCATACGCATGCCATTCGTAAGAAAGATCAAAGCAAAGAAAAGCGTAACAATGCCTTATGGGTTGCTGAACAGCTTGGGATAAAATTGCATATTATCGATGTGATTGAAGAGTACAAAGATGTGTTATTAAATCCAAAATATGGCTATGGCGCCAATATGAACCCGTGTTTGGATTGTAAGATTTTCATGGTCAAAAAAGCCAAAGAATGGGCGCTTGAAAATGGTTTCGATTTCATTATTACCGGTGAGGTCATTGGTCAGCGTCCGATGTCGCAACGTAAAGACACCATGCCAGTTATTCAAAAGCAATCAGGTATCGATGATTTATTATTGCGTCCATTATGTGCTAAAAATCTACCTGAAACCAAGCCTGAGTGCGAAGGGTGGGTTGATCGTCAGAAGCTATTTGGTTTTCACGGGCGCAATCGCACGCCACAATTTGAACTAGCCAGCTCATATGGTTTTGTTGATTATGCAACACCTGCTGGAGGTTGCTGCTTTTTAACCGATAAACAATATTCAGATAAACTAGTTGATTTATGGAAAGGTCGCAATGATAAGCGTGATTACGACTTTGATGACATTATGCTGTTGAAAGTTGGTCGCCATTTGCGTCCTAAACCTGAGTTTAAATTAATTATTGCCCGCGAAGAAGGTGAGAATAATTTTCTAAATGGTTATAAGCGTCAATTTCCGCATATTACTGTTGAAAGTCATGGTGGACCACTGACATTGATCGATGGCAACTTTGACACTCAAGATGAAGCGTTTGTCGCTAGAATTATTGCGCGCTTCTCACAAGGAAGAGAAGCTGACGAAGTGACTGTGCGCTTTGCTTATCCTGATGGTGTTGCACGTGAGCATACGGTGAAGCCTTTTACCGTTGATGAAGTACAGCAAGCGTGGTATGTCTGATGGAGGTTAATGTTGAGCTAGATTTACGTCGCTTATTATGTCCGATGCCTGTGATTAAAACGCAAAATGCATTAAAAAAGATGACCGCTGGCGAGCAGTTAAAAGTGACTTGTACCGATCCAGGGGTTAAGCATGATATTCCTGCTTGGTGTAAGATCAATGGCTATGCTATCTTAGAGCAACTTGAAGTAGATAATGAATTCATCTTTGTGATTAAGGCGTAACAAATGGATCAAGATTTATTAAGTATTTTAGTATGTCCTGAATGTCAATCATCATTGATATACGATAAGCAAAACAAGGTGCTTGTGTGTAAAGCGGATAAATTAGCATACCCTATTATCGATGGCGTACCGCGTATGCTATTAGAAGAAGCTAAGAAGCTAACGCTTGAAGAAGTCAAACACTATGAGTAAGCGCCATATTATTATTCCAGCGCGTTTGCAATCAAGTCGCCTTGCCAATAAGTTATTACTTGATTTGGCAGGCAAACCCATTATTGAGCATGTTTATGAGCGCGCATTACAATGTGGCTTTGAGCAAGTGGTGATTGCTACAGATAGTGAAGAAATTCAGGAGGTAGCACACAGTTTTGGTGCGACAGTTTGCATGACGGCAGTAGATCATCAATCAGGCACTGATCGTTTGGCTGAAGCCGTGCAGAAATTAGCAATTGCTGATGAAGATATCGTTGTTAATATCCAAGGGGATGAGCCATTAATTCCGATGGAAAATGTGATTCAAGCTGCTGATTTGTTAGTGGATAGATCGCAAGCGGTAATGGCGACTTTGTGTGAGCAAATAACCGATGACAGTGAAATTCATGATCCAAATTGCGTAAAAGTCGTATTTAATCGCGAGCAATATGCTTTGTATTTCTCAAGAGCGCCGATTCCATGGCAGCGTGGTGTGTTTGACCAAGGTGAGATTAAGATGGGAGATCATTATCGTCATATTGGTTTATATGCCTATCGCGCGGGTTTTCTAAAGGTATATGCACAGATGGAAAAAAGTCCATTAGAGCAAATTGAGTCTTTAGAGCAATTACGCGTGTTATGGCATAATCAAAAAATTGCAATTGCTGAAGCTAAGGCGTCAACGCCTCCTGGGGTTGATACACAAGCTGATTTAGATAAAGTAAGGAAGATGTATGACAGCTTTTGTGCTCGATAAAGCTCTGGCTGATTCCAGCAGTCTCATCAAAGATCTTGGAGATATTCAATTACGGTTGTCAAACAACGCACTGGCGACATGGTTTCTCATCGTACCTAAAGTGACGGTCACCGAATGGTTTGAGCTTGATATGGAGATGCAGCTAAGGCTCAATGCTTTGATTAATACATTATCTCGTTTCCTCAAAGAGGATTTGCACGTTGATAAAGTCAATGTTGCCACAATTGGTAATGTCGTCTCACAAATGCATATTCATGTGATTGGACGCAAAAAAGATGATTTTTGTTGGCCTGATGTAGTGTGGGGTAAAAGCGAAAGGCAAGCGTATTTGGCGCATGCAAAAGAACAGTTAGTCTTTAAGTTGCTTAAAATTTTTTAATTGATGGCTTGTCGCAACTGCCCATAATGGTAAATGATTTCAAGATGCTTGGAACGTGACATCATACCTGGGTTAGTGCCTTTATCACCCTCTGGAATTGGTTTGTTAATGTCTTTGAAATAGCTTTGCCATTCAGGTGGTGTGTGCCCATTTTATTTAAACGTCATGGTGTTTAGTGCAAAGATCGGCTTGTTATTATTGCTTAGCATAAACGCATCATAGATTAATTGTGAGCAGTAAAATGTCTTAAGATCGTTTTGATGGCTAAAGTCATCGTTATAAGGAAGTCCTTGCCATGATAAAGCGTAGCTAATCGCTTTTTTAATGAGTGGTTGGTATTGGGCATTTAAGCGCCCGACCATCACGCGTGGCTTGTTATCTTTATCAACGCTGCGCATTAAGAAATGATGCAAAGGTGTTAAATGTACTGACTTGTCAATGGCTTCAATAATTTCTGGCTTCCCTTTAACAAAAACAAGCATGCCAACGTGTGATGCTTGGGTGTTGCCATAGCCATAGGTAACATTAGTAATTGCGTTACATAATTTGCCGCAATTTAAATCCTGAAAGAATAGATCTCCCGCCTTGGGGGTGTAGCTAAAAGCCAGTTGACTTATGAGTGATAAAATAAGCGTAAATTTAAAGTGGGAAAATATCTTCATATTAGTTGTTGTTCTAAAAATCGAATGCTTGTTATACCAGAAAATTCTGGCAGTTGGGATTTTATGTTTTATTGGCAGCGAGTTTTGTTACAATGTGGAAAATGTTTTAAAACGGAAAACGACGATGCTAAGTCTTATTTCACCGGCAAAAAGTCAAGATTTCAGTCAGAATGCGCCAACAGAGCTTACCAGTAATGTATTATTCGCTGAGCAAATAAAGCAGCTCGTGGCTAAGCTTAAACATTATACGCCAGATGAGTTTGAGCGGTTAATGAAGATATCACCAAAGCTTGCAGAAGGTGTGTTTGATATGTATATCAACTTTGATAGCAATCACTACGGCAAAGACAATGCCAAGCAAGCACTTTTTGCTTTTACAGGTGATGTTTATCGAGGTTTGGATGCACTTACTTTGTCACCTGCGCAAATTGATTATGCGCAAGAGCATTTGCTAATGATTTCAGGCTTATATGGATTGATTCGACCATTGGATTTAATTCAGGCATATCGTTTGGAAATGGGGACTAAGTTTTATATCGATGATGTGTTGCTATATGATTTCTGGCGAGAAAGGTTAATAAAGAAGTTAAATGGCATTATTAAAGAGAATAACCACCAAGCAATCGTTAATTTAGCATCGAATGAATATAGTAAAGCAATTGATAAGAAAATGATTAAAGCGACATGGCTTGAAGTTGATTTTAAAGAATTCCATAAAGATAAATATCAAACTATTGCGCTTTTTGCCAAGCGTGCGCGTGGTCGAATGGTACGCTATATTATCGATCATAATATTAATGATATAGAAGCGCTTAAGGGCTTTGATTATGATGGCTATGTCTTTAATCCAGAATTCTCGCGCGATACATCATTTTGCTTTACTCGAGTCAAACCATGAGGATCAAGCTACTTGCCCTAGGTGAGAAAATGCCAGCGTGGGTACAAGAGGGCGTTAATGAATACCAAAAGCGATTAACAGGATCATCTGTTCAGTTACAGGTGATTGAGTTACCTATTGCCAAGCGCACAAAAACAGGTTCAATTGATGGATGGTTGGCGCTAGAAGCGAAAACAGTATTATCCAAGCTGAATGAGCAAGATCATTTAGTTATTTTGGATGTGCAATCAAAGCTTATTAGTACTGAAGAGCTTGCGCAAAAAATGGAAAACTGGCAGCAAAACACACCAAACGTTGCGATTTTGATCGGTGGCCCAGATGGAATTGATGATTCGATCAAACATTTGGCAAAGGAGAAAATATCGCTGTCAAAAATGACCTTCCCGCATCCAATTGTACGCATTATTTTTGCCGAGCAGATCTATCGTGCGTGGACAATTTTACAGGGTCATCCCTATCATAAATAGCGAATTGCTGAGAAATAATGATGGAATATGTTTAATATATTGTCAGGGTTTTGCTCACATTCCTCATAAATGAAATCAAGATTCTTGGGGAAATGCATAATCTTCTTTTTGGTCACTGACTCAAGCCAACCATGAATATTAAGCTCTTCAGGGTAGGTTGCGGTCATTTCAAGATAGCTAAAAGTAATACCTTCATCTGAATAAGAAATATAGATAATCGTTAATTGCCCTTTGTGATCACGGATCTTGATCGGCAGTTTGAGGGCATCATCTTCATTAGGGGGTTCCGGCGTTATAAGCCGAAAAACGTAACATTATTTTGACATAATTTAAGTTGAGTACTTTTACGGTCAAACCAGTCTTAGAGTTCAAATACACTGATCCATTACTATTTGGTATAGAGTCGTGCTATGACGGATTCAGTTTCACTAACTAATGATATAAAAAATACTCTAATAGAGCTAGCAAATAAATATAAGAAAATAAATACTAATAGCAATGATGTATTTGAAGTATTAAAAACAGAGCACTTACATATCTTTGCTGAGGATATATTAAAAGCTATAAATAATTTAGATTCTCTTGAACAATTATTAAAAAGCAACTGGGACTTAATTAAAAACACTCTATTAATTTATACTGCTTCTCCTGACTCTGATGCAACTAAGCTTGCAATTTTAGCTGCAGAATATCTGGCGGAAAATAATAAAGCAAAATCTGCTTTGGAATATTTAATTCCAACATTAGACTCATCTAAATTCAAAAATATAGTATCAAATGAAGAAATCATTGATAAGCCGCTTGATAAAATAATAGGTTTTCATATTATTTCTGATGATGAAAAAACTTTAATTCCAATTGATTTAATTGAAAATTTGAATGTTGATCAAGAGGATATATCAATTCAATTCTCAGCACTAAATAATCCATATGATTACGAAAAAAAGATAACAAATAGTGAAAGTAATAGATTACAAAATCACTCAACGGAGATAAAAGATTATTTAGATAAACTTGAATCCTATAAAATATTATTAACCTCAAATGAATTATCTTTATATTCACAGCTTAATAAATTACGTATTAGTTTTATAAAGGGTGGGAAACATGGTGTTGAAGGTGGATCAGAAAATCTAAGCGGTACTAATGCTCAGTTGGCATTAACTAATTTTTTAGAATATTGGGATAAACTGTCAGCTAAAAGCAAAGATGAAGCTTTGAAAATTCCAGAGTTCAAGCTATTTATGGGTAAACTTCCAAAAACTCAGAATGACGCACAGAGTTATTGTGTAGAAGCTGATGGTGCAGATAAGATTGCTCCAATTCTTCAAAGCAATACATCTAAACTAACTGCTATTACTACATCAGAAAGTAATAAATCAAAA
>JAHDDB010000169.1 GCA_020629575.1 Caedibacter sp. | reverse complement strand
CTAATGGCTTTGAGAAAAATAGCACATTGGTCTTAACGCCTTGCGCATAGAAGATGCCTGTAGGCAGGCGCAAAATCGTATGCAGATGACATTTATGCATTAAATCTTGGCGAATGGTTTTGCCAACATTATCTTCAAACAATACATTATCTGGCAATACAATCGCTGCTCGAGCACCTGGTTTTAATAATCGATGATAGATTAGATGCAAGAAGGCTAATTGTTTATTACTGGTCGTATAGATCAAATCATCTCGAGTAGGCACACCACCACCTTGTTTTGTGCCAAATGGTGGATTGGCTAATACAAGACTCGCTTGTGGTAATATTTTGCCGTCATTACTTAACGTATCACCATATAAAATACCTGAAGTTGTATCATTAATGGCTAAGTTATGCAGCATCAAATTCATCATTGCTAAGCGTCGGGTATCGGGTACTAACTCCATCCCATAAAAAGTTTGGTGTTGGTATTTCTCATAAGCTGTTTCATCTAAGCTGTGTATATCATTATGTTCATTGATGTAGTGGTGAGCACTAATCAAAAAGCCACCGGTTCCTGCGGTTGGGTCGACAATGACATCATCAAGTTGCGGTTTTGTTAATGCCACCATTGTGTTAATCAGGGCTCGCGGGGTGAAGTATTGGCCTGCGCCTGATTTTTTCTCTGTGGCGTTGATTTCTAATAACCCTTCATACATATCGCCTAAGCCTTCAGCTTTTGCGCTATACCAATCGAGTTTATCAATATCATTAACTAGCTTGGTCAGTGTCGCAGGCTTACGGATAACAGTGTTAGCATTGCGATAAATTGATTGGGTTATTAATGATCCGTGCTTGCCTAAATATAGTAGTAGCTCTTTGTATTTATCTAGTCTTTGTGCATCATTATGATTTTCCAAATCTCGCCAACGATAGCCTTCTGGAATAAGTTCGTTTTGTCCTGTTTCTTCTACCATTTTTAAAAATATAAGAAAAGTGAGCTCATTAATATATTCATGGAAGGTTACCCCGTCATCTCTTAACACATGACAAAAACTCCATAATTTATTCACCAAATCTTGTGTACTCATATCACTCCTAGTAACACGTTAACTACTGCCATAGCGCCTTGTTAAATTGTTCAATTACATCATTAATCATCGGTTCTTTAAAAAGCTTATTCACTCTTTGAAAGCCACCTTGTTGTTCTTTGAAAATGCCTTGATCCAGAGATTCAACATCGACAATTGTATTGGCTTTCATTTGTTTGGCAATCAATTCAAGTAAATTTCTTTGTGGTGTTCCCCATGCATGCATGGTTAAAATTTTATCCAAAGCTTTATCTACGCGTTCTTCCCATGGAATAAGCGCCTCTCCAAGTGCTGCTTGGCGAATTAAGCCAATGATTCTTGAAGTAATCTCAACTTGTGTTACCTCGCTAAATGCACTTTGTAAATCCCTTTCTCTAAAATGATGGTGTTCTAGTTCAAGCAACAAGGCCTTTAAGTCTGACCGCTTTAATTGCCATGGCTTTTGCACAATAATACGCATTGCCATATTGTTGTTAACATTTGCTTTGACATAGTTCTTAAATCCAATGAGATAGTCTTCTGGCTTTTGTCCGTTACCATAACCTACTGTAATCTTGGCAAAATGATCCTCTCCGTCATGGATATAAACCCCTTGTTTCTTAATTGTGCCTTCCAGCTTTTTATCTAGGATCATGCTCACGCCAGGGTGATCATCAAACCATTGTGCACTTTGCTCAATACTCATTTGCTTTAAGGCATGAAGAAAGTCAGATACGCTTTGGCCTGCTAAGTGCTCAAATTGCGTGATATGCCATGGGCTTAGATGATGCTTTTTAGCTTGTAGTTTGGCAATAAACTGCGTCTTTGCTAGTAATTGCAATTCGGGTGCTACTGTTTGCTTGATTTCTTGTTCTAATTCAACAAAGCTTGCTTTCACTTTTGCTGCTTGATAAGGCATACTTGATAGTGGTGCTAATTTCTCATAGATGCCAACTGCATCATAAATATAAAATAAATCTTTGCCAATATTAGCACATAAGCGCGTTGCACGTCCGATCATTTGCTCATATAAAATGCGGCTATTGATGCGGCGTAAAAAAACCAGATTGCAAATTTCAGGGACATCAATACCTGTTGTCAGTAAGTCAACTGTTACAGCAATATTAGGTAGGCGATCATTTTTATATTTTTTGATTTTCTCTAGGGGTTGATCTGAGCTTCCGGTGATTTTTTGAATGGCATCATCTGATATTTTTCCATGGTAATTTTCAGCAACTTCTCTTAACGCCTCGACGACATCATCGGCATGCTTATTATCCACACAGAATATCAACGTCTTTTTATTTGAATATGGATCAATCTTATCCTCTTCGATTAAGAACTTAGCAATTGCCTTGGTATGCTCAGGCACAACAATTTTTTTATTGAAATCATCTACTTCAAAATCTATCTCATCTGGCGTTTTATAGAGCTCAACAACGCTTTTCTCTCGATCATAAACTTTAACTTCATCACCAACTTTATATTGAATACCGTTTTCTGAAAGCTCAGTAATCATATTAATGGGGGGATGGTAGTCACATAAATAGCCATCTAACACTGCTTCACTATAACTATAAGTAAAAATAGGAGCACCAAAGATTTCATTTGTATGTGGTGCAGGGGTTGCCGTTAATCCAATCTTAAATGCATCAAAATAATCAATGACACGTGTATATTTTGATTGATAATCTTCTTGATCGCGAAAGCTAAGCTCGACCTCGGACATCTCTTTATCCAATAAGTAACCACGGTGGCACTCATCAACAATGATACAATCATATTCACCAATTCCTGGCTTTTGTTCACCGTCTTTAGGGTAAATAATCCGTCTTGCTAAACCTTGAACGGTTGTAATGTGCACCTTTGTATCATCTTCAGGTTTTTTAAATTTCTGTTTATGGCGATCAATCCCCATAATGCCAAAAGTTTCAGCAAATGTGTTGGCGTTATCTAATCTGACTTCAGAGAAACTTTCTGTTGCTTGGACACCTAAAGCGCATCTATCTACCAGAAATAAGATGCGGCGAAAGCGCTGTGCCTTTAAAAAACGATACACCATAGCAATAGCTGTTTTTGTTTTTCCAGTGCCTGTAGCCATCGCAATCAACGCACAATCTTTACCCTCTTTAATTGCATACTCTACAGATTGAATAGCTTTTATTTGATAATCGCGAAGCTTAAGCTGGTAATACTCAAAACGCATGTTTTCAAGGACATGATTTGCTTTTTGTGGTGTTTGCTTTAAATATTGTTTTAGTTCTTGTGGTGAATACCAGCCTTCTTTGAGTGCCCGCCGTCTATTAGTATGATCTCGAACATCCAAAAACCAAGTGCCACTTTCTTGCTCAATCTGTTTTAAATACGGGCGTCCATTAGTTGAAAAAACCAAAGGGACTTTATACTCATTATGTTGTTTGCTCATTTCAAGTGTTGCATCTTCTTTGAAGTCTCTGGCATACCTTTTTGCTTGATCAATACAATCATACACATTTCGATTTCTTCTTTTGGCTTCAATGGTGGCTATGGGAGTAAGCCCAATAAACAAAACATAATCAGCATGCCCAGAAGCTGTTGGCCATTCGGCAATTGCACGATTTTTTCCTTTAATTGGTCGAGCACCTTTTGCATATCTTAAATTAACTGTGTCTGCTTCCCAACCACTATCCATAAGCTGTTGATCAATAAGAATACGGGTATCACTTTCACTTAGTTCAATTGTCGCACTTTCAATTTTTTGTTTTGTTTTTGCCTGTTGATCACTTGTTAAAGCTTCAAAAGCCTTACGATATTTATCGTTTTCCTCTTGTGCTTTTATTTTGTATTGAGCAAATTGCTCATCCGTTTCTATCGCCAAGTTTTCCCATGATTGGCGTTGTTTTTCAATTTCATCTGCTCTTAGCTTTTCTGCTTCTAGTTTTTGTTGTTGCAAGTCTTGGAGCTTTTGTACATGAGCGACTCTATCTTGAGCATGCGTATGCTTATTTTTAAGCTCAATAATCTGTTCTTCTAGTGCTCTGACTTTAATGGAAGGGTCAATGGGCTTTTCAAAACAAGGTATATTAATCTGTTGAAACGCATGATCTGCAAATGTTTTATGAAACCAAACACTTACAGCATAGCCTACCTGTAGCGCATTTAAGGCATCTTTGTGACTTTTAGACGTTACATCATGTATTGCTGAATTACCTAGCTTTCTTAATGTATTAAAGGCGGATTTAACGTCTCTGTTGAGTTTAATCGCGTAATCAAGCGCGATGATTAAATCTGATTGCGTTACATTTGCACCGCTTTGGACACCGACTCGAGAAGCTGAGAGTAATCAACTTATTCGAGGTTGTTTATAGGAATTCTAATCAAGCAGATTG
>JAHDDB010000168.1 GCA_020629575.1 Caedibacter sp. | reverse complement strand
GTCTGTGCTTTCCATTACAGGTTGACTATATTCATGCCAGCCGCTATGGCAAAGAATACACGGGTGCCAATATGTTAAATTGGGATAAAACACCTAATATAAACCCACAAGGTCGCACGGTTATTTTGTTTGATGATATCTTAGACGGCGGCTTAACCTTATCTGAAGTTAAACGTTATTACGAAGATCGAGGTGCGTTAAATGTCTTAACGGCAGTGATGCTTGATAAAAAAGCACCAAGAGACAAAGGTGGATTGATTAAAGCAGACTACTCTGGTCTTGAAGTCGAAAATGAATTTTTATTTGGTTTTGGTTTGGATTATCATGGTTATATGCGCAATGTACCAGAGATTCGTGCCGTAGATGCTAAACATATGATTTAATCACTTTTTTATTATTCTTCCTTATGATCATTGATTCTCATTGTCACCTTAACTATTTGCAAAAAGAAGGGCAACCAACACTTCAGGAGATTGTTGCTAAAGCTAAAGTGAAAGGCGTTGAAAAAATCATATCTATTGCGACTACGTTGGAAGATGTTGAAGCAATTAAATCCATTGCCTTAATGTTTCCCGACGTTTATTACTCCGTCGGTGTCCATCCCAGTGAAGTTGAAGGCATTCAACCGCTTGATGCACAAACTATTATCGATTATATCGACCATGATAAATGTGTTGCGATTGGTGAGACAGGGCTTGATTATTATTACAATGCTAAAGAGACACATTCACTGCAACAGCAGAAGTTTATTGCCCATATTGAAGCGGCAAAAATACTGCAAAAGCCTATAATTGTGCATACACGTGGCGCGAAAGAAGATACATTAGCCATTTTAGAAATGCATGGCATTGATCAATGTGGTGGCGTGCTTCATTGCTTTACTGAAGATTGGGATATGGCAAAAAAAGCGCTTGATATGGGGATGTATATTTCAATCTCAGGCATTGTAACCTTTAAAAATGCACAAGATGTGCAAGCCATGGCGCGGAAAATTCCGCTAGATCGATTGCTTATCGAGACGGATGCACCGTATTTGACACCCGTGCCGTATCGAGGGAAACCTAATTATCCAGCGTATGTTTATCATGTCGCAGAGTATTTAGCCAAATTGCGCGGTGAGGATTTTGAGTACTTTTGTCATGCAACAAAAGAGAATACTAAGAGCTTTTTTTTGGGTGTGAAAGGTTAATTGTAGAAGTGTAGAGGCGATCTGACTGTCGTGTTGAATCAGAATAAACAGTTACCAAGTGTTACATCCTATCGGTGCAATCTCCATATGCTCTGTTTTATTGACATCTAGATGTATGTCACTTATTGTCAAAAAATGTAGATCTGTTGATTGGGTCTCAAACAGAGCACTATCTGTCTGTCCTGTTTTACTATATTTTTACTATATAAATAAATAGGGCCAGAGACGATTATGGTAACAGCACTTATTACGCCAATGACTTTTTTGATCATGGATTTCTGTGTCATATAGACTCCCTTTATTGGTGCATTACTTTTTAGGTCAGTGGGATACTCAATTCATGCTCATTGATGACAATCGTTAGCCATTGGCGAGGTGTTGATTTTAAGCTTTCAACTTCATTGTTATTTACTTTAATAAAGTACTCCCCATTGTCTAGATCACTTTGCAATAAAAATGGGATTTTTCTATTGCAAATTCAACTCATCAATTATAGGCTTCAAGCAAATGTTTTCATTTGGTTTTAAGCCTGATAATAGTTTCTCTTTAAATGCGTCAGCATCAGCATTTTTTTAGAAAGTCATTTTCACAAGTTAATTGCCCTATCTGTTGATAGAGCTTATCCATTTGCTGTTGCGAGTTTTTTCTTGCTTATCATTAAAGCAGGTTTTTAATGATGCCAAAGCTTGCTGCTTCCAAGGATTGATCTACGTTGAATGCACACTATACTTTGAGGAAATCTCATTAATCGTTAAATCGCCTTTTATCGTGTCCAAAGCAACCTTAGCTTTAAATTCTGCTGTACTTTTATTTTAAAAACCAATATCCCGCTCAATAAAATACCCATGAAACTTGCCGATTAAAAAGGCAAGTTTTGTTAATTTATAGCAGCCAAATTTTTGTTTGATATTGGCAATATGCCATTCAACGGTTTTGCGTGATATCCCTAAGATAGTGGCGATTTCACTGCTAGATTTTCCCTCGACAAGCCAATTGATACATTCCATCTCACGCGTCGATAAGTCGATATTAGCATCAGTTGCACCTTTAGTTTGTGCATATTTTACAAAAAGACTTTGGTGAATATCGCGTAGATTCATCGAAAAGCCATAAAGCTGATTATTTTTATGATGCGTTGCACAAAGCATGGTGTTGTGAATGAGTTGGTTATTATCATTGCGATATGCTTGCTGCTCAATAAAATAGTAGGGTTCATTTTCATTTTTAGTAAAGCAAAATGCGTCATGCTCACGAAATTTATGCGCTGATTCACACCACGGTAAATCAACATCTTTACGTCCAATAATGCTTGTTGCTCTGGCGGCTTGTGTATGGTGTTCATTAGCATACAAATAGCTACCAGATTGATCCTTAATAAGTACTGAAGCTGGTAGATGCGCAATCAGTTGCTTTATCGTCTGTCTATCATCATGATTGTGCTTTTCACGTTTCACGACTTTAATACTAATATAACGTTCGCTAATGCCTTGATGATGCTGATACCATCTTAATGTGAGCGTTTCATCCGTCGTATTATGATAACTTGTAAGCTCATTGTCAGAATGTGTTAGTAGTTTTTCAATGTTATCAGTAGCATGACGTAAATTGATGGGTAAATCTAACAGCATCTTGGCGTAGTCATTATAAAAAGTAATATTTAAGTTTGGTGTGCTAATAATTAGCGGGATATGCATATTGTCACAGAACGAAATAATAGTCTGTCGAGTGTCCATAAATTAAGTGTGTAGGTGATATTTTTGGCGGATTATAGGTGGAAAAAAACACGCTGTAAAATTTGCATAAAAACGTGTAGAAAACTTGCTATAACAGCCAATTGGTTGTGACCTTTTCAAGATTATGAAAATAATAGTCATGGTAAATATTCTAAAGTTTGATCACTTTTATTATTTTATAAAATGGGCATGATATTTGCCAATCATAAATGCTAATTTACTGGTTTTGTAACAATTTAGTTTGCGCTTAGCATTATCTAAATGAAATTCGACAGTTTTATGGGATATATTCAATTGACTGGCAATGGCTGATGCTGTATGACCTTGGACCATGAAATTAACACAGCGAATTTCTGATTCGGTTAGATTGATGTCAATATCAGGCGCATCTGCCTTCGCAACCTCTGATGCCAGTAATGCCTCGTGTGCTCTGGACATGTTAAGGGCAGCACCATAAATATAATCTTGACCATCGATAGTGGTATAAAATTTCATAGTGAGCACAAGCGCATTATGTACATGTTCATATACAAAAAGACTGGACTTGGTTTGTAAAAGCGTTAAATCATTTTGCGCTATCTTATTGCCATCCATCTCACCAAAAGCATCATAGTGTGAATGCCCAATAAGAGAATCAAACCCAGCTAATTGGTTATGGTATGCATTACTATATACGTAAACACCTTGCGCTGTTTTTATAAAGGTTGATATTGGCAATGCTTCAAATAGATTGGTAAGCTCTTGGTGTGTATTTTTCAAATATTTAGTAACGATGCGAATACTAAAGCAATAATATTCATGATCACTACTAAGCAAGTCCCAGCGCAATTTGAAATCATACGTTTTGTTGGTAATCATACTATAGAAAGTCTTACCTTTAGCGAGTAATTGGATATCTGCAAAGTTTAGATTGATCTCTTGTTGTAGTGAGTCATCAAAAATATGTGGGATATATAGATTATAATATGCTACAGAGAAATCATGTCGACATACGATAAGCGGAATTTGCATATTTTGACAAAAGTCGATATAACACTTTGTGGTAGTTGTTTTATTGATCATAGTATTACACGAGATATCAATATTTAACAAAGTTGGTGTGATATTTTCCTAATAAAAATGCAAGGCTTGATGCTTTCTTACAGTGCAACTTTTTTCTAAGTTTTGCAAGATACCATTCAACTGTTTTTTGCGAACGATGTGTTAAGTGAGCAATCTCCCAAGCACTTTTGCCTTGAGACATCCAATAAGCGCACTCAAACTCCTGTGGTGATAGTGATGTATCATTGATATCAATTGGAATTTGTTCCATTTGCTTTAAAAGTTTTGTATGAATAAAGCTAAGATTGATTGACGAGCCGTAAAGATCTAAGCCATCACTTGTTTTAATTGATAAGAACGTTGTTTTTTTGCTGTCAATGGTAACGGTTTCAAAAAAGTAATTCGGTGCAATATCGCTAGTTGAGAGTAATCAACTTATCTGAGGTTTATGTAATCAAGCTATATGAGGTTTG
>JAHDDB010000167.1 GCA_020629575.1 Caedibacter sp. | reverse complement strand
GAAATTTTAAAAAAGGCAGCAGCGTACTTTGCGAACCACAACACGTAAAGTACGCATTTGTCTATCAGTATAGGTCACAACTTCCCGTGACAACATTATGCAAAGTCACTGGTGTTAGCACATCGGCGTATTATCGCTGGCTAAAAACGCCTCTTAGCAAACGTCAGGTCAATGATAACCAGTTAGACACAGCAATTGTAACCATTTTTAATGAGCATGAGGCCAGATATGGTGCAACACGTGTCCATCGTACTTTACAAGACCAAGGTTGGAAGGTTACAGAAGATAGAGTATCTAGGCGCATGAAACTGATGGGTCTTGTTTCTAAAGCGGCACGACGATATAAGGTAACAACGGATTCTGATCATAATAAACATGTTAGTGATAACCTTCTACAACAGAATTTTAATGCGAAAAAGCCTAATGAGAAATGGGTAACGGATATTAGTTATATCCCCACAGACGAAGGTTGGCTATATCTGTGTGTCGTAATCGACCTATATTCACGCGCGGTTATTGGCTGGGCAATGGATAAACGCATGAAGGCTACACTAGTATGTGATGCGTAAGAAATGGCTCTGTTTAGAAGACATTTTCCTACTGGCACTATTATTCATTCAGATAAGGGCAGCCAATATTGTTCATCTGATTTTCAAAATTTGCTAAGCAAGCACGCATTAATTTCAAGCATGAGCGGTAAAGACTGCTGCTATGATAACGCCGCTTGCGAAAGCTTTTTTGGCACTTTAAAAGTCGAGTTAGTACATGATGAAAACTATAAAACAAGAGCTGAGGCAAAAACATCAATCTTTTCGTATATTGAAGTTTACTATAACACCAAAAGGAAACATTCAACGATAAATTACATGACACCAAAACAGTTTGAAGATAGTATGAAATCCGAAAACCAAAAGTGTCCCAAATTGACGGGGTAGATCACTACTAAAATAGATACCCACGAGCTGCGCTCGTGGGTATCTATATCACACTGTATTAACAAGCATGATAACTTCCTGCAATAACATCCTTTTTACTTCCTGTTGTCGACGAGAATGGTATTTTTATCTTATTGATATGACAATAAGCAAACCACGCAAAGGCAATTGCCTCAATCCATTCCTCATCAACACCCAAAGCATTGATTGCCTGCACATTGATATCTAGTAAATATTCTCGAAGCAAGTCCAATAAAAACTCATTACGCACACCACCACCTGCGACATAAAGCGCTTTAGTATCTGCTTGATAAGCTAAAATAGCCTCAGCAATCGAGCGTGCTGTTAAATGATGTAAGGTTGCTTGCACATCTTGTATATGCTCATCGGTAGACAAATGATTCTCTAGCCATTGCAGATTAAAATACTCAAGCCCCGTACTTTTAGGTGCACTTTGCGCAAAATAAGGATCTTGCATTAACTGATCTAATAATGTTGGCAATAATAGACCACTGCGCCCCCAATGACCTGCTTGATCATAAGCATCACCACGATGTTTATTAATCCATTGATCGATCAAGGTATTGGCAGGTCCCGTATCAAAACCAATAAGCGTTTTCTTAGGGTGTAGACAAGTAATATTAGCGATGCCGCCTAAGTTGAGAATGACTCGCGGCAGATCTTTATCCGCGAAAAATGCTTGATGAAATGCCGGTACGAGAGGCGCACCTTGCCCACCAAAAACCATATCTTTATTGCGAAAGTCATTGATAACTGGAATACCTGTCAGTGCTGTGAGCACATTACCACTACCTAATTGAATACTGAATTTACGCGCGCCTTGTGGCTGGTGATAAACCGTCTGCCCATGGCAACCAATAGCAATAATATCTTTTTCATTGAGGTTATTTGCTATTAGCATTTGCTTAACGCACTGCGCATAGCTTTCGGCTAATTGATAGTCTAAATCACCGAAATCAAATAACGATAACTGATAGTTTTGCGCGAAGATATTTTTAATTCTCGATTTAATCTCCGCGGGATAGGCGAAGCTGTGCTGTGCTTTAAGACTAAATGAATCGTCTTTAAATTCAACGACAACACAATCAATGGCATCCATACTGGTGCCCGACATAATGCCAATATAATACTTGCCACTCATGATTTCTTACGCTTCTTATCTTTCAGGTAATTCGCTAAAGGTAATGCAAACATACCAACAAATAATACAAGTGCGATAAAAAACAATAACTGCAACCACCACGGAAAAGAGCGCATCACCTGCCACGCATGATTAAGCTGTGAGGCCGTATTTGTAAATACATGCTTTTCTGTCGGCATATAACGTGCTGACACCATTGACACAGACACCAGATAAAATAATGTCACGATATACAACAGTCCATATTGTTTATAACGTTTGATCTTAAGGTATTTTTGCTCAAGAAAATAACTGATCTGATGATCATCATCACTGGCGCAACTTGAGATTAAGGTTTTAATCCAGAAAAATGCCAATACAACGGCATAAATAACAAATACAATCATTTATTTACCAACTTTTTGCAACGCTTTTTACAAACACATCAACTTTCTGTTCATTCTCTGTCAATGCAGCACTATCGGCTTTTAAGGGGAGCAATGCTCCACCACTTATTCTTGCTTGACCTGCTGCATTTTTATAAACCACGACAGGCACTGAGTTAATTAACCCTTTTAAAATCATCATATTATGATTAAATTGCTCAATTTCTTTGCTTGTCGGATTGGTCACTGGTGTGATGCCTCCTTCCTCTTTGGCATAATTAAAACTCGCTTCATTTTGCTTTAGTGCGTCAAGCGGTGATTTTGCACTTAAAATAGCCATTGTTTTTAATGGGCTTGAACGCTTAATAATGCCAATGGGTACCCAGCGAATTGCCAAATTGCCAGCATCTACTTGCTTTTGAGTGGCCTCAAATAATGCATGGCAAAACATGCAATTGGGATCAAAGATCACATACATATTGCGCTCTGTCGCTTTTGATCCCTGCTCAATGAAGTTAGCTGTTTGCAACGCTTGATATAATTTTTGAGCCGCTGGATCAATTGAGTTTAAATCGATCCTTTGTGCCTGATTACTTCCCTTATCATGCGCGCCAAAAAAGTAATAAGCACCACCCAAAATAATAATCAATGTAACCAATAGCAGTAATATACGTCTTACCATAAATTCAGTCCATTTCATCCAATCAAAAGTAAGCTAAAGCCTAGCGAATTTCGTCTATTTTAGCCACTTTTTCTTGCTGAATTTATCTATACCCATCACAAACTCCTTTACAACCAAACACCGCAAAATGATTTACGATGGGTATAAGTAAACGCATTTACAAATGCATACCCCAACTTGCTATTTATTTTTTATACGGCAAGATAGCGCCTAATATTTATAGTACATTTAAATTTATGTCTTACGATAAAACACTGACGGTGTCGAAATTGACACTCATGAACATCACTGCAATCATTAGTCTGAGCTCCATCGCCTTTATGGCAACGATTGGCCTGGCCTCTATTTTCTTTTATCTTTTAGCTGCGATCTTTTTTCTGATTCCGAGCGCTCTAGTCTGTGCTGAATTAGGCGGCATGTTAGTGAAAGATAATGGCGGCGTATACACTTGGGTGAAGCGTGCATTTGGTGAGAAAACTGGCTTAATCACAATCTGGATGGAGTGGTTTAATAATGTCATAAACTTCCCAGCAAGTCTATCGGCAATTGCAGCCACGATTGTTTATATCGGCTTTGATCAGATCGAACATAGTAAGCTCACCCTTTGTCTTACTATGCTTACCATTTTCTGGATATTAACCCTGTTTAACTGTTTACCCATGCGACGAGTTGTTATTCTTAATGTCATCGGTGCACTGTTGGGCATGATTTTACCCAGTGTATTGTTACTTGCTGGCGCGATTTATTTTCTGATCATGGGACAAGATAATGCTCATTTTAACCACTTCCATAATTGGTTACCCGAGTTATCATTTGTGACTTTTGCGCTATTTGTCAAAACTTTGGCAAGCTACTCAGGCATTCAAGCAACAAGCTTTCATGTTAAAAATGTGCAAAACCCTAAACGTAGTATTCCCAAGGCAATGATCTTATCAATTGTGATTATTGTGCTACTGTCGATCATCTCAACACTTGCCTTGGTGATTATCACACCTCAAAACTCAATTAACCCTATGAGTGGATTAATTCAAGGGATTAGTGCCGTACTTAATCTTGCCGGTCTTGGTGAGTTTCAAGGACTTATTGCCTTACTTATCGTCGTTGGCATGATCGCAGCCCTTAGCACTTGGATATTAGGTCCTGCTCGCGCCATGCAAGAGGTCGCTCAACAGAAACTTTTACCTCAAGCTTTTGCTAAACTTAACAATAATCACATGCCAACCAATGTGCTGTTGATTCAAGGTGAGAGTAATCAACTTATTCGAGGTTGTTTATCAGGATTTTAATCAAGCTGA
>JAHDDB010000166.1 GCA_020629575.1 Caedibacter sp. | reverse complement strand
CGCCTTTGACAATTTTGTATAAATCGACAAAAACCTCATTACGCAGCAATTGATCAACTTCATACTCACAAACGCCATAACGCCCCATCAACTTTCTGCAAGCTGCAATTTCATAATTGGCATAATGGTAAATGTGCATTTTAGGGTCTTGTTGCCAGCGTGCATAAACCCAGTGAATAAAGTCTTGAAAACATTGTTTTTCTTGGATTCGGTCATGCGCCCAGAAATCAATAAACTGACGTTTGCCATTCTCATCAAAATAAGCGCAACCCCAAAGGTACTCCAACCCACCTTCATCAAGCGGATAACCTTCAATGTCAAAAAACACATCTAATGGTGAGTGTGGTGGCAATAGCGCTAGTCCAGTTTTTTCGCTTATGGCAGGTGTGATAATATCAAATAAAGGCGTATCCTTGCCTTGACTGCGTTTTTGAATCGATGCTTGTGCTTTAAGTTGCTTGAGCGTTAATGGGTTCATCCCAGACACATGCTCTATCGTGGTATTTTCAAGCTGTTGCATGGTCAAAATATCCGCTTGATTCAGTTTTTTAATTTGCCCTCTGGTAATTGTTGCCACCTGAAATAAATGATCTTTTTCTGTCAATAATCTTTCGGCATAGTCACTCCAGCTCCCCCAGTTTTTAGAATCAGCAGGATCTGGCATCTGATTTGGATCAAAATTGTTTTGATCAGCGATAAATGCTGATTTTAAGATTTGGTAATAGTCATAATAGTCAGCGGTTCTTAAGCGCTTATTTTCACCATTTCCTAACGCAATCGTAATATAAGCAGGCAATATCCCTTGTATCGATGAAAGCATCTGAGTATAACAGCACAACTGAATAACAAAGCTGGGCTTTAACTCATTAGCTAACTTGCTATCCCATACTTCATAATGCCAATTACCAAGCACACTCGGTCGATCGCCTAGGGTGTGCTCTACTTTGACTAGAAAATCCGCATAACCAGCAAACTGGTTGTCTTTAAGTCGTGCCTGGGCAATCACATCTACGCCTTGATGCATTGCGTTTAAGGTGTCTTGATGCTTTTTGTCATCTGATTCACCTTTGATTATACGTAAAGTCTTACCTTGTGCAGCGAAAGCTGTGGCTAAGTTTTCTTCCTGCTGATAGCCCTTTTGAGCCAATGATTTCATTAGCTCATCTTCTGGGTTTTTCTGAGGTGCTTGCCCTGGGTATTCACTTGCAAATCGATCCATCCATGAGGCGAAAGGACTCTCCATATAAAGCGTTAGATCCGATGGTGAGTATTGGATGTGTTGTTTGCTTTTATGCATTCTGAGCCCTTACGTTTTATAATCAATTTATATGGCTTTATGATTTTTCTCTTAGTTGTACAAACCATCTGCAATCATTTCTGCTTGCTTTAAAACGGTATCTGTAGCTAGTTTTTGCATATCAGGTGGATAGCCAAACTGACGTAAAGTACGTTTAACGGTTACTCTTAATTTGGCTCTCACAGACTCTTTTTTTGTCCAATCTATTGATGCTGATGACTTTAAACGGTTATAGAGCTCGACGGCTAACGCCCTTAGTTGTTCGGTTTGCATGACTTCTTTAGCACTTTCATTCTCAGCAATCGCGCAATAAAACGCATACTCGTATTCCGTCAGCCCAAGGTTTTTATTTTCATCATCCATTTTGCGCATCTCTTTGGCGTGTTTAATTAACTCTTCCAAAAATTCAGCCGACGTAATCACTTTGTTATGATATCTTCGTATCGAAGACTCGAGCATCTCCTGAAATGACTTTGCCTGAGTAATATTCTTTTTTGAGCGCACCCTAATTTCTTCATTTAAGAGCTTTTTCAATGCCTCCAATGCAATGTTTTTATGTTGATAATCCTGTACTTCTGCTAAAAACTCATCCGATAAGACCGATATATCTGGCTTTTTAATCCCACTGGCGTCAAAAACATCAATAATTTGCTCACTGATTAAGGCCTTATCAATTACCTGACGAATAGCAGTTTCCATTTCGTGATTGGTTTTACCCTCACCCGTTACGTCAAATTTTGCAAACCGAGCTTTAATCGCTTGGAAAAATGCCACTTCTTCTTTTACATCGATTGCTTCTTCATGAGGGATAGCAATAGCAAAAGCTTGTGACAAGGCAGTGACTTCATTGATAAATCTCTTTTTGCCGTCTTCTAAACCAAGGATAAAGTCCTCTGCTTTAAGAATAGTGCTCAGCTTTTCCCTGGTATCTGCATCAAAGTAGCGTTCATAGTTAAACCCATGAAACATTTGCGAGACCACTTCCAACTTTTCTAGCATTAATGCAACCGCTTGTTCTTGAGCTTCCGCTGGATCTCCTTTACCGCCGCTGTCATTATAGAATGATAATGCTTTTTTCAAATCACTGGCAATACCCAAGTAATCGACAATAAGCCCTGCTGGCTTATCCTTGTAGACTCGATTAACTCTTGCAATTGCCTGCATAAGATTGTGCCCTTGCATTGGCTTATCAATGTAGAGGGTATGCATCGAAGGCGCATCAAATCCAGTGAGCCACATATCGCGTACAATCACCAATTTTAATTCATCTTGACTATCTTTCATTCGATTGGCTAACATGCGACGTTGTTTTTTGCTCGTGTGGTGTTTGCTCATCTCAGGACCGTCACTTGATCTTGCTGTCATGACAACTTTAATCACACCTTTGCTCAGGTCATCATTATGCCAATTTGGACGTAAACGAATAATTTCATCATATAGCCTTACCGCAACTCTACGACTCATGGAAACAATCATCGCTTTACCATCACAGACTTCTTGACGTGCCTCATAATGTGCAATGATATCTTTGGCGATTTCCTTGATGCGACTTTCACTGCCAATCAACGCCTCCAGGCGTGTCCATTTTGCTTTTGGCTTTTGCAGTTCTTCAAGTTCGCTAATCTCCTCGTCAAGCTCTTTAACAAGTGCCTTGCCTTCATCGCTTAAATTGATTTTAGCTAAACGTGACTCATAAAAAATAGGAACGGTTGCACCATCTTCGATCGCTTGTGAGATATCATAAACATCGACATAATCACCAAATACCACCGAGGTGTTTTTATCTTTTGCTTCTACGGGTGTCCCTGTAAAGCCAAGGTAGGTTGCATTAGGTAATGCATCACGTAAATATTTGGCAAAGCCATAAACCGTCTTTTTGCCAATAATATTGCCCTTGCCATCTTTCTCATCTATTGTGTTGGCTTTAAAGCCGTATTGTGTACGATGCGCTTCATCAGCGATGACAATGATATTATTACGCTGGGATAAAAGATCATAAACATTCCCCTCTTCTGGTTGAAATTTCTGAATCGTAGTAAAAACAATCCCGCCACTTTCAACTTTTAGTAATTGTTTTAGTGTTTCTCGACTATCTGCTTGAACAGGTGGTTGTCTTAACAAACTTGTTGAGTTAGCAAACGTATCAAAAAGTTGATCATCTAAGTCATTTCTATCGGTAATAACCACGATCGTTGGATTGTTTAAAGACAAAACGGCTTTGCCCGTATAGAAAACCATTGACAATGATTTACCACTACCTTGAGTATGCCATACGACACCACCTTTTTTATCACCATCCTTTTGGCTTGCCTGCACAGTACGCGCAAGTGCTTTATTCACCGCATAGTATTGATGATAAGCAGCAAGTTTTTTAATCGTGAAAATCTGTGTTTGCCCTTGTTCATCCTGACTTTGATCTTTCTCAAAAACAATAAAGTTACGTATCAAATCAAGTAAAGTTGATGGGTTTAGCATCCCCTGTATCAAGGTCTCTATTTGCGGGATAATTTTTGAGCTTTCAGTCTGCCCATCGCTTGATTTCCAACTCATAAATCGGCTAAGATCAGCTGAAATTGTGCCAGCACGCGCTTCTAATCCATCACTAATCACACAGAAAGCGTTATATTTAAATAAGCTTGGTATCGTTTCTTTATAGGTGCGTATTTGCTCAAAAGCATTATAAATTGTTGCATTTTCATCAGTAGGATTTTTTAATTCAAGCACCACCAAAGGCAGTCCATTAATAAAAAGGATTAAATCAGGGCGCTTATTTTGTCCATTTTCAATGATGGTAAACTGGCTAATAACAGCAAACGTATTATGTTTAGGATCGTCAAAGTCAATGACTTTGATAATCTCCCCACGTGTGCTACCGTCTTGGGTATACTCAACTTTTATTCCTTGTGTGATGTACTCATGTATTGTTTCGTTATCGGTTAAAAGCTCATCTGAAGCAACGCGTAGCAGCTTTTTTATTGCATCATCAATCAACTGTGGTCGTGCACGAGGATTAAGCCGTTGCAACCCCATCATTAATTGCTCACTCAACAACACATCTTCAAAGCTTGAACGTATTGGATAATCACTGTCAGGTGCCACATCTGGTGCGTGTATATACTTAAACCCAAGGTCTTTAAATAGATCAATTGCAAATGCTTCAATATTATCTTCT
>JAHDDB010000165.1 GCA_020629575.1 Caedibacter sp. | reverse complement strand
ATAATATGATCGCGACCGGTGAAGTTAAAACCGTGCATAAGGGCGAGATCAATAATTTTGGGATATGCTTTAATCATTTCTTGGCGAGTGCTGCCTGCGGGCATTAAATACACTTTATGCTTTGGAATATTAAGCTCATTAATCAAAGATTTTATTTCTGTTAGATTCCCATCACTGCCATCACACACTGGTTTTAATTGATAATCATGGTGGTAATCAATCATTTGACGCATGGCAGTAAGATTTAAGCGATATTTATTATGTTGATCAATCAACTTTTGATCAACAACAGTGCCTTTAGGTGTATTTATACCTAGCTTTGGAATGCTGTTAGTAAACTTAGGAGACAAACTTAACAGATCAATCGGATAATCGGTTTTTATAAAGTGCGAGCTTTCAGTCTCTAATGTCACAAATAGCTTATGCTCATGTGCTAAATGCATGATCTCATTAATCAGCATGGGATGCATGGTTGGCGCACCTCCTGTGAGCATAATTTCTTTGATGTCAGGATATGCTTTGATCATATCAATAATATCATTAAAACAAAACTTACCTTTATCCGCGTGAATGCTTGAGTACCATGTGTCACACCAGCCACCATCCTCACCGAAGTGGCAACGATGCGTACAACCCGTAGTGCGAATTGCAAATGAGGGATGTCCTCGGCGTGATCCCTCACCTTGTAAACAAGGATAAAGTTCAATAATCGGCAGTGTTTTATGGTAATCACTAATGCGCATAATCAATCTCAACGGCGCCAAGGTTTTTGTTATTCTCCATCACATCAACACGAAATAATGTCACACGATGATTGCTATGCTGCTGTACTAAAGGGTTTAAGGTGTTTAGTACAAACTCGGCAATGCCCTCACAGCTAAAGTACGGCAAGGTGCGTAATTGTAATAATCCTTGTTGCTCCAATGCTTTAAATGTCTCAAGGGCAGGATCTTTTTGTGACAGGACAACGGTGTGATCAAACATATAATGAAACCACTCTTTAGCTGTCATGCCGTCAATGGTGTGATTTTTGTCTTTAAGCCAACCAAAATCCCAGACCCAGTTATGCTGATCGAGTGATTTGGCAGCAAAGTGTAAACGAAAAGAAATGGCATAACCATGCAAAAAGCGGCAGTGTGAGTGTTCAGCATTCCACTGGCGAAAGCAAGTGGAAAAGCCATCAAGATATTTTTCAACTCGATAAATCATTATGGTATGATACTTTGAATTTTTGAGCACTATACCATTTGCAGATGATTTTATAAACTTTTGCATTGAAATTAGGGAATGATTTGGAGAATAGAATGAGTAATGAAATAAAAAATAATATAAAAAATAATGCAAAAAATAAATATGCGGTATTGTCGCTTTCAGGTGGTATGGATTCATCTTCATTGATGTTGCGTTTACTGGCTGATGGCTATGAGGTGACAGCGATTTCATTTGACTATGGTCAAAAGCATAAAGTAGAGCTAGAGAAAGCGTTGAGTCTTACTGATTACTTAAAACAACAGGGTCTTAAGGTTAAACATCATATCATCAGTATCGATGGTCTATCACAATTATTACACTCCGCATTGATCAGTGGTGGCGAGGATGTACCAACTGGGCATTATCACGAGAGTAATATGCGTCTAACTGTTGTGCCAAATCGCAATAAAATATTTAGCTCCATCATTCAAGCTGCAGCATTATCGATTGCCGAGGCGCAAAACACCGATGTGATTATTGCAATGGGTGTTCATGGTGGAGATCATGCAACCTATCCTGATACTCGACAATTATTCCGTGATAAAGATTACGATGCCTTTATCGCAGGGAATTGGGATGCTGAGAAAGTCACATATTACTTGCCTTATATTAATAGTACAAAGACTGATGTGTTACGTGATGGCATGCGCGCTTGTGAGGCATTGGGATTAAAGTATGAGGAAGTGTATGAGATGACTTTCACTTCATATATTCCGGTTGAGCATGACAATACGATTTACAGTGATTATCAATCGGCTTCATCGATTGGGCGTATTGAAGCTTTTTTGAACCTAGGGCTTCAAGATCCGGCCGCTTATGCTGATGAGTTGGGTCCTGTGACTTGGCAAACTGTGAAGGCACATGCACAAAAAACGCTTACTGAGTTTAAAAAGCAAGAAGTTTAAATAAGACAATCACCGTACCCTGAGCGAAGTCGAAGGGTGTATACCCTTTGTGTTTTACAATGGCTTCGACTAATGCTCAGCCAACGGTGGATAGTGCAAGTGATGGATAAGTTGCTTGAATGAAATGCAAAAAACAAAAAGATAAAAAAACAAAAAGAGTGTTGAATGACTGAATATACTTTGCATCTGCAAAAAATGAAAACCTCACTAGATCATGACAATAATGCTTGTTATCAACTACAAGATATCCATATGAATGACTTATTGGGTAAGGTGATTAAGCTTGAGTTTTTAAATGAAATCAATTGCGTTGCCTGTGGGCGATTAACCAAAAAAAGCTTTAGTCAAGGCTATTGTTTTCCTTGTATGCGTAGCTTACCTGAGTGCGATACTTGTATTATCAAGCCTGAATTATGTCACTTTCATGAGGGGACATGTCGTGATAGTAACTGGGGAAGTGAGCATTGTATTAAGCCGCACTTCATCTATCTGGCAAATACTGCCAAAGCAAAGGTTGGCATTACACGCGAGAAAAACACGCCAGCACGTTGGATTGATCAAGGTGCGGTACAAGCTTTACCGATTATTAAGGTTAGTGAGCGTTTGTTATCAGGACTGATTGAAACCAAGCTTGCGAAACACTTAGCCGACAAAACCAATTGGCAAGCAATGCTAAAAGGGCAGCCTGATGCGATTGATTTGTTATCAATAAAAAATGAAGTGCTCCTAAAAGAGCAGGATTTTATTGAATCACTCAAAACACAATATGGCACACAGTCAATTGAACTGATGAATAATGAAGTGATTGATATTCATTATCCTGTGCTTTCATATCCGCAGAAAGTTAGCTCACATAATCTGGATAAAACCCCATTGATTGAAGGCACCTTATTAGGTATCAAAGGGCAATATATTATCTTAGATACGGGGGTAATGAATATGCGCAAGTTTGCTGGATATAAATGCCATTTAATCACGAATGTGTAACTTCATGTTTATGTAAGGTTTTGTTGGCTATGACCATATTCCTGCCTACTTTGATTTTGTAAGCGTTGGCTGAGCGTAAGTCGAAGCCTCTATACGGTGAGCACTTATGGGTGAATATTTAGTCTTAGCCATTTTGTTGTATACAGAAATATAAAAAACATAAAGAGAATAAAAAACAAATAATCAGCAAGGAGCATATTATGGTCAAGGTATTAATCGCTGGAGGCTCAGGGTTTATTGGTCAAAACCTTGTCCGTCATCTTAAGAAACATGGTTATTGGGTGTCATTATTAAGTCGTCAAATGCAGATAATCAATGGCTTTGATGAATGTATTACGTGGCAGAACCTCACGACGACAAAAATGACACAATTTGACATAGTGATTAATTTATGTGGATTTGGTATTGGTGAGCAGCGTTGGCGTAAATCAATAAAAGATAAGATAATAAACAGTCGTATTGAACCAACTGAGCGCTTGATTAAACTCATTGGTGATCATGATGTGTGGTTGATTAATTCCAGTGCGATTGGCTTTTATCCCTTCTCTATCAAAGAACAGGATGAGACACATATTATCCAAAGAGCGAGGGCAAATAGCGGGTTTTGTCAATATGTTGTGAATCAATGGGAGGCGGTGGTCAATCGCGCGCGTTTACGTCGCAAAACCATTGTGCGCTTTGGTGTCGTGCTTGGTAAAGGGGGAATGCTTGATAAACTGCTGCCAACTGCCAAAAAGGGATTAGGAGCCATAATTGGTAATGGTCAGCAGATGATGTCATGGGTGCATATTGATGATCTGTGTCAGGCAATGGTTTTTATCCTTGAACAAAAGTGCATAAATATTAATATCAATATTACTTCGGGCAATGCCTGTAGCCAGAGAGTATTTATTAAGGCGTTGGCAAAAACACTTAACAAACCCTGTTACTTAGTTTTACCGCAATGGTTGGTGAGATTAATGTTTGGACAAATGGGTAAGGAGCTACTGCTTACTTCACACAATATCTCACCAAAATACCTACAGGAAAAAGGGTTTATGTTTGAATATCCATATATTGAGACGGCATTGATGGATTTGTTGGCGTAATATTTGGGCTGTGACTATATTCCTGCCCACTTTGATTGTGTAAGCGTTGGCTGAGCGTAAGTCGAAGCCTTTATGAAGTATGATTTTCCCAAGCTACCCTTCGACTTACGCTCAGGGTACGGGTAGCACTTGTGGGTGAGCATTTAGTCTTAGCCAATATTTGTGATGAGATTATAAACGGCTTTCTTTTTGCCTATTACCTCATGTTTTAAGTATATAAGCTATGGTAAAAAATAAAGTTTAAGGTTGTGTTTTACGTCAATACGATTATTATGGC
>JAHDDB010000164.1 GCA_020629575.1 Caedibacter sp. | reverse complement strand
ACACACTACATCAATATTAAATTTAAATTGACACAGTTTTATGAACACTCCCCTAAAATTGAATCCGTGTCTTTTTCATCCATACTAGCATTTATGGTTATTGGCATTGAGCACGCCCAGTTAGCTATTTTTGAAGATCTCACCCATGAGTAAAATCTACAATGCCCTTTTACAGAACCCGTAACCTTATCTTTAATTTCTACTATAAACTGTCCCTCAAAACCATATGACACATCTTTTTTCCCCCGATTTATAAAAAATATTTTGCCATACTCCGCATCATTCTCCCAATAGTATCCTTGCTGCGGATTACCAACCCACCCATGATCAACATTATCTCTTACTACTGAAAATAATAATGTCTGACTATTATTTTCCAACTTTATCATATCGTACCAATAAGCATTTGCTATCTGAAAAATAGATATCATCAAAGCAACAAAAACTAGCTTTTTAATTTTATGATTCATATATTCACCTCACTTTTAAAATTACTTTTTATAAGTTCCCTTAGTTGGCATAAATTCTTTTCCTTTTGTTTCCATTACCTCAATATATATTCTTCTCTGTTTGTCCGGTAACCCATAATGTTTAGTGCCATCTATTTTCGTTCCGTAAACACTACAGCTTCCGATACTGTAAACCCTAATAGCCACCATACTGTTTAGCTCTTCATACATCATATTTGCCAATAACGAGATACTACTATCATTATCGCTACATGATGCTTTGATGCCTTCAGAATCATTTTTTAAACTTAACTCCATAGCATTTGAAATCGCAAATTTGTTTGCCTTACCCGGTAAGCTATTAATAAACCTAAAACCAACCTCTCCAGACTTTAATGTCACAAAAATGGGTATCCGCGTAATTTTAGAATCTGCTGAGCATAAGCCTTGCATTTTAACCACATAATTTTCATTCGGTGTGACTTTATCATTACCGATGATTACACTCTCAACCTCTGGATTATTGAACATTACCTGTATTTCATCATTACAATTAAAGGCATTTGCTGGTGCATTGGTTACACCTGTTGGCATTTCTATTCCTTTTAGCTCACCCAATGCAACTGGCTGCACTTTATTAACCATTTCCATAATGCTCGCATCAATTGTTTTTAGATTTTTTAAGGTTTCATTTACTTGGCTTTCTTTACATATACCATCACTACACGCAAACAAAGCAAGTTTAAGCTGCTCAACATTATCAGATGCATTATTTCTAGCTAACTTCAATCTATCTAAGATATTTTCAGTTGATGACACGCTGCCAAATGTGTAATTCTGTGTGCTCTTTGTCGTTGAATTTAATGCCTTTTGATTATGTCCACTATAGACCTGCATCATGCCATTTAAGCGTGTATATAATTTGTTTTGATCAAGCCAAGTATTTTGCAATCTATCATATTGCTGCTGATATAACCCAACTGCTTTATTAAGTGCGGTTTCATGATCTGAATCTAAAATATCCTCAGGGTCAAACTCACTCAATGGCTTCATAGTTGGCAACCCTACCTGGGGTAAAACCTCATAGTCTTGGCTTGGATCTTGAATATGACCCAGAATTTTTCCTGCATATTTACTGAAGATATCTTTGCAGCTTTGATTAATTGTTCCATCTTCATTCAATGAGCACTGCGATATTGCATCACTTAACTCTGGATAGTTTAAATCTTGCCCATTGGATTGTCTTTCTATATTTAATGAAAAAGCTTGATTTGTATTACTTTGAGAGGAGTCAAATTTACTTGAGACTTCTATAAAGCTACCTGATCCTTGAGCTGATGCCGCGAGTTCTTTTACTGAGGAGGAATAGCTGGAAGAAAGCTTGGCCATCACTTGATATGACGCCCCTCTTTGTTCTGACATGATTATATTTGCACCACATTGACGAATAAGTTCACTTGCTGCCTCTAATAAACTATCCCCATTCGCACTCGCATAAGCCAAAAAGTACTTCCGTCCCATATCAGTTAAACCAATTTGAGATTTCGCCGCTGTTTTTAATCCTATTTTTGTAGCATAGTAACTAAAACCTATATCGTTACCACTCGTTGCAATTTTTGATGACATGCCTAAAGACGCACCACCACTAAATCCTGCAAATGAAAAATTAGTACTTGCCTCAACGCCGACACTTGATTGTGCAGTCTTATAATCGGTAATTAACTTCATTTTATCTACAGTACTTAGTTTAATAGGCAATGCTTCTTTACCAACATATTCAAAACATTGACTCTTTCCCTGTGCTAAAGATGGTAAGATAAGCCCTTCACCAATTAGCCACTCTTGAGACGCATTACTTATTACAGGTACTCCTAGCATAGGAGTAATGCCTAATAAAAATATTAACTTATTCCTCATGGTTTTCTCCAGTCATATAGTTTAGAAACAATTTAAATTCTTGGTAAAGAAAGTTCATTAATTGGATAAATTCAAGAAAAAAATAGAAATTTTGTGGTTAATGCTTAAATTTCTCTGCATCCATAGATAAAGTTAAATACGGCTAATATGGTCATAATAATTTGCCATGCTATGTGTTACCCAACTTTCGTTAACACTCATGAAAAAATATGAGATTCCAAAGTGATGGTAACCAAATGCCTGTGTGATATAAACCACTGGATCAACAACATTTGCAACCCATATATAATCAACCAGTTTATCTTTAAAGTATGCAGCAAAGTCATACTGGCCAGCAGCAGGTGCAGCAAAGGTAATAACTGATAAATGATCAGATTTTAGCTTATCATCTTCCGCCATTTTAGCTGAAAAAAGCGTTGCTACAGCACCGCCTAGACTGTGTCCAGAAATGATCACTTTGGTATTATTATCTACATTGCTATCCATCCAATCTAGAAATCTTTTATTTAGCATTATTTCTATCAAATATAGCTGAAAACCAGTATGAGCTCTTGTATTAGTTCCATTGAAAAAAGAGGGCACAACAAAAGCATCCAAAACCCAATTGGTTATATTATCACTTCCTCTAAAACTAATAATTACTGTATTTTCATCATTATTTTTAGCCACTAAAACCTGTGAACCCATGATATTACTTGAATAAGTTTGAACAGGATAATTTTCATTTAAATGCCAATTTTTCTCAAATAAAACGTAGTTTTCTTTGTGCCTTGCTAAGTCATAGCTTAAATCAAGCTTTAAGCCTGTATTTGAGATGTTTTGTTCAATTTTTGCATTATCAGAAAATAACTCTATTGTGAAACCTTGCTCTTTTAAAAAATTTGCAGCTTTGGCTTCTGTTGTTTCACTTCTTTCATCAAAGTCAATATGATTCAAGTAGGCCGCTTGCGCACCAGCTGCTGCTAACTTAAGGCGTGATGAATCAATATTCTCTGAAGAAAAAGATACACCAAAAATCATCACCAAACCTAGTGCCAAAATACCTTCTTTTTGCATACTTAACCTCTCATCATTTATTACTCATTAACAAATACATTATGAATAATAAATAACCAAAAATCAGTTTCAAATAGGTATTCTTAAGTATTAGGTTAGATACATTAACCTAATTCAGTATGGGAAAAAGTGCAGTCACTCCACCTGCCATCATCTGAATGGCAATCGCCGCTAGAATAAGTCCCATAACACGTGATATTACTGATAACGCTTCTTCACTAAGAAAACGTGCAAGCTTAGGTGTGAATTTTAATAATAACCAAAAAAATACTGAAACCACAGCACATATGATGCTTGCCATCAAAAATTGCCACAAAGTGAAATCATGTGAATGGCTAATAATAACCGCCATTGCACCAGGGCCTGCAATCACAGGGATTGCCATTGGTACCACAGCTATAGACGGTTGTTTTTCATCATCTATCTTTTTCTCACCTTTCTTATGTGTATGATTACCTCCTTGGATCATCGATAAAGCAATACGTAAAACAATTAGACCACCAGCCAATCTAAATGCGCCAATACTGATTCCAAAGAAATTTAAAATTGGCCAACCAATCCATAATGAAATCATCAAGAGTACAAAAATAGCAATGGCACAAATTTTAGCGGTTTTATTGCAATCCTGTTCATCTCTCCCCGTAATCAACCCAATATAAATGGCTAAGTTACCAATAGGATTCATAATTACAATTAACGCAATAGCAAAACTTAACATCAGCTTTCCTTACTTTTTCTTAATCTGTCTAGCTTATTTAGCCTAGCTTATTGACAGAGTTTTTTCATTAAAGCATTCGATAAATTTAGGCGACAATGATCATATTACAGTCAATTTTAGTTATGTAAGCGCTGGCTGAGCATAAGTCGAAGCCTCTATGAAGTGTGATTTTCCCAAACTTACCCTTCGACTTACGCTCAGGGTACGGTGAACACTTGTGAGTAAATATTTAATCTTAGCCTAAATTTATATTCAATGATTGTTTTAATGGCAGGGAAACTTAGTAGCTGTTACAATCACGCTATCTTTGGATTTGTTGATAACAAACAGACTTATGCAGGAAGTATTTAAAGTTTATTTTGCACATCGCACTGTACAAGTGCTTTGGTTGCTTTTTTCCGCCTTTTTA
>JAHDDB010000163.1 GCA_020629575.1 Caedibacter sp. | reverse complement strand
AGCTTTATTCCTGCAAAGTCGGCAAACGTTTGCAATTAGTTTCTTTGACAGTCAATAAACCAATAACAAATGCAATGGCAAAAAATAAAGTGCAACCAATAGTAAGTGCGACTTGATAGCCATGGACACTAATACTCTCACCGCTTTTAGAAAATTGATTTAACACAATACCGGTGACGTTCTGTGCAGCCCAAGCGCCTAATAACACAAACATATTATTAAACCCTACAGCAGTTGCCGTTAATGAGGTGGGAACATTCTCGATCATAATGGCAAAAGACAAGGTTTGCGCGCCTGCTGCAACCCCAAGCAAAAACATTAAAATTGAAAATATCACATAGCTATCAATCGCTAGCCAATTAAGTAGTAAACTAATGATCACACCAAATACAGCACATGCTAATAACACTTGTTTACGCCGACCTAGCTTGTCTGAGATTAATCCAACCAATGGACTACCTAAACCCAGTCCAAGCCAGACGAATGACACGGCACTTGCAGAAACTGTTTGACTAAAGAAATGCTCCAAATAACCAACACCACTCATTGAACCAATTACCTCAACCGCCGGATAAACAAAAAAAGCAAAAATCGCAATTAACCACACCTGCTTTATTTTAATTAACATCACAAGTTTTTGCTTAACCGTTAATGCATTCTTGCTATTTTCTCCTGTCTTATCCCCTTGGCGTTTAGACTTATCTCTAACAAATAAAAAGAAAAATAAAGCCAAAACACATCCGGCAATAAATACGCCATGGAAGATTAATCGCCAATCATTATCCGTGACGACAAGCATGAGCACAAAAGGCGCACCTGCTAAAATAGGTCCAATCATTCCAAGTATTTGCGTCATACCACCCATAACACCTAAATGCTGATGCGGAAACCAATCAAGAATAATTTTAAACATCATCGCAAAAGCAAATGCAGACCCCAAACCAATGGCAAAGCGCCCAATCCAAGCGACAGCTGCCGTTGTCGCAAAGCTAAATAATAAAGCGCCAAGCGCGGTAACAATAATGGCAAACGTACCGACCTTGCGCACACCAAAGTGATCAATGAGTATTCCAACTGGTAACTGCATTAAAGAATAAGCGAGGAAATAGGCTGATGAAATACTACTTACTGTTAATGCATCTAGATGCAAATCATGGGCAAAAATCGTATTCATCGAGCCAAATGAGGCGCGACAAAAGAATTCATATAAAAAGAAAATGCCAGCTAATGAGAAAAAGAGCCAGCCTTTGAGGAGTCTACGTGAAAAAAGATTAGGTTGAGCTAATGATGACATATGGTGATTTTTTAGATTTAAAGTGTCTTTAAATTACCACAGCCAAAGACATAAAAAAATATAATTAAATGAATTTAGGCTTCGACTGACGCTCAGCCAACATATATCGTACCCTGAGCTAAGTCGAACGGAAAATATTATACAAAAGGGACATAGGGCTTCGACTAACGCTCAGCCAAAGTTAGTTAATTTTAGATCAACTCTTTTGGCCAATCATCAACGATAGTACCCAATGAGTAACCATAAGAAGATAATTTTTCTTTAATTTCATTCAAAGACTTACGACCAAAGTTTGGAGTTTTCATCAGCTCAGACTCGGTGCGCTGTACTAATTCACCAATATAACGGATGTTCTCTGATTTTAAACAATTTGCTGAACGCACCGTTAAATCCAATTCTTCAACTGTTTTCAATAAGAATGGGTCGATTTGTGGTTCTTCTTCAACATATAGACGCTCTGCCAACTCATCTTCATCGACGATATTTGACATTTGTGTTTGAATTTTTTGTGCGGCCAAACTCAATGCTTCAGATGGGGTTAAACTACCATCTGTTTTAATCTCAAGAATTAACTTATCCAAATCTGTCTTTTGTGCAACACGTGCATTCTCCACATTATAGCTGCAACTTACAATCGGCGAATAAGACGCATCTAATACAAAACAACCATCAACAAACCCTTGATCTGCAGCAACATAGCCAACACCTAGGTCAATTTGCCCATCAATTGAAAGTTTTTCTTTACCTTCATATTGGCAAATATAAACATCAGGATTTAAGATCTCTAAGCCTTCAGAAACCGTTAAATCCGCTGCATAAACATCTTTTGCCTTACCTGAAAGTTTAATCGCAATCTCAGCTGTTTTATGTTCAGGTGAAAGCTTAAACTCAATCGCTTGCAAGTTAAGTAAGATCTCTTCAATTGTTTCAGCCGTTGGTAACTGAGCAGATAGATCATCACCATCATTGAACTTAACACGTGTTAACGCAGCCCCTGCCAACGCGTTAGCTAAAATCTGCTTCAATGAGAATCCAAGCGTGTAACCAAAGCCACGCTCTAAAGGCTCCAAAATAATCTTTGCTTCTTTGTCATTTTTCTCGAGATTATTCACTGTTGTCGGATGTAGCAAATGCTCTAATGCCATCGTTTTATATACCCTTTTGTTTATATATCTTACATCTCAATGCTTCTTAATTGCCTGACTATTTCAAGCACCAACTCGCACGATTTGATAAATACGGATGTCGAAATTTTGCAGCATTCTATCAAATTTTTTCTAAAAAACCTAAAAGAAATTGACATTTGATTAAATTCATATTCAAAGTAGCGCAAGAAAGACTATAAAATGCTTTATGCGCAGTATATAATTCAGGGCAGTTACAATAAATCTAGCATTAACAATAATGAATAGCTTTCAACAACAACTTAAGCATTTACGTGAACAACAACAATTAACCGTCGACGGTGCTGCAAGCAAAATGAGCTTCACTGCACAAACCATTCAGATGCTAGAAGATACTGATGATCTATTTTCACTGGAGTTACCCACGCAATCACTTAAAAACTATTATCGTAAATATGGCGAATGTCTTGGGATGCCTGAGCGCAAAATTGTGAGCATGTTAAATAGAATTGATTACTTGGATTATAAGCGCTCACGCAAAGGCAAAATGAAACCCTTTGATTACATTAATCGCTTGATCATTTTGATTTTGATTGTTCTGTTAGGGCACACGGTTTACGTGTTATATCAACAACAAAAAGCCAATGCTTTAAAACAAAGTGTCGTTACTTTGAGTGCGCCTATTGTTTCTAGTTCAACCGAACAAGATAATCCAACAATCTTGCCTCCAACGAATAACCAAACAAGTGGTTCTACTGCAACACCAAACACAACAACAGCTAATACAAATAATGCAACAACAATTAACCCCACAAGCACGTCAACAACAATAAATGCTATAACACCTACAATACCTCAAGCAAATGATGCGACACAGCAGCAATCAGATGAGCAATAAAATGCACACTAACCCAATCACTGCTCGCTTTATCATTGGTATTGAATCCACTGAATTAACCACCCACGACATCAATCGCTTACAAAACAAACACGTTGTTGGCGTGATTTTGTTTAGTCGTAATTTCATAACCTCAGATCAACTAAAGAAACTAACGACAGCCATTAAATTATATCGTAATGATCTTATTATTTGTGTTGATCAAGAAGGTGGGCGCGTTCAGCGCTTTAAAAGCGATCAATTCACACCACTACCCTCTCTCTATGAACTTGCACAAACAAATGATAAAACACAACTTAAACAACATGTCGCCACACTAGCCAATGAATTGAAACATCATGGCATTGACTTTAGCTTCACCCCCGTAGTTGACTTGTATTATCAAGATAGTCGTGTGATTAATACACGTGCTTTTGCTGAAAATGCAGATGACGTCATACATTATGCTAGGCAGTACATTGACACCATGCATCAATACAACTTACCTAGCGTTTTAAAGCACTTCCCAGGGCATGGCAGCTTAGCTGCTGACTCTCACACCGAAAGCGTTATTGATCATCGAATCTTAACTGACATTGAACAAACGGATTTACTGCCCTTTACCACACTTATTAGTGAAAATAAAGCCGATAGCATTATGGTTGCCCATCTATCTTACCCACAAATCGATACTGAGATTGCTTCACAATCGAAGTTTTGGCTTACGACTTACTTACGCCAAACAGTTGGTTTCAAAGGTATTATTTTTAGTGACGATTTTGGCATGGCGGCTGCAACTCAAACAGCTAAGCACCCACTAGAAAACTGTCAAAGGTTCTTTGACGCTGGAGGTGACATTGCTTTATTATGCAATGAATTTAGCGTCATGAATGAAATTCTCGATATTTTTAATAATACTTGCTATCAGCATGATAACGCCTTTAACGACCGTTGGCAGTGCTTTCAACATTTTTTTAACAACGGTTTGTAACAATATCCATATTGAACTTCTGAAGAATTTCCCTAGAATAATATTCATTACAAAAAGATTATTGAGTGACTTATGGACCCTATTACACAATATATGGATGTTAACAAAGCTTATGCTGAGTATGTTCATGCGCTAATCGTGATTATCGCTATTTTACTGATTAATGTGATTATTCGTATTGTACTTGCTGTTTTTGATAAAAGCCTTGCCAAAAAATCACCTTATTTGCGCATATTTTATCAAGCAGTTAATCGCCCTGTACGCTACATCACATGGATAATTGGATTATGGATTATTCTCACTCAATTTGTTAATTGCAGCTCTGACGCATAAGCCTATCAAACTCTATAATACAAGGATTTTATACT
>JAHDDB010000162.1 GCA_020629575.1 Caedibacter sp. | reverse complement strand
GCAGCCATTTTAAGGAATTAAGTGCTCATTTGTTTCGGCTTAGGCGGGGAGCCGTGCGGTGTATATCGTTTACTGCCATGCTTGACCATATAGTTAAGATCAGCATGATAATCTTGTCGAAGCCATTCTTGATACTTAGGGATATACTGATCAAGTAGGCAGTCGGTAGCTGATATATCAGAAATACCTAGTGTGGTCAGTGCAAATTGTTTAATGCTGTTCCACTGTTCTAAGCTTATGCTGTTCGAGTTCAATGTTTTTAAGGCTATTTGAGATAGATTCACGAGGTAGGCTCGATTGTACTGCAATGCGATGGCAAATAATACAAATAATTAATAATGCAATCATGGCTTCAGGCAGATCAAAAACAGCTATTCCACCACCATAGTTGCCAAGATAAGATATGGTGGTTAGCAGCACTAAATAAAGCCAGAGCCAGTAAGATTGCTTGAAATTCCAATTGATCGTGATACTTTTATCCTTTTTGAATATCCGGTAAAGCATTAAGACAATAATGGCTATTGCAATCATAAAACTTGTCTTTGAGACGATATTCCAGCCACTCCAATAAACAATTAAGGTGCTAGCATAAAATGCCATAATATTCCAAATCCGGGCAAAAGGTAGTCGAAATGGTCGATGTACTTCAGGGATGCGTAGGCGCAAAGCGCTAGCACTAACAGGGCCCATAATATAGGTCAATGCAACAAGTGAAGTTAGAAAAGTTGCCATGGTTGACCAGCCAGGCAGTGGTGCAAACATCAGCATACCAATGATGAAATTAATAATAATACAATAAAGAGGGTTGCCTTTGGGCGTCAGTTTGGCAAATATTTGTGGAATATAGTTGTTTTGACTCATAGCAAAGATAGAGCGTGTGGCGCTGCCAAAATACATCAGTCCTGCAGCAAGTGGGCCAACAATAGCACCAATGTAAATCAATACCATCAACCATTTAATTTCAAGCATTTTAGCAATCATTGCAAAAGGACCAAAAGATTCATCAGTATGATCGCCTGCAAGACTAATATGCTGCCAGTTATTATGTTCAACACTGCCAGAAACGGCATAGATATAAGCTGCTTGTAGTAGTAGAAAAATAATCAGGCACGCAATAATCGAACCGATAATAGCAATGGGGATAGCTTTTTTAGGATTTTTGGTTTCACCTGCCATCTCTGCCGCAAGTTTGAACCCCGTGAAGGAAAAGGCAATACCACCTAATGATATGGCTGATAATACACCTGAGCTGCCATTGGGGGCAAAGCTTAGATGGGTGGATGTGACAGGAGTGCTTTGATGCAGATGATAAACAATCACTAATATGATAATCGCAATAATGCTTGGAACAATAATTTTGATAATCGTCAGAAAGTTATTTGCACGAATCAACCAACGTAGCGAATAAGTATTAAGGATGCTGATCAAGAGTAATAAAATCGCAGCAAATCCCAATCCACTAGCGCTTAAACCGCCACTAGAGGCGTTGATAAGTGTTGGGAAAAAAACAGCAAGATATTGGATGATGGCTTGAGCCTCCGTTGGGGCAAGCGTTAAATAGGATAACCAGATAATCCACGCGAAGATAAAGCTAACTAAAGTTCCATGGGTAATGTGTGGGATACGTGTGCTTGAGCCTGTGACGGGTATCATAGTGCAAATTTCAGCAAAGACAAAAGCGATGATCATGATTAATAGCGCACCAATAATCCATGATAGCATTGCAGCAGGTCCAGCATAACTTGCGGTTTGCGATGCGGCAAATAGCCAGCCGGAGCCTAAAATAGCGCTGACTGATGAAAATAGTAGTCCTGCGATACTTATGTTACGTGTTTTCAAATGAAGTCTCTGTTTATCATCGTGGGAAAGTACGGTAATTAAAAAGAAGGCAAATTACAAGGTAATTGCAAATTAAATATCATCTTATTTCAGTTGAAAAATTATGCTAGAGATAGCCATTGTAATGGCAGAAATTCTACCAAATGGCATATAAAGTAGATGATTAAGCCGGAACTGCCCAACCAGTAACTTGCTGAAGGACTTTACCTAATTCAGCAGGTGATTTGCTAACAGCGACACCTGCGGCTTCAAGTGCTGCAAATTTCTCAGCAGCTGTACCTTTACCACCAGAGATGATCGCACCGGCATGACCCATACGCTTACCTGCAGGCGCTGTTACACCCGCAATGTATGATACAACTGGCTTAGTAACGTGGTTTTTAATATATTCAGCAGCTTCTTCTTCAGCTGAACCACCGATCTCACCAACCATGATGATTGCTTCAGTTTGTGGGTCATTTTGGAACATTTCCAAAGCATCGATAAAGTTAGTGCCTGGAATTGGATCGCCACCGATACCGATACATGTTGATTGGCCAAAGCCTAAAGCAGTCGTTTGGTTAACTGCTTCGTATGTTAATGTACCAGAGCGTGATACGATACCAACTTTACCTGGCATATGGATGCTGCCCGGCATAATACCGATTTTACACTCACCTGGCGTAATGACGCCTGGGCAGTTTGGACCGATTAAACGTGAGCCTGAGCGCTCAACATAAACTTTAGCTTCAAGCATATCCATAACAGGAATGCCTTCAGTAATACATACGATCAATTTGATGCCAGCATCAGCCGCTTCGATGATTGAGTCTTTACAAAACGGAGCTGGTACGTAAATAACAGTTGCATCAGGTTGTACTGCATCAACGGCTTCTTGAACCGTATTGAATACTGGTAGACCTAAGTGAGTGGTGCCCCCTTTGCCTGGTGTGACGCCACCAACCATTTTTGTACCATAAGCAATTGCTTGCTCAGAGTGGAAAGTGCCTTGCTTACCAGTAAAACCTTGGCAGATAACTTTTGTATTCTTATTAACTAAAACGCTCATACGTGAGATACCTCTTTAACTGCTTCGATGATTTTCTTCGCACCATCTGTGAAACCATTAGCAGCAATAATATTTAAACCGCTTTCTTTTAATTTTTTGGCACCTAATTCAGCATTTGTACCGGCAAGACGCACAACAACTGGCACTTTAACGCCAACTTCTTCAACTGCTGCCATAATACCTTCAGCAATCATGTCACAACGCACGATGCCACCGAAGATATTCACAAATACACCTTTAACTGCTGCATCAGATAGAATGATTTTGAATGCTTCTGATACGCGCTCTTTTGTCGCACCACCGCCGACATCTAGGAAGTTTGCAGGACGTCCACCGTGAAGTTTAACGATGTCCATTGTTGCCATTGCAAGACCTGCACCATTAACCATGCAACCAATGTCACCATCTAGCGCAACGTAGTTAAGTTCCCACTCAGCAGCACGTGCTTCACGCTCATCTTCTTGCGATAAGTCACGCCATTCAGCTAACTGTGGTTGACGATATAATGCATTGCCATCAACAGCTACTTTAGCATCCAAACAATGAAGATTGCCTTCTTTAGTGATGACTAAAGGATTGATTTCTAAAAGCTCAAGATCTCTTTCTTGGAACATTTTTGCAAGACCTAAGAAAATCTTGGTGAATTGCTTGATTTGATTGCCTTCTAAGCCAAGTTTAAACGCAATTTTACGTGCTTGGTAAGGTTGCGCGCCGACGACTGGGTCAATAATTTCTTTGAAGATTTTCTCAGGTGTTTTTTCTGCAACTTCTTCAATCTCAACACCACCTTCAGTCGATGCCATAAAGATAATACGACGTGTGCTACGATCAACAACCGCGCTTAGATATAATTCTTTGGCAATATCAGTGCAGCTTTCGATAAGGATTTTGCTAACTGGCTGACCGTTTTCATCGGTTTGGAAAGTAACAAGACGTGTGCCCATCATGTTTTTCACAAAATTAGCAACATCTTCCTTGTTAGAAACAAGTTTCACGCCACCCGCTTTACCGCGACCGCCTGCATGAACCTGAGCTTTAACAACCCACATGTCACCACCAATTTTATCAACAGCAACCAATGCTTCTTCAACGCTTTCAACAGCATAACCTTTTGATACCGGTAAGCCGTATTCAGCAAAAAGCTGTTTTGCTTGATATTCATGTAAATTCATATCTTTCTCACTATTTACTTTATGGTTTGTTTAACAAAATTTTCATGTTCTGATCGACACAAAAACGAAAACACCGGCAAGTATATCGCAATATTGATATTCGGTTAAGCATCAATTACCAAAGTTTTTGTTTTCGCTTTTTTTAATGAGTATATACTCATAGGAAATCTGTTTTTTTGAATGTGATTATGGAATTTTTAAACGAGATAGCGCCTATTATTATCATTGCGGCAACCATTATTGCTATTTGTGTTGGTAGTTTTTTAAATGTGGTCATTGCGCGCCTACCTGAAATACTAGATAAGCAATACAAAGATCAAGCCTATGATATTCTTGATATCTCGCCACCTGATATAAAAGGGGGAGGGTCTGAAAATATTCGTCGCAGGTCAGCTTGTCCGACGTGTCACCAGCCGCTGAAGCCATGGCACAATATTCCTCTTATAAGCTTTATCTTTTTGCGCGGAAAATGTAGTTTTTGCCATAGTAAAATATCTTTGCTCTATCCAAGTGTGGAATTCATTAGTGGTCTGTTGGTGTTTCTCACGCTGTACTATTTTGGCATAACACCTGCGGCATTGTTGTTATGCTTGATGTATTTCTTTT
>JAHDDB010000161.1 GCA_020629575.1 Caedibacter sp. | reverse complement strand
CCTTTTTTTATCTTTTTTAACTTTTACCGCTTTTTATTGGGTTTTGATTGAATAGTGATCTGAAAATCCATAATTATGATCACACCCCTCTCCTCTTTGATTTATTCCTAATATTACCTTGGTTTTAACATCAATCTATGACACCCTTGAAAAGAACTGGATATTAAAACCTTATATTTCACGATGAAAAAGTCTCTTATTAGCTTCGCTCGTCTTTCCTTTGGTAATATTATCGAATGGTATGATTTCTCTTTATATATCTACTTTGCGATCTATATAGCAAAAGATTTCTTTCCGAGCCATGATCCTTATGTCAGCTTATTGCTAACCTTTACCACATTTTTTCTTGGCTCACTGGTTCGTCCTCTAGGTGGTTTTTTGATTGGCTGGCTCAGCGATTATTATCACCCCAAGATCATGATTAACTTCTGCGTCATCGCGATGGGCATCTCAACTTTTCTAGTTGCGCTATTACCTGATTATCAAATGATTGGCGTTTGGGCGCCAATATTATTAATTATATTGCGCATCATCCAAGGTCTATCCGTTGGTGGACAATTTCCCGGCCTTATCTCACTATCTGTAAAAGATCATCACAGTGACAAGGGCTTCGCAGTTGGCATGGTATTTTCCATATCATCGCTAGGCTTCCTTCTTGCCTCCATTGTTGGTTTTTTTGCCTCTAGCGTTTTTTCACATCATGATACACAGTGGATTTGGCGCATTCCTTTTGCCTTAAGCGGCATCTTATTTCTTATCTATCTTTATCTTAATCGTAATGAGAGCTACCCAAGTATTAATAAGAATAAAAGCGCACGACAAAATGTGTTTATCTGGCTTGCTAGTCAATATAAAGCCGTAATTGCTGTCAGTCTTTTAACGACCATGGCGGCATCACTGTATTATATTGTCTTTACCTATTTAGTGAATTATCAAATTACTGAGCTTAATATCTCTGAACAGACCGCCTTTTTAATTAATAGTCTCACTTTGGTGTTAGCCTGCATCTTCTATCCTATCTTTGGTCAACATGCCGATAAAATTGGTGCTAAGCGACTTTTTTATATCGCTGCAATCTTGTTTTTCCTTTTAACCATTCCACTGATTTATTTGATACAAACCAAATCTCCAACATGGGTATTTTTGGCAATCACCATCTTGACTCTGCTGATGGCAGCCATTCAAGGCGCTATCTCACCACTGTTTGCTGAAGCATTTGATAGCCAATGGCAAACAACAGGATGCGCACTTTCCTACAGCATTGGCAATGGTATCAGTGGTGGCGCCCCTCTTGTGGCACTATCACTTGTACATATCCATCCAGTATATGGTCTGAGCATATTAATTATGGGATTACTCTTTCTTGGTGGCATTGGACTATTGCTCATTGGGCGCATTAAACATTTGAAAAAGCAATTAAGTTATCCAGTAAGCATTAATTAACCAAGCGCTTGAGCAAGATCATCCACAATATCCTGTGGGCACTCTCCGCCTACACTTAAGCGAATAAGGTTCACTGGAATATCAGCAATATCACGTCCAGACTCTCCTTGCTGTTGATGCGTTGATATCGCAGGAATCGTTGCCACTGATTTAATGCGTCCTAAATCCGTTGCTCTAAAAACCATTTGCAAACGACTTAATACTGATTTAGTTTTCTCCAAATCACCCTTAACTAAAAAGGATAACAAGTGCCCGTAGCGATTCACCTCATTACCTGCATCAACTAAAGTAAAATAAGACTGCGCTAAATCATGCTGCGGATGATCTTTAAGCCCTGGATAAATCACCTTTTCAATCATCTTATGATCGTTTAAGAAATCTGCCACCGTAAGCGCTGTTTGTGACAGTTGATCTACACGCATACGCAAAGTACGTAGTTCAGACAAAGTAAGAAACGCACTCATTGATGACAAACATGCACCATTATCACGATTTGGTAATAACTTAAGATATGATGCAAAGTCTTTTTTCATTTCATCAAGCAAATAAGATCCACGCATATTCGCTCGACTAATAATAGCTCCCCCTATCACCATTCCAGAAGCACTCATAATTTTTGACAGCGAGTGAATGACAATATCAGCACCATATTGCAAAGGCCTTAACAAAGCAGGTGTTGCCAAAGTTGCATCAACAATTAATGGAATATCATGCCTTTGCGCAAGATTAGCTAAAGATTCAATATCACAAATGGTCAAGCCGGGATTTGAGGGGATTTCAATGTAGATAAAACGTGTTTGTTCATCGATTGCTGCTTGCCATATCTCAAGTGCCGAAGATGCTGCCAACCAACGAACCTCGCGCCCCTTTTCATGCTGGCGCACGCTAAATTGCTGAAACGTCCCACCATATACTTGAGAGCATGCAACAAAATTAGCTTTTTTTGCATTTGCCAGTAATGCATCAGCTACTGCCGTAATAGCCGCCATACCCGAGCTCATCACACAACAAGAAGCCTCTTGTGAGGTTTGATAGGACTCCAATAAAGCAAGCGTTGATTCCAAATAATAAACACTCGGATTATGAATGCGTGAATATGCCCAACTGGGAATTTCATAGGCTAGCGCCTGTTGCAACTCGTCAGCACTAGAGAATGCTTGTGCTGTGGTCATATAAACCGGTTCAATAATGGATCCTTGATTTAACGTTACTTCATGTAAATCATAGATGCCATGCGTAGCAATCGTATCAAATGACTTAGTTGAGATTTTCTTATATGCTTTCTCTCGTGCATCAATAAGTGCGGCTATTTTATCCCTATCCACAAACTGACCTCCTTCATATAGTAATACTGGAGTTATGCACTTTTTCTAAAGTGCTTAACTCCAATTTAATTATTAAAGCGCTTCCCTCTTAATAATCTTAGGTGTAATAAAAATCAATAACTCTTTGTTTTCAGAGCTATTACTGACACTGCTAAATAGCCAACCGAGTAATGGAATATCACCTAAGAAAGGTACCTTACTTTTTGAGTGTTCAACTGTTTTCTCATAAATGCCACCCAATACAACCGTCTGACCATTCTTAACCATAAGCTTTGTCTCGATTTCACGCTTATCAAGCGCAGGCTCCCCAGAAGAACCCGTTGTGCCATCAGTTGATGGCGCGTCTTTTTTGACAGTCACATCCAAGACCACATGACCATTTGGCGCAACCTGTGGTTTTACTTTAAGCTCAAGTACCGCTTCTTTAAAGGCAATGCTTGCAGCCCCTGAGGCACTGCTTTCATTATAAGGGATCTCTTTACCTTGCTTGATATAGGCTTCTGTATTCTCAGCAACGACTAAATGGGGGGATGAGACAATCTTAGCGTCACCCTCAGTTTCAAGCGCTGATAACTCTAAACTTAAATCAATACCACCAAATAAGCCACTAAACGCCAAGCTTGCGTTGGTTGAACCGCCTTTATTATCAGATGGCTTTAAATAGTTCGGCAAAATACTAATGGTACTTCCTGAGCTGTTTTTAGCTGTATATCCGATCCCTAAATCAAATGCTGACTTTCTTGAGACTTCAACAATACGCGCTTCAATGAGCACTTGGTCAACTGGCTCATCTAAACTTTCAATCATTGCGCGCACGGAATTGATATAGTCCTTGGTATCGGTAATCACAATAGTATTGGTACGCTCATCAGTAGCAATTGATCCACGTGATGATAAAAATCCAGATTTCCCCGCTTCAATTACTTTCATCACTTCTTCTGCTTTAGCATAGTTAAGATGAATATACTCAGTAACAAGCGGTGCTGCTGCTTGATTGGCTTTTTGTGCTGCTGCTTCTTGATCTTGTGCTGCAATTTCTGCATTCGGTGCAATATACAAAATATTACCCATCAAACGCTTCCCAAGCCCTTTTGATACAAGAATAATATTCAACGCCTCTTCCCAAGGGACTTGATTCAAGTTTAACGAAACATTACCTTCAACCCCTTCGCTGACAACAAGATTAAGACCAGCAAACTGCGCCATTGTTTGTAGTAACGCGCGCACTGACACGTCTTGAAACTTTAACGATATCTTTTTATTAACATTAAAACCATCAACCTCTGTTTGCTGATTAGTTAAATCAACCTCAAGCATCTTATCTGTTGTTTTGCGGGTAAAGTTAAATGGCACAGCACTGTGAACAACAATAACGACATCATTGCCTTCTTGTGACAAATCAATCGAATTGACAATTGTATTAAAGATTGTTGTATCAATATTATGCAGCCAATAATCAGCAATACGAGTGTTTTTTAAGGTAATCAATAATGCGTTTTTGTGCTCTGAAAACTCAATATGTTGTGGTTGTTTTTTCCAAAGCAGCTTCAACACGCCACCATTATTCAAGGAACGCTGATAACGAATATCGTCAATATAGGCTTGTGAACTATTTAAATTAACTTTACTTGCTTCTTTAATTGATGTTAATACGTTTTGCTCAACAACACTTTTCTTACCATTTGTTGTCGATAAATTCTTAGGAGAATGAGCGCTAGTTGTCGCAGAAATTTTAGCAGCATTCTTTAAATAATGCGCCATATCTACATCAAGCGTAACTTTACCAAAATGCAACGTATCTGCCGCAATTGGTATCGTCATTGCACATGCCAACACACATGCTGTTAATCTTAAGACGCTTGCCTTTAATAACATATTATTCCGCCTGATCTAATTTTAATAC
>JAHDDB010000160.1 GCA_020629575.1 Caedibacter sp. | reverse complement strand
CCTTTTTTTATCTTTTTTAACTTTTACCGCTTTTTATTGGGTTTTGATTGAATAGCAACCCAAAAAGAAGTTAGTACGATCATTATTCAACCAGGTCCACCGTTCTATTTAAAGCAATACGTTTCGTTGTATTTCGATCAAAAGCATGAAGATGCTCTTTTTTAACATGTAAGTGTACAGCTTGACCAATATCACCTTGCCAGTAACCATCAATTCTAACTGTAATTTTTGCGTCACTATTTTGCACACAACCATAAATAAGGGTTTCGCCACCAAGGTGTTCAACCATATTGACAATGACACTAAGATCAATATCATCATTTAGCTCTTTTAATACAATGTGCTCTGGGCGAATACCAATAATAATTTCACGACCTGAATGATTATCCTCTTTTAATAATAGTGGTAGTACACCGCCGTCATCTAACATGATACCTTGCTCAGTGACCTTAGCATTTAGGAAATTCATTGCTGGCGCACCAATAAAGCCTGCGACAAATGTGCTTCGTGGTTTTTGATAAATTTCTCTGGGTGTTGCAAACTGTTCTATATAGCCTTTGTTTAGCACTACAATACGATCTGCCATTGTCATCGCTTCAACTTGATCATGTGTCACATATAAACTAGTAATCCCAAGTCGCTGCTGTAGACGTTTAATCTCTAGCCGCATTTCAACTCTTAGCTTGGCATCAAGGTTAGATAGCGGCTCATCAAATAAAAACAACTTTGGATTACGGATAATCGCACGCCCCATTGCTACGCGCTGACGTTGACCACCTGATAGTGCACCAGGCTTGCGATCAAGCAAATGATCGATTTTTAAAAGCTTGGCAATTTCTTCAACACGTTTGTGGATTTCTGCTTTGGCTGTCTTTCTTACTTTTAAACCATACGCAATATTATTAAAAACACTCATATGCGGATAAAGTGCATAATTTTGGAATACCATCGCAATATCACGATCTTTTGGCTCTTTATGTGTAATATCATTACCACACAAGCTGATTCTTCCTGAAGATGTATTCTCAAGTCCTGCAACCATTCTTAGTAACGTTGACTTACCACAACCTGATTCACCAACAACCACAATAAACTCACTGGATTCAATCTCTAAATTAATATCGTGTAAAACTTCCGTCTTACCATAAGATTTGATGACATTCTCTAATACTAAATAACTCATAACACTCTACTTATTTTGTTTATCTTAATTTACTCTATTTATCTGTTTCCATTAAGCCTTTGACAAACCAACGCTGCATAATCACAACAATCAACACAGGAATAATCGTTGCTAACATAACCTCTGCCATAATGAAATTCCAATTAGGGATTTGCCCTAACGTATCTGCAATCTGCATCAATCCCATGACGATCGTATGCAAGCTTTGATCACTTGATGTGATAATGAGTGGCCATAAAAATTGATTCCAACCATAAATAAACATCACAATAAATAAGGCGACAATATTGGTTTTAGATAATGGCAGCACAACATCAATAAAAAAGCGCACGGGACCGGCACCATCAATAGCTGCAGCTTCTGCATATTGCCGTGGGATCGTCATAAAAAACTGACGAAACATAAAGGTGGCTGTGGCTGAAGCAATCAATGGCAAAGTTAAGCCTGCAAAAGTATTGAGCATCCCTAGATTTACCACAATGTCATAAGTTGGCACAATACGCACTTCCACTGGTAACATTAATGTCAAGAAAATCGCCCAGAAGAATAGCATCTTAAACCTAAAGTTAAAGTAAACCACAGCATACGCTGATATCAACGCTAAGATAATCTTACCAGCAGCAATCGCAAGTGCCATCAAGAAGCTATTCCATAACAGCAATAATGCCGGCGGGATATTATATTGACTACTTCCAACTAAAGCCGTTTGATAGTTTGTCACAAAGTCACGCCCTGGTAACATCGGGATCACTTGCGTTGCTGAATTTAATGTTTCAATCGATTGGGTTGATGTAACAAATGCGACATAAATAGGCAACAACATAATCACAATGCCCAATATTAATAGTGCGTGCGTCATAAATGTCAGCACAGGACGTCTTTCTACCATCATGCGTAATGCACCTTCTTTTCTATATATTTAAATTGAATCACCGACAATATGATAATAATCAGCATCAATATTACCGACTGCGCTGATGAGCTGCCAATTTGCTGTCCGATAAAACCTGTGGCATAAACGTTATACACCAAGATATTAGTTGAATCCGCCGGCCCTCCTTGCGTCATCGTCGCAATAATACCGAAGGTGTCAAAAAACGCATACACCAGATTGATCGTTAATAAAAAGAAGGTTGTTGGCGAAATCAATGGAAAAGTAATCTGCCAAAATCGCCTTATGGGACCCGCACCATCAATAGCCGCTGCTTCAAGCATGGATTTAGGTACCGCTGCCAATCCCGCTAGAAAGAAGATAAAATTATAACTGACTTGCTGCCAGGAGGCGCCAAAGATGGTAACCATCAATGCTTGCGTACCATTACTATAATAATTCCAATCAACTCCAAAATGTGCCAATACCCAAGTTACAACACCCACAGCTGGATTAAATAAAAAGCCCCATAACACACCCGTTACAGCAGTTGCTACGGCATATGGCCACAAAATAAAAGTCTTGTAGATCTTGGCGCCGCGTATCACACGCATTACCAGAACTGCAAATAACAACCCAAGCCCCATCGCCAAAAATGTCACTGCAACTGAGAAAATCGCTGTTGTAATAAATGACTGCAAGTAACTATCGTCACTTAATAAAGCCCAATAATTCTCAAACCCAACAAAATGAGACACTGTGCCCCAGAAATTACTACTATAAAAGGAACTGATAATGCTTTGAATTGCCGGATAGATAAAAAATAGCAGCGTAATCACCAGTTGTGGCAATATCAACAAATAAGGCAACCATCCTGCCTTATAAAATCCTCGATGATGCATAAATTAAACCTTATTTTGTCTATAGAACTGATTAATTAACTTATTTCCCTTATCCACTGCATCCTCAAGTGCGTCATCAACACTTTGCTGATTAGAGAAAATACGCTCAAGCATCGAGTCATTTTCCTGACGAATCAACGGGAAATTACCCAGTCTAATGCCTAGAGTATAAGGTTTAGGAGGCGCGTTATTTAAAGACTCAACAGCAATTAATGCATTAGGGTCTTTCTTATAATATCCCTCTTTTTGCATTAGTTCATAAGCTGACTTGGTGGCTGGAACATATCCGGTATCCATTGCCCATTGCGCTTGGATTTTGGGTTGTGCCAAGAATTGATAAAAGGATGCGACACCTTTATATATAAGATCCGCATTAGGTGTATTCTTAGGTAATGCAAACGTCCACATAGCCCCTCCGCCAATAATGGTATTTTGTGGCTGGCGTGTATTTTTAGTTTGCCAAAATGGAATTTTTGCCACACCCACTTTGAATGTTGGTAATTTTGAATAGTCTGCCAAAAGGGATGATGATTGCAAAATCATCGCACACTTCCCACTGGTGAACAAGGTATCCGCAGAGCCTAAACGTCCGCCATATTGAAAAATGCCTTTTATTTGCCAAGTCTTAAGTTGCGCCAAGAAATCAGCTATTGTTTGATTGTCAAATATAAGTTTTGGCTTCATCGAATCAAAACCATTGTTCGCATTAGCAAATGCTAAATTATTCCACGCACTAAACTCTTCCAAGAGAATCCATGAGGGGTAAGCAGCTGTCATTGCACACGCCTGACCTGATTGAATTAACTTCTCCCCTACGTTAGTCAACTCCTGCCAAGTAACCGGAGGGTGGGTGACACCCGCTTTAGCCAAAGCCTTTTTGTTATAAAAAAGCACAGGTGAAGAACTATTAAAAGGAAAGCCCGCAAGCTTACCATCCACGCTATAGTAACCACTCACCGCAGGCCAAAAGTCACTTTGATCGATCGTAATACCCGTCATCTTTTCAAGCTTATACAGTGGAATAACTGCACCATTTGAGTAAATCATCATTGCCGTACCAATTTCATAAGACACCAACATATTCGGTTGTGTGCTTGAACGATAAGCTGTTGCCGCTGCAGTTAATGCGTTTTGATAATTGGATTTATTAATCGCCTCAACATAGTACTTATGCTGGCTTTGATTATACTCATTGACAATTTTATCTAAAGCATAGTTAAGTGAGCCTCCAAATGAATGCCATAACACCAGATGAACCCTGTCATCTTGTTGCTTTTTTCCCTCAAATACAGCCTTAGCTTTCTGCCAGAATTCACCAGCAACAGCTTGTGATAACAACCCGCAGACAAGCACTATAGCTACGCACAGATAGCGCATTAGATCCCCTTTCTCGTAATTTAAATACTGAATTATTAATAAAACATGTTACAAAATTATGACAATAACAACAAATAAAAACATAGGGCATAGGCTTGCAAAAATACAAATCTAAACCGCATGCCGATAAGCCTGCACCATTAGTTGCCTTTCCAGTCATAGCACTTTTCTTTTTTTATGCTACAATACCGACCAGTTTCATGAGCAACTCTTATCACTTGTTATCCGTAAATTAACAAATCAAATAGTGATTATGGTTTTAAGCAGAAGTCACTCATGCGATTAACAAGAATAATAAGCAAAGCAGGTAAATGAATGACGTTAGTTTCTTTAGCGATAGACT
>JAHDDB010000159.1 GCA_020629575.1 Caedibacter sp. | reverse complement strand
CGTACCCAGTAGCCACCGCCTTTGAATTTGCGGTCGATGGTTTGTTTGATTTCGGCGAGGAATTGGGAGAGGGTGAATGAGGTGGTGTCGACTTCTTTGATTGGTTCAGCCATTGTTTAAATTCCGAGGTATTTATCAAAAAAAGACTTTATTTTCTCTAATACTTTAGCCTTTTTCTGAGTCCTTTTTTTATCTTTATCAAACATTGAAACAGGTGGCAGAATATCAGCTAAACCAGTGCCAGTTGCTTTTATATCGCCATCTCGAAAAGCGTTGGCAATATATTTTTTTGTTTCCTCTGGCTTTAAGTTTTCCTCCTCGATAATACGTTCAAGGTCTCGTGCTTTGCTTTTTTCAGTAAACTGTCGCCAGTCTTTATCAACTTCGCTGTTTGTGTTGAGGGTATTAATAAAGTTTTCAATAAGTTCTTTCTTGCTTCTCAAATCAATACTTGAGCTAACAGCGCTGTTGATAGACGTTAATATCTCTTTATCTTTCATATTTGATTTATGATATTGAGCGACCATTTGCAGGATATAGTCAATATTGACTGTAACTTGCTTCATTAATTCGATTTCAAACACAAGATCATCATTGATGTTTTCTTTATCAGCCTTATCGTGTTTACGGTATTTGTCGCGTAAATCAAGATACTTGCTTTCATAGTTTTGAATGTCACGTTCTGATAGCAGTCCTTTATCCTTAAATTCATCGAATGACACTAAAATATTACGCAGCCTTAAAATCGAACCCCAGTGCTTGATAAAGTCTTTTTCGGCTTGTTCACTTTCAAAAGACACTGGTAGAGCAAACTTATCTTGAAGCTCTGCGATCATATCAACATAACCTTGTTGTGGCTCGCCATCTTTTTCCCAACCGTAATAGTAATCCTTGAACGGTTTTAATAAGACGATACCACCCGCCTGTTCATTGCCAAATATTGACATTGCCTTGTTCGTATCTTCTTCCAAATCGCGAAAACAAATAATGTTACCATAGGTCTTAATCGAGTTTAGGATGCGATTGGTTCTTGAAAACGCCTGTAAAAGCCCATGATAACGCAGGTTTTTATCGACCCAAAGCGTATTGAGTGTTGTTGCATCAAAGCCTGTTAAAAACATATTTACAACGATGAGCAAATCAACCTCACGGTTTTTCATGCGTTGTGCAAGGTCTTTATAGTAGTTTTCAAACTTATCCGCACTAGTATCGTAACTGGTGCCAAAATAAGCGTTGTAATCTGTGATTGCGCTTTCTAAAAAATCACGTGACGATTGATCAAGTTGATTGGTATCAAAGCCCTCCTCAGGCAACATGCCATTAGCAGCTTCTGATTCTTCTTCATTGGCACTAAAGCTAAAAATCGTGGCAATTCGTAACCCACTGTCGCGGGATTTAAACGCATGGTAATACTTGCGTGCCATATCAATGGAACTAACGGCAAAGATGGAGTTAAACCCTTTAAGACGTGTTTTACTTCTAATTTCTTTAACCTTATCCTCTTTTCTTTTGCGCTTATCAGCAACGACTTCTGCAACATTGGTTAAGCGGCTAAAAGAATAATAGCCATCATTACGCCTCGTTTTTTGATCAAAATGCTCAATGATATAGTCGGTAATTTTTTGAATACGCTCAGGGGCACTAGCGGCAGATTCGGCATCAATCGCACGAATTTTTTTATCCTTAACCTCATCTTTCATTTTCATGGTGTTGATGTAATCAATTCTAAACGGCAAAACGTTACCATCATTAATCGCATTAACAATCGTATAAGAATGCAGTTTCTGTCCAAATGCCTGATCAGTGGTTTTTAGTTTAGGGTTACCACCAGATGAAGCGTTATCAGAGAAAATCGGCGTACCTGTAAAGCCAAAAATATGGTACTTTTTAAACGCTTTGGTAATCGCTGTATGCATATCGCCAAACTGTGAGCGGTGACATTCATCAAAAATCAAAACGATATGACCATCAAATATGCTATGTCCTTTATTGGCAACAATAAACCGCGAGAGCTTTTGAATGGTAGTAATAATGACTTTGGCACTTGAGTCTGCCATTTGCTTAGTAAGAACAGCGGTATTAGTGTTAGAGTTAGCGCATCCTTTTTGGAATTTGTCATACTCTTTCATGGTTTGATAGTCCAAGTCTTTTCTATCGACTACAAATAACACTTTATCAATGCCATCAATCTTTGTTGCTAATTGCGCTGTTTTAAAGCTTGTAAGCGTTTTACCACTGCCTGTGGTATGCCATATATAGCCACCTGCATCGATCGTACCAAGTTTCTTGTGATTGGTTGCTATTTCAATGCGATTCATAATACGCTCGGCTGCGGCAATTTGATAAGGACGCATGACAAGCAAAAGTTTGTCAGAGGTAAACACGCAATATTTAATAATAATCGCCAGTAGCGAGTGCTTGCATAAAAAGGTTTTACTAAAATCAACTAAGTCAGAAATTTTATTGTTTTCAGCATCTGTCCACCAACAGGTAAACTCAAAGCTATTACTGGTTTTCTTTTTAGATTGTTTCCCCTCATTTTCCTTTATATGTGCAAGGCGAGTTGTATTAGAATAGTATTTACTATCAGTACCATTAGAAATAACAAATAGCTGAATATACTCAAACAAGCCGCTATCTGCCCAAAAGCTATCACGCTGATAACGATTGATCTGGTTAAAAGCTTCTCTAATTGCGACACCACGACGTTTTAGCTCAATGTGTACCATTGGTAAGCCATTGATTAAAACTGTTACGTCATAGCGGTTTTTATACGCACCCTCAACTTCATACTGATTGATCACTTGGACGCTGTTATTATGAATATTATCCTTATCGATAATCCGCACGTTTTTAGTGGAACCATCATCACGTTTAAGGCTATAAATATAATCTTCCTGCACCTTATTGGTTTTTTCTTCAATACCCTCATTTTTATTTGCCAGATACTTGTTGAGCATTTGCTGCCATTCATTATCTGAAAAGGTTATATCGTTGAGCTTTGCAAGCTGAGATCGCAAGTTTTGCAAAAGGTCATCGTTTTGTGTAATGTTAAGATACTCATAGCCATTGCCTTGCAATAGGCAAATAAACTCACGCTCTAACTCATCCTCGCCTTGGTAATGGGTAGCGTTTTGCTTAACAGGTATGTACTCGGCAACAACGGTGCTGTTTGGGTTTTCAGCAATGGTGTTATAGCTCGTCATGCTTCTAATTCCTTAAAGCTCAGCAGTTTGTTGCGATAGTATTCATATTGCTGCCTACGTGCTTTGATTTCAGCAGGTAAGCCACTGGATAGGTCATTAACTAAGGCATCGAATTTGTCGAGGATGGAGACTATGTAGGTTTGTTCTTTTAACGTAGGGCTAGGAATTGGAATTTTATTCAAGTTTGCTTGATTTAATTTTGGTTGGGCTGCTCCACTAATAAACTCTGATAGATCAATAGAGTTTAAATAAATTTCGACAAACCTCTGCTCTACGTAAGAATTAAACTCTAAAACATGCACATGATTATTGACCCATGCTTTCCCTGAAATAGAGAATGCTATAGGTGTTACTCTAGCTCGCAGGTTTGCTCCATCTTCAGAAACAAGGAGATAATCACCATCGAATATATATTCTCTAACATGGTCAACAATACCAGATGCTCCATAGTAAGGTATGTTACCTGATGATCTTTCCGTTTTAGTGACTGGTTTCCTTTTTGAATCTAAGTTATTTGAAATTTTATCTAAAGTTTTCCACTCAACCGCTGTACCATCAAACCTCAACAACTCATCCCGATAATACTGATACTGTTTTTTTCTAGCCTCAAGTTCAGCCTCAAGTTCAGCCTCAAGTTCAGTGAATGCGTCTAGGATTTTGACGATTTCTTGTTGGATTGGTAGGGGTGGGATGGGGATGATGAAATTTTGAAGCATTGGCATTGTTATATAAGGAACGGAGCCCTTTCTTGAGTGCAGTATGATGTAATCTCTTAAATATGTTTTCAAGTAATAAAAAAGGTAGTGAATGGTTAGGTTGTTCTGACACTCGCTGATAACGTAAGTTCTTTGGTATGCATTAAATTTACCTTTGTAATAATTGATATGACCTACTTGGCTACCATTGCCAGAAATAATTATAGCTTCGGTATTAAACGTATAAGTATCTATTTTAAAAGGAGTGGCATCGCAGGTGAAAAATGGATACATACCATTTTCAACCATAGAATTTGCATTCAGCTTACCAGTGGTAATCGTTTTAACCACATCGATTAATTTTTTAAATTCAACCCCATTCGGACAATATGCTTTAATCAACTCATCAATCTTACTCATCACGCACCCCTTTCAAGATCAGCGACAATCGCATCAATCTGTGTCCGTAATTCACTTTGACGAGACACGATTTTTTCAATGTCGGCATTTAGCACTTTAATATCGATAACCTCACGTTCATCTTTTGGCGCAACGTAACTGCCAACGCTGATGTTGTAGTCCTTTTCTTCAATCTCTTTATGCTCAACTAACCTTGAAAAATGCTCAATACTGTCACGCTTGGCATAGACATCTAAGATTTTCTGCATGTGACTGTCATTGAGTTTGTTTTTTGCGGAGCCACGCACAAACTCTTTACTTGCATCAATAAATAACACTTTACTATCTGACTTGTTCTTTTTGATGACTAGAATACACGTAGCGATAGTGGTACCAAAAAA
>JAHDDB010000158.1 GCA_020629575.1 Caedibacter sp. | reverse complement strand
TTCCCCAATTCTATTTTCTTTTGCCAGCTTGAAGCATAAATCTCTTTGGATAATGTAAGATTATCTTTTTCATGTCCAAAAGTACCAGCCATACCACAACAACCAACCTTTTCAATTATAAGCTTGGCACCAAACGCTTTAAAAATTTTCTGCCAGTGAAGCATTGATACTGCAGCAAGCGCGCGTTCTGAGCAATGGGCTAGTAAAGATAGTGTTGTCGTGTGCTCTTTGGTTGTAATATTAATAGTTGGCAGTTGTTTGACAAGCCATTCTTGTAATAGCTCAACTTTAAATTGTACTTGGTCTTTTAACACCATACGATATTCATCACGATAAACCAGGGTCATGCTCGGATCAATGCCAATCAGTGGGACATTTAAACGAGCAATTTGATTATAAAAGGCAGTAGCGCGTGCAGCCTTTTTGTGGAAGTAAGTCAAGAACCCTTTAACGTGTGCAGCTTTACCATTTTCATAAAACGGCAGCACAAAGACAGAAAATCCAAGCTTAGTTAATAAATCATATACTGCCAAGATAACCTCAGCATTGTAAAAGCTAGTAAAGGCATCTTGAACGATACAAACTGTTTGTTGTGGGTTGATTGCTTGTTGTGCTTTTAACTTTTCAATGTTGAAGCTTGAGGCATTACGTTTTTTAAGCCCTGCTTTTAATGTTTCTTTAGACAGCAGTGGTGCGTCAACAAGCTTAAGTTTATTGTTTATCCATGTCTTTATAAAGGGTACGGACTGTACTGAGTTTATAAACGTTGGGTTTAAGCTTTGCCATTTAGCCGTTTGTTCGACATATTTAATGGCATAATCCTTTAAAGGGCGCTTGTAGCGCTTGTGATATTCAGCTAAAAACATCGGTTTCATTGCCGGCACATCAACCTTGATTGGGCAAGCTGTGGCACATGCTTTGCAGCCTAAGCATTTATCAAGTGATTGATAGACTTCGTAGGAGAAGTCATTCTTATTGACGTTTTGTTTTTTAGTGGATGAATCAGTAGAAAATGGATTGGGTTGATAGCCTTTTTCAGCAAGTTGCTTTAACCATTCACGTAAAAGCGCGGTACGTCCTTTGGGCGAATATACCCAGTTATGTGACACTTTTGCCGATGGGCACATCACTTGATCAGGATGGTAATTTAAGCAAGCGGCATTACCATTGCAATCAAATGCGCCTGAGAAAAGCTTTTGGGTGTTACTATCAACCTTAGCGTCTTCATTGCCGCGAAAGGGGCCGTTGACTTTGACCAGTTCGTCATTGCTGGCAAAAGGCACAACGATTTTACCTGGATTTAGTCTATTGTACGGGTCAAATGCTTTTTTGATTTTTTGCAAAGAAGTGTGTAACTCATCACCAAAATAGTCTTTGACGTACTCACTTCTAAAGCCCTTGCCATGCTCTGACCAGTAAACGCCACCGTATTTTTTAACAAGATCGTTGACTTCTTTGGTTAATCTAACAACCAACGCTTGATCTTTCGGGTCATTCATATCCAAAGCAGGGCGCATATGCAAGCAGCCAACATCAACGTGACCAAACATTCCATAACGCAAATTATAACTATCCAAAAGCGCTCTTAGTTCAACAATATAATCAGCAAGGTTTTCCGGTGGAACAGCCGTATCCTCCATAAATGGAATCGGCTTTTTGGCACCTTTCATCGCACCTAATAAGCCCACTCCCTTTTTGCGAAGCTCCCATAATATAGCCATTTCATCTTTACCAGTCGCAAGATAAAAGCTACGTTCTTGCGTGTTCAGATGTTCTTTTGCTTGTTGAGTTTTAGCACTTAGTCCCTCATCGCTATGGGCAATAAATTCAATCAGATTAATGGCAGCAATGGCGTGATTGGTATGCACTTCTAGCATAGGAAGAATTTGCGGGTAAATCTCATCTTCTTTGGCAAGTTTCAAAATGTTATCATCAATGGTTTCAATTGCTGCAGGGTTTAGGTTCAATAGGTTTTTAGCATCGCGTAATGCCAAGTCAAAATCACTATAGCTAATGGCAAATAAAACCTTGTGGCTTGGGATAGCAGTGAGTTTTAACTTAAGCTTAGTAATAAATGCCAACGTGCCCTCAGCGCCTGAAATCAGATAATTAAGATTGACACTATGTGCGTGTGGATCATAGCACTTAGCAAGATTGTAGCCTGTCATGAAGCGATCAAGCTTTGGAAATTGGGCAGTGATCTTGTCATATTGGTTAATCACTTCAGTTGCAACTGATTGATAGATTTGAGTCAATAGAGAGTTGCGTCTTGAATGCTCATCAATAAGTGTATCAAGATTATTGGCATCTATTGTTTCAAATAATACGCCCTCACCATCACTTAATACGCATTCTAATTCTAATAAGTGTTCACTGGTGCGTCCATAGATGCGTGAGCCTTTACCGCAGGCATCGGTACTTGCCATGCCACCAATGGTGGCGCGATTACTTGGTGATAAATTAGGTGCAAAAAACACTTTGTGTGGCGCCAGCACTTCATTGAGTTGATCTAGGACAACACCAGGCTCAACTGAAACATAATTTTCTTTTAGATTAATCTCTAAAATATTATTCATATAGCGACTGGTATCAATAATAATGCCAGAAGTTAGCGATTGGCCATTGGTGCCAGTGCCAGCACCACGCGCGCTAAACTTAAGTTCTTGAAAGGCGTTGCTATTTGCCAAGGTGAAAATCTTGATAATATCAGCATGCTCTTTAGGAAAAAGGACAAGTTCGGGCACGACTTGATAAATACTATTATCAATTGAGCTACTGATGCGGGTGGCATAATCATGCTGTATATCACCTTTAAAGCCTGAAGTTAGTAGCTCATTTGTAAACGTTTTGCAGTGGGCGTGTTCAGTGGAAAACTTGTCAAGAATAGGCAGCATTACGTAATGGTATATGTATTTTTTATATCGCACTAGTATCCAGTCAAGTCCTTTTGATTGTCAAGTCTATGTATTAAGAATTATGAATTAAGCACAGACTGTTTTATGAAGTGATGAGGTGTGTTGTTTAAAGGTGAGAATGCTTAAAAACATTAAAGCAGCAAATGACATGACAAAAATAATCAGTGCATAAGCAAAAATTTCAGCAGGAATGATTGCGGCAACTGAGCTTACTAGAAACAACCCAAACATCTGCAAAAAACCATAAACAGCATTAGCAGCACCTGCTTTATGACTAAAGAAGGAAAGTGCAGCACCAACAACAGTTGGTCCTACGATGCTGCTACCCATAGCATAAAGCATAACGCAAATAACCAATGTTTTTTCGTCTGCAAATCCTAACGTTGAACTTACAAGTAAAGTAGTACTTGCTAGCACCATTAAACATAAGCCTTGAAAGAGTGTTTTTATTGCGCCAAATTTCTTAAGTGAGATGATTGACATATATAAGCGAGCAATAAAAGCACAACCAATGATCGCAATGGATAGAAATCCAAAGTTTTGTGGAGTCATGCCATACTTGTTAATGAGGATAAAGGGGCCAACAGTGTAAAAACCAACAATGCCAGAAAATCCTGCAACCATACAAAAGGTATATATTACAAAAGGTGCATGTTTTAATATTTCAAGATAGTTTTTGAATAACTGTTTAGGGACTAAGGCATTAGTGTTTCTCTTGTGTGATGGGTGAGTTTCTTGCATGCGTGTAGCAACGATTAAAGTGGTTATAACAACAAGTATGAACATGACAAGAAAACTGATACGCCAATTAAAGTAAGTTTCAATCACACCTCCAAGTACTGGTGCGCCTGCTGGAGCAAGCATAAAAAAGAGGCTTAACCAACCGACAATATGAATAAATTTATCCTTATCTACCGAGTCTTGAACAATCACGCGAGATAATGATAACAAAGCACCTGTTCCTACTCCCTGAATAACTCGACCAATGATCAATACATAAATACTCCAAGAGAACATACAGATTAAACTGCCAATTAAATAAATGCTAGCGCCAATAAAAATAATTCTTTTGCGACCAAACTTATCAGAGGCGGGGCCATAAAAAAGTTGAGATAAGGCTAAAGCAATCAAAAATACCGCAATTGTCATGCGTGCCATATTTGAGCTTGTAGATAGCGCATGACTCATGTTGGGTAGGCTTGGGACATACATGTCTGATGCCATGAAATAGCTACAGCCAAGCAACACGCTAACAATGCTCAATAGTAAAATACTGGACTTGCCTGCAGCAATATTATCATTAGTCATAAGATACAGCTATAATAAATAGAACATATGTACAATTTATCATGTATTGATCAAGTGTTCAATTGAGTACAAGCAGAGGGTGAAGGAGAGTAGGCTGAGTATTATTGTTGGAAATGCCTGTAACTACTGGAGTTACGCATTTTAGAAAAAACTATGATTTTATAAACACCCCGTCAGTCTACGGCTGCGATCCCTCTTTGCAAGAGGGGTGCTTAAGCTTGCGAGGCGGGGTGTTGAAATAGGAAAAGTGCGTAACTTTGATTGCCTGAAATCAGTCGTGCTAAAGTATTGGAATAAGAAGATAAAAGATCAGGATAAAACGTTATGATTTTGTTTTTGTCTCATTAGTTTGAGCATCACTATCAGTTGCCTGATTGGAGTTTTCAGTTTGCTCGGAAGCTTGCATTTCTTGTTGTTCTTGAATTTTTTGCTGCTCTTGTTCACGTTTTTGTTGATAATATGTTTTAATATCAATGCCTTGA
>JAHDDB010000157.1 GCA_020629575.1 Caedibacter sp. | reverse complement strand
TCTTAAGACGCTTGCCTTTAATAACATATTATTCCGCCTGATCTAATTTTAATACGGTATCTACTTTGAGCCATTGCCCCTCTTTTCCTTTCTTCCTTTCATCAATCTCCACATACTTTGCCGTAATTTTATCAACGCGTCCATAATCACGTCCAATATAATCACCAACTTGGACGATATTTGTATGTTGATTTTTTACATTGGTTATAATAGCCCAAAAATGTCCATTTTGCTCGATAACACCTGAAAATTTAAGATTTTCTAACGGAATTTTTTCCAATGGAGTCTTCTGTCGCGCCAAATCAGGTTCATGTTGTTTGTCATCAATCATCTGTGTTGGGGTCTCTTTTACTTTAAGCTTTGCGGGCGTGTCAAATGGATTACGCATTCCCTTTGTATTCATGGCTTGGGTTTTAACCATTTTAAGCTCTGGCAAAGGTTGTATTTTATCAGCCAAGGTTTGCACCTTGGCCTCCTTAACAAAAAGCACAAGATCTTTTGGTGTTGCGAAGACCAAACCTGATGAGCCAAACGCAATAACAGCCAATATAATACGGCTAAACATCTACACACCCTCCTTGCCCAGCTTTGACTTCAGGCTAAAGGTTTGTAGATTCATATTCATCTGCAGAATGCCATTTTCACTCACCGTGTTATAAGGAACAATGCGATAACTCTCAATCAAAATAATTCGCGGTAATGTTTCAAGCTTATTAACAAAATTCGTCAGCTGTTCAAATGTGCCGTCACACGCCAGTTGAATATGAAGCACTGCATAATTATCTTTATAATCCAAAGGCTGTGGGTTTAGCACTTTCACGCGCAAACCATTTTGAAATGCCAAATCCGATAACTGTTCAATTAATTGTGGTAATTCACTATCGGTTGGCAATGCTTGCAGTGATGTATTGAATTTATTATGTAGGATCTCGACTTGTTGCTGCAAAATAGGTAAAGACTTACTTCGTGCAATATTCTTGATTAGCTCATTTTTATATTGCTCTTCCAGGGCAAAGGCATTTGTTCTTTCTTGATAGCGCATACTAACAATGGTTGAATAGCCTAATAGCACAACAAGAATAAGCACAACAGTTGACATAATCAACTTCAACCACAAAGGTTGCATGCTTAGCTTATCTAGCAACAAAATGAGCTTTTTCTTCATTTTGTCACCTCCTGTTTCACACTTATTTTAAAGGCATTTTCAGCGCCAAAACCAGGCTTGCCAATCAAACTGATATTCGCCAGAGTAGGTCGGTCAAACTCCGGTGAGTCTTCTAAGGCGCGCATAAATTGTGCTACTGCTTTACTATTTTCAGCGCGCCCTTCTAGCAATAACTCGTCTTTGTTTTTCTCAATACTAATTAGATAAGCAGTATCCGGTAGCGTTTGTGATAATCCAAACCACACACCTAACACTTTTTGCCTTTCTTTCTCTAAATTATTTAACAGCTCAATTTTGCGAATGAGTTCTAGCTTCTCTTTTTCAAGCTTAACCAACTCAGCATTATTCTTTAAAAAATCAGTATTTTGTGTGCGTAAATATTCATTGCGCTCATATTGATTAGACAGCCCCTCTGATGCAATAACAAGCCAAATAAACGTAATGATCACACCAATAAGCATGACAAAACCAAAATCAAGCGCCAAAGATTTTAAATGCTTCTTTTGGCGCATTTCACGCCATGGTAAAAGATTAAAGTTATGCATCAGTTCACCTCCGGTCGAGTTGCCAGAGCAATAGTTAATAGATATGATGCCTTGTGTTCAATATCCGCCGCTACTTGTGAATTCGCTAAATGTATAAATGGATCTAATACCATCACATCTAATTGCATCATTTCTTTAAAGCTAGTAATGATATTTTCAATCTCAACACGATCACCATATAACACAATTTTTTGTGGTTTTTTACCACGATTAGATACTTCAAACATCTGCATATTACGCATTAACCAAGCATTCAAGGCATTTAAGTACTCTGCTTCACTTAAGCCTGCTGAAATGGTTTTCTGCTCAGAAAGATAAATTTGATTTTCATCAAGAATGTGCAATTTAAAACGTTTAAAGTTCAAACAAATCAATGCCCAGCAGTCTTGTTTTTCCTCAGGGTAAAAGATCTCAACAAAACGCTGCAATACATAGTTATCAATATCGATAACCTCAAGATGTAAACGGCATATGTGGGCTAACTGTTCATATTGTGCAATTTGATCTTTATGCGCTGCGATAAACAACACTTGCTGTTTGCTAGAATTAGCACTTTCTTTTTTTTGCACCTCAAAATCATAAAAAGTTTCTTCTGTAGGGTAGGAAACATGCTTATTAAAGTCTATCACGATTTCATCATGAATTTGCGCATCAGTCAGTCCTTCATCAAATCGCAAGCGCTTACTGATAACATTCGTACCATTGATGACAAAGGCTGCCTGTTTATGCTTAATCTTATTGCGTTTTAAAAGTCCTAACAAGCGCTCGGCCACTTCAGCAAAGTCAATGATCTGTCCATTTTCAATCATGCCGTGTTCAAGCTCAGCACTATCAGCTGCGACTAATTCATAGCCTTGATTTTTTTTTCTTAATACAACAATACGCAGGAAATAATCTGACCAATCAATAGCGACCAATCCTTTGCTTTTGAAGCGTGTCATCATATAAGAAAGCGGCATGCTCATTCGTCCTTTTAACTTCAACTTCTGACAGTATAGCCAAGCTTAAAGCAAAAAACAGCGTCAATACTATATTTTGTAGGGTTTTAAGAGGTATTTACCATTTTCATAGCCTGATAACTCGACCAAATCTGTAATTTTACGCTTACCTGCTTTATCTCGTGAAATAAATACAATCAGATCAATTGCTTGCAAAATAAGCGTTCTAGGCACAGTAACGACGGCTTCTTGAATCAAGTCTTCAAAACGATATGGCGCTGACTCAACGCTATTGGCGTGAATCGTACACACCCCGCCAGGATGCCCTGTATTCCAGGCTTTCAACAAATCAAGCGCTGAACCGTCTCTTACCTCACCAATCACGATGCGATCAGGACGCATTCTTAATGATCCCTTGACCAAATCACGCATCGTTACTGATGTTGTTGTTGTCATCGTCACCAAATCATCAACTTCCACTTGAAGCTCAGGTAAATCCTCAATCACTAAAATACGATCTTGACTGCCTTGCAGCTCTGCTAATAACGCATTACAAAAAGTTGTTTTACCAGAGCCTGTGCCGCCAACAACAACAATATTTTTGCGTTCAAGAACAGCACGCCTTAAGCCTTCTGCTTGCTCGTGTGTTAAAGCGCCTTGCTCGACATATTGATCTAAAGTAAAAATCGCAATGGCGCGTCTTCTAATTGAAAAACACGCACGATTAACTACCGGAGGTAACCAACCCTGGAAACGCGCTCCCTGAAAGGGAAGCTCTGCTGAGACCTCAGGGTGTTCATCATTTGCAACATGGTTTTTAAACGATGCAACAAGCTTGACAATATTTTCACTTTGCTCTGCCGGAATATAAATATCTGTTGCCACTTTACCTTCACCGATACGCTCATAGTGTAAACGCCCATCAGGATTTAGCATAATCTCAATGATTTTTTCATCATAAAGGTAGTCCATTACCTCTTTGCCAAAGGCAGTTTTTAACATATTTAACTGCCGCTCTTCAATCAGTGCTCTTTGTATCATAATTTTACTGCCTTACTCATAATCTGTGACTTATCAACCAATCCATAGTAACGACTATCGAATGAATGAGGATTTGCAACACCTTGCATAAAGTAATTATCTTTAGGTATTTTTCCACAAAAACTAAATATTGGTAAAGCATTTCATTTACCGTCCGTTTGATAGATTTTGCCAATCCACTGTTCATTAATATAGACATTCTGCGTTTTTGTGCATAAGAAATCTCCTGGAACGCCCACTATTTTCTTTAAAAGCGGAATGTCCTTAGGCAACCATTCTCTTGCTAGAATATAATCTTCCGTTTGTTCATTAGGGATAAACACCACATTGTCACCTTTATGATAGTCTGATACGGGATAAGTAAAATACCAACCTTCAGGCATGCTTGGCGTCAGTTGCTGAATAAAACCAATATGCAAGGCTCTTAATAACCACAATAAAGCATAAAGTGTCGCTAAAACGGCAAGAGTTTTATATAAAAATGAAAGCCTTGCCACTGCTTTATCAATCTTCTTTTATTTTGCGAATGGTACTATCAGAAATACTCTTATTAACATTGGAGGCATCAGAAACCTTATCTTGTTTCTTACCAGCCATAGCACCTCCTTGCACCGTTGTCGAGACGTTGACATTCGTACTTCCACCACCTACTGAGCCACCGCCAGTAACAACTGTGGCACCTGATTGGATTGAACCACCCATTGCTGTACTCGATCCAGCAACACCATGCATCGAAGAAGCAGCACCCACTGGTGATACAGTCACTGAAGTAGATTGCGCTGGTTGATTGACCACAACATTTGCTGCTGCAGGGGATGACATATTCTGGAAGATATTACCACCTGGCTTACCAACAGCTTTAGCAAGATAGTTTGGCAAAGTATAAATCAAGATCAACAAAATAAAGGAGGTAAAGAATAATGCCAATGGTTTCTCAAGACTTGTGGAGTCACTAATCGCTGTAATTTTTAAGCTTTGGAATAACGTAAATGCCACACCCAAAATAAATATCACGGCAAGTA
>JAHDDB010000156.1 GCA_020629575.1 Caedibacter sp. | reverse complement strand
TTGCCATTTTTTGCTCCTCATTCTGGTGGACTTACTGTCCCAAATTGAGGGGGTACATCAGTTTAGCAATTTCTTTTTGGGTTATCATGATTGTCTTTGAATGTTCGCGTGAACATTAAGGTAAATCAATAAAATGCAAGTGTCAAATATTTGTGTAAATTAAATACATTATCATGTTTTATGTTATTTATATGTTTCGTGTGATGTTGTAAGGTTTTATATTTTTTTTATATTTCCGAATAAAAGCCCTATCGAATTTTTATTCTCATCACTCGTACAATTTAGCCTGAGTGATTATTGTCAACATTAAGAGAGGTGTTTTAGATGACAATATTTTCAGGGGTGATAATGGCTTTATTAGCCATTTATATGATTATTGTTTTAATTTTCCCAGAGCGATTTTAGGTAAAAGTATGTATCACAACATTTGGTTATTCGTTATTTTTATTGGCGTTTTGTTAGTTATTACAAAGCCATTAGGAACATATATTTATAATGTTTATCATGGACGAAGAACGTTTTTAGATTGGTTTGCCTCACCACTTGAATGTGGGTATGGCAAGCTAATAGGCGCTAATCTTAATAAAGAGCAAAGCGCTAAACAGTATTTGTTGAGTCTATTCGTGTTTTCAGCATTTGCATTTTTGTTTGTATTTAGTCTGCTGATGTTGCAAGCTTTTTTGCCCTTAAATCCACAGCATATTGACAATATGACCTGGCATCAGGCATTTAATATCGCAGTTAGCTTTGTTTCTAATACCAACTGGCAAAGTTACTCGGGTGAAACTGGGGTGAGTTACTTATCACAGATGGCAGTACTTGCTGTACAAAACTTTGTATCAGCAGCGGTAGGCATATCAGTGGCTATCGCTTTGTTTCGTGGCATTGCGAGAAACAATGAAACAACGATCGGTAATTTTTGGTCAGATGTAGGTAAGGCGATATTTTGGATCTTACTACCGCTTTGTATTGTCATTACTATTGTTTATATATTGCAAGGAGTGCCACAAAACTTCATGGATTATGTGCATGCACATACTTTATCAGGTGCCGAGCAAATTATCCCACAGGGTCCTGTGGCATCACAAGAAGCAATTAAATCATTAGGTACTAATGGCGGTGGATTCTTTAATGCCAACTCGGCACATCCTTATGAAAACCCAACAGCATTAACCAATTTTATTCAAGTCTTAAGTATCTTCTCCATTGGAGCAGCACTAACTTATACTTTTGGTAAGTGGGTAGGAAACACTAAGCAAGGCTGGTTTATTTTGGTAGTAATGGGGGTGTTGTTCATAACCTCATTAAGTATTATGACCTATGCTGAATTAAAAGGCATGCCCAATCCACAAAGCACGCATATTGCCGATATCTATGGGCAATCTGGACATTTGGCTAATCTTGAAGGTAAAGAGGTGCGTTTTGGTATTTTCCAATCCACGCTTTATAACACGGTGTCAACATCAGCTTCAGATGGTGGTGTCAATAGCATGCTTGATAGCTACACACCAATTGGTGGAGCAGCGGCATTGGTCAATATGGCGCTGGGTGAGATTATTATCGGCGGCGCGGGCACGGGGATGTATAGCTTTTTACTGTTTATGTTGTTAAGTGTTTTTATTGCCTCACTCATGGTGGGAAGAATTCCAAGTATATTAGGTAAACGTATTGAAGGCACGCAAATGAAATGGGTGATGCTTGGTGTGCTTATTTCTCCTTGTTGTGTGCTTATATTTACCGCGATTGCTGCCGTGTTACCAAGTACTTATGCAAGTCTTACCAATACAGGTGCACACGGGTTTAGTGAGATTTTATATGCTTACACTTCGGCCGCTAACAATAATGGTAGCGCGCTTACAGGTTTAAATGCCAATACACTGTTTTTAAATGTCACTCTTGGTGTGGCTATGTTATTAGGGCGGTTTGTTACGATTGCTGCGGTAGTTATGCTTTCAGGCAGTTTAGTTGCAACAAAACGTGCCACGGGTCAAGCCGGTTATAGCTTACTCTCAACAACAAGTATTTTATTTGGTGTATTAGTATTATTTACCATTTTAATCGTCGGCGGTCTCACGATTTTCCCAGCATTATCACTGGGACCGATTCTTGATTACGTCACGTTTTAATTTTTTTAATCTTTTAGATCATTGATATCTTTTATAGTTTGGAGTTTATGAAAATGGCACATCAAAATAGATCAATCTTTTCAAAAGCATTGATCACGCCGGCGATTAAAGCGGCATTTATAAAGTGTAATCCAAAAGAGATGTATTGCAATCCAGTGATGTTTTGTGTTTATATCGTTACAATCTTATGTTCGCTCTATCTCATACAAGCATTCGTTAGCAGCAAAGAGATTGGCTTTACATTACAAATCACTTTATGGTTATGGATAACCCTTTTATTTGCTAACTTTGCTGAGAGCATTGCCGAGGGCAAAGGCAAGGCGCAAGCTGATAGTTTACGCGCCACAAAGTCACAGTTAAGTGCCAAGCGTTATAATGAAAGTGGTGAGCTGGAAGTACTTGCTGCTGAGTTATTACGCGCAGGGGATATTGTCTTAGTGCAAACCGGTGATTTCATGCCGGCAGATGGGGAGGTGATCGAGGGCATTGCAACGATTGATGAGTCTGCAATTACTGGGGAATCACAACCAGTGGTTAGAGAAGCAGGCTCTGATAGCTCAGCAGTCACAGCAGGCACCAAGGTGACTTCTGATGAGATCAAAGTGCGCGTTACCTCTAATCCCGGTGAAAGCTTCTTGGATAAGATGATTGCTTTGGTCGAGAATGCCAAACGCTTGAAAACGCCGAATGAAATTGCTTTAACGATTTTATTATCAGGGTTGACGCTGATTTTTATCGTGGCTGTTTGCGCGCTTTATGGTATGGCACAATTTAGTCATGTAACACTATCTGTTGTCGTATTGATTGCATTATTCGTGACCTTGATTCCAACGACGATTGCAGGACTGTTATCCGCCATTGGTATCTCGGGCATGGATCGTTTAATGAAAGCAAATGTTGTAGCACTTTCTGGTCGTGCTGTCGAGGCATCAGGCAATATCGACGTATTGCTGTTGGATAAAACTGGTACGATCACCTTAGGTAATCGCTTTGCCACCGAGTTTTTGGTTATTAATGGTGTCAGTGAGCGCGATCTAGCTTATGCTGCATGGTTATCTTCATTAGCGGATGAAACACCAGAGGGTAAATCGATTGTCAAACTTGCCGAAAAACGCTTTGGTTTTAAGCGTGAGGGTATTGATTTAGTTCACGCACAGATGATCCCTTTCTCAGCCTATACACGCATGAGCGGGATTGACTATAACGCGCTTAATATCCGCAAAGGGGCCGTGAGTGCCATTACTAAGCATCTGGGCAATCACTCGCCAGATACGGTAAGTCACAGTTTTACTTTAATGGTTGAGCGTATTGCTGAAGAAGGAGGTACACCATTAGCAGTTTGTCAAAATAATGAATTATTGGGGGTGATTTATCTTAAAGATGTGATTAAACCCGCGATTAAAGAGAAGTTTGATGAGCTAAGAAAAATGGGAATTAAAACGGTGATGATCACGGGTGATAATCCTTTAACGGCAGCGGCAATTGCTGCTGAAGCAGGCGTTGAGGATTTTATCGCGCAAGCCTCACCGCAAGACAAATTAGACTACATCAAAAAGGTGCAAAAAGAAGGCAAAACCGTGGCAATGTGTGGCGATGGCACTAATGATGCGCCTGCTTTAGCTCAAGCTGATGTCGGTGTTGCCATGGCAAGTGGCACAACGGCAGCACGCGAGGCGGGCAATATGGTCGATTTGGATTCAGATCCTAAAAAGCTGATTGAAATCGTGCGTATTGGTAAGCAGATTCTGGTGACGCGTGGGGCATTAACAACCTTTAGTATCACCAATGACGTGGCTAAGTATTTTGCGATTATTCCAGCATTGTTTGTGGTCAGTTTCCCAAGCTTAAATGCGCTTAATATCATGCATTTACATTCGCCGGTGAGTGCAATCTTATCAGCAGTAATATTCAATGCATTGATTATTGTATTTTTAATTCCGATGGCACTGGTTGGTGTTAAAAATGTCAGTGTCAGTGCGCATAAGCTGCTGCAGCGTAATCTGTTGTTATACGGTTTAGGGGGTATTTTAGTACCATTTGTTGGCATTAAATTAATCGACATGATCATTACAGCTGTTGGCTTAGTGTAAGGAGAGAAATGATGTTTTATGAAATTCGTCGTGGGTTGATAGCAATGCTTTTTTTCACGATTATCTTAGGTGTTTTTTATCCCTTATTGATGGCGGGTATTGGTTTTGTCGTTGCCAAAGATCAGGCACAAGGCTCGTTGGTTAAATACGATGGGCAGGTTGTTGGCTCAAGCCTGATTGGACAAAATTTTGCCGATAATTTATTTCAATCTCGACCATCGGCAAATAACTATGATGGGCTTGCCTCAGGTGGCACGAGTATGGCGCTTAATAATGTAAATTTAGTTAAAGGTGTACAGGCTCGAATCGAGGGTTTGCAGCAAAAATACGGGACTAACAAAATCCCTGCTGATTTGGTGTTTGCTTCAGGTAGTGGCTTAGATCCAGATATTTCACTGATGGCAGCAAAATATCAAGCGCCATATATCGCCAAGGTCAATCATTTACCAGTTGCTAAAGTTCTTCAATTGATTGATGACAATACAGCCAGCTCTGACGCATAAGGATATACTCTCGCTGAAATTTTTAAATAAGGCAT
>JAHDDB010000155.1 GCA_020629575.1 Caedibacter sp. | reverse complement strand
CTTGATACTCGGCAAGATAGTCATGCAATTGCAGAATTTCTTCTGCATAAATACGTGAATTATTAAAATTAATCGCATGTACATTAATGATGATCAGTGGCGTGTTGTCAGCAAAAACATAGTGATTGGCAAGGCTTGACTTGTGTGTTTTAAAGAGAACTTCTGTTTTTTTAGATAAGATTTGCTGTGCTTTATGGCTCATAACACTGCTTGCCGTCATCACACCATAGGCGTGTGATTTAAGCTGTAAGTTGGGTGCAAAATGTAGACAAAATCCATCTAATGGGAAACTCGTGCTATCAGTGTGTTTTGCCTCTTGTAAGCAATAAAAGTGAAGATTATATGCTTGTTGTAAGCTTTTGATAAAGTGTTGGAACTCAAAGGGATCCTTATGATTAATTTTATAGATATTCCAGCTCAAGATACTAAAAAAATCAGGCGTGAAGGGAGATTTAACCTGATTTTCACAGCTTAGGGTAATTTGTGGTGGTTTAAACATAATTATAATAAAGGGGATAAAACTTTAACCATACTTTCCCCTAACTTACGTGCTTTTGATGGTGCTGGCAATGTCTTGTCAGCATCTTTTAAAAACTCACTCATCCATTGATCAATTTGTTTGATAATGGGCGCTTCATAAGCATAGGTCACGACTTCATAATTTAAAAATAAGCTTCTATTATCGAGATTTACGGAACCAAGCATAACTGCTTTATCATCAAATAAAACGGCTTTTGCATGAATCATTTTCTTGTCAAATAGAGCGATTTCAATACCGGTTTTAGCAAGTTGACGCATAAAGTTACTACGCGCTAAATCGGCAATTAAATGGTTAGATACTTTGGGTGTGATAAGTTTGACATCAACGCCGCGATGATAAGCAATTTGTAATGCTTCAAGCAACGAATCAGAGGGTACAAAATAAGGGGTCACAATCCAGATCCGTGTTTGTGCGGCATAAATGCCGGCAATAAGTGAATCATATAAAGCATCATTAGGGATATCAGGCCCTGAAGGAGCCACTTGAATTAAGTTTTGTCCATAGTCTTTTTTCAAGCAAACCTCTTTCATTGGATCAAGATGTTCTTTTGCTGAATACTCCCAGTCGGAAGCAAAGATGTTATGAAAGTGGCAAACTGCATGCCCTTGTATTTTAAACAAGATGTCATCCCAGCGCTTATTGCAAAGAGTGGGTCCCATGTACTCATCTCCTAAATTCATCCCTCCAGTGAGCACAGTATAATTATCAAATAGATAGATTTTTCGATGGTTTCTAAAGTTGATATAATTACGAAAAGGCATTTGAATAATTGGCATGAAGAAACACACTTTGCCCCCCGCTTTACGCAAACGTTTAAAAATACGCTGATTGAAGTATACCCGATAAGAGCCTAGAGAGTCGATTAAGAGTTTCACGGTAACACCTTGCTTAGCTTTTTCAGTCAATGCCGCAAGAAGTCTTAAGGTTACGTGATCATTTTGAAAGACATAAGTGCTGATATAGATACTTGTTTTGGCTTTATGAATTTGATTAATAAGTGCCTCATAGGCATGAATGCCATCAAGATAAAGCTCAAAGTGATTGTTGCTGGTAGGTGCTGGGATATCCTGATTGATCAATACTGTACGAATGGGGTGTGGATTATAAGTGTCGACATGATCAATTTTACGTAAATTAAATTCATGTTTGTGGCGTTTGCGCTTACGTTTGCGAATGCCAAAAATAAAATAAAAAGGCACGGCAACATAGGGTATTAAGATAATGGCAAGAAGCCATGCCATCATGCTGGTTGGTTTTTGTTTCTCCGCAACCATGCGCACGACAACGATTAAAATTAAAATTTCACATATAATTAAAAAGGTATGTAATTCAATAAGATTAAATATACTCATTTATTTCCTTCTATCCTTAGATGAGGCTTAGCAAATTCTATAACAATAATAGCATGGCTTTGATAAATGGACAGTGTCAAAGTTTGATAAAAATTACAAGCATTTTGAATCGCTAGTTTTCTTTACGTTTTTTTTATTTTTTATGCTACCATGCCGAGAGTCTTTATGTCGTGGCTAAGGGGTGAACGATGATTGTTGAAAACGAAAATGAGAATGCGACAGATCAAGAGGTTTTGTCGCGCCTACGCTGGGCGGCAAGAAGGGGTATGCTCGAATTAGACCTTATTCTTTCGCCATATATTGAGTTTGCTTATTTGGCAGCAGCTCAAGCTGAAAAAGAGGCATTTCATGCATTGCTTAAATGTGAGGATCAGGATCTTTTTAACTGGTTTATTAAATCAAAACCAGCAGATGAAGCACATCAAGTGATGGTTGATAAGATTTTAACCGTTAAAAAACAAACAGCTCAACAGCAAGCAAGTAATATAAATTTGTCTTCTCAGGAATTAACGATGATTTTAGATAGAAATAATAAATTTGATCAATCCAGCTTGATGCAAGAGGTATCAAAGCACTGGCTGTGTGATGAGCAGATGATTGTAGAGAAGCTTGCCAAGCAAGCGGCACTCACAGATAAAGAGCGTTTATCTGTGCAGGATATTGCCAGTGGTTTGGTAGCAAGTGTACGTGAAACACGTTTGAGTAAGAGCGGATTAGATGCTTTTATGACAAAGTATGATCTTTCAAGTGATGAAGGGATTGTACTGATGTGTTTGGCAGAAGCCTTATTGCGTGTTCCAGATAAGCACACGGCAGATAAGCTCATTAAAGATAAACTAACGAGTGCTAATTGGCATGAGCATGTTGGCGATAGTGAGTATCTATTTGTGAATGCCGCGACGTGGTGTTTGATGTTAACCGGTAAAATATTAAAGCCAGATCAATATCAGAATAAGTTCAAAGGCGTACTAAAAGGTTTCTTAGATAAGCGCTCACGTCCGGTTGTGCGTCGTGCGGTAATGCATGCAATGAAAGTTCTTGGTCAGCAATATGTCATGGGTGAAACGATTGATAAAGCGCTAAAGCGCGCCCAAGAAAAAGAAGCGATGGGCTTTACCTATTCGTATGATATGTTAGGTGAGGCGGCAACGACGAAAGCCGATGCTGAATATTACTATAATGAATATCGTCAGGCGATTGATGCCATTGGATTTTCAGCTACCAAAAACAGTGTGCGCACAAACCCTGGGATTTCAGTTAAATTATCTGCCTTGCATCCACGTTATGAAGTGTCACAAGCAGATCGTGTGCATGCTGAGATGTATCCTAAATTGTTAAAATTAGTTGAGTTAGCACAAAGTTATAATATTGGTTTAAATATCGATGCTGAAGAAACTGAGCGCTTAGAGTTGTCTCTTGAATTGGTGAGTCGTTTAGCGCATGAGACATCTTTGCAAGGTTTTGAAGGTATTGGTATTGTTGTTCAAGCGTATCAAAAACGTGCTAGCTTTGTACTTGATTATTTGATTGACTTGGCTGAGCGCACAGGACATCGTTTTATGATTCGTTTAGTCAAAGGAGCTTATTGGGATTCTGAGATTAAACATGCGCAAGTTGAGGGACTCGAGGGTTATCCTGTATTTACGCAAAAATGTTATACCGATGTCTCGTATCAGGCTTGTATTAAAAAACTCTTTGCCAATAGCAAACATATTTACCCACAGTTTGCAACGCATAATGCCTATACAACAGCACTGGTTATGCAATTAGCAGGAGATTATCGTGATTATGAGTTCCAGTGTTTACATGGCATGGGTGATGCACTATATGATCACGTTGTTGGTGAGGGTAATTATAATATCCCATGTCGTATTTACGCGCCAGTGGGGACGTATAAACATCTGCTACCTTACTTGGTTAGACGATTATTGGAGAATGGTGCCAACTCATCGTTTGTCCATCGTATCGTCGATGAGCAGACACCGATTGAAAGTTTGGTTGAAGACCCTGTTGAAAAAGCAAAGCGTCTAGGCTTTAAGGCGCATCCGCAAATTGCGTTACCTGTGAATATGTTTGGAGAAGAAAGAATGAATTCAAAAAGTTATAACTTAAATGACACACGCACATTAGAAAAATTGGCATTACAAATGAGTCAATTTGATCGTGATGATTATATTGCTAAGCCGTTAATAAAAGGTGTTGATACTTCAAAGCTTACTGCGGAAAATATTTTTAACCCAGCAAATAATCAAATATTTGGCAAAGTTTATCATGCCGATAAGGCAATGGCTGAAAAAGCAATGGAAGTTGCACATAATGCATTTGACGCTTGGAGTCTGATTGAAGCTGAAAAACGTGCTGACGCTTTGGATAAGTGTGCGGATTTATTAGAAGAAAATATGCCAAAATTTATGGCAATTGCGGTACGTGAAGCAGGTAAAACCTTGGCAAATGCGGTTAATGAGATTCGTGAAGCGGTTGATTTTTGTCGTTATTATGCCGCACAAGCGCGTGCTGAATTCTCAGCACCTAAAACGTTGCCTGGCCCTACAGGTGAGCTTAATCAAATTAGCTTACATGGTCGCGGTGCTGTAGTATGTATCAGTCCGTGGAACTTTCCATTGGCCATTTTCTTAGGTGAGGTAACAGCCGCCTTAGCTGCTGGAAATACAGTGGTTGCTAAACCTGCTGAGCAAACACCTATTATTGCCTATGAAGCGATTAAATTGCTGCATCAAGCAGGTATTCCTGAAGAGGTATTACAATTTGTGCCAGGTACAGGTGAAGAAGTCGGTAGTACCTTAACGCAAGATCCACGTGTTGCGGGTGTGATCTTTACAGGATCCACTGAAGTGGCCAAAATCATTCAGCAAACGCTATCAGCCAAAGAGGGTGCAATTGTACCATTTGTTGCTGAAACAGGTGGGCAAAACGTGATGGTTGTTGACTCATCATC
>JAHDDB010000154.1 GCA_020629575.1 Caedibacter sp. | reverse complement strand
AGCGTGCCGAGGCTTTTATCTTTTTTATCGCGATGATTATCTTTAACCAATTTGCTCTGATCATCGGTATTGTTTTCACACTTTTAGTATTATGGACAACTGGCGTTCGCGTGTATGAATTTTACAAACAAAGTAGTGAGAGTAAATAAATTTAATTTATACCACAAATAATGCTAGTGCCTCTATTCGTTCGCAGGCAAAATTGTTATTATCTTGCGGGTGAAAATACGACGAGATCTACTTGCTAAATCATAAGGAGAAATAATTCATGTCAAATGGTTCAAATAAAAGTGTACGCGTTACCGTAACAGGGGCAGCTGGCAATATTGGTTATGCTGTCATCTTCAGAATCGCTTCAGGTGAAATGTTTGGTAAAGATGTTGATGTACATCTTAACCTATTGGAATTAGAGCAAACATTGCCTACACTACAAGGTGTTAAAATGGAACTTGATGACTGCGCATTCCCATTATTAAAAAGTGTTACTTGCACGGCAGATGTTAATGAAGCCGTTAAAGACGCTAACTGGGTATTAATGATTGGTGCAGTTCCTCGCAAAGCAGGTATGGAGCGCTCTGATTTATTAGGTGTTAACGGTAAAATCTTCAAACCAATGGGTGAAGCTATCAGCAAGCATGCCGCTAAAGATGTTCGCGTTTTAGCCGTTGGCAATCCTTGTAATACGAATGCATTAATCACCATGATGAATGCCGCCAATGTCCCTAATGATCGCTTTTTCGCCATGATTTCACTTGATGAGAACCGCGCGCGTAAGCAGCTTGCTATTAAAGCCGGTGTTGATGTTACTGAAGTCAAGAAAATGACCATTTGGGGTAACCACTCAGCAACACAATTCCCTGACTTTGCCCATGCTGAGATTGTTGGCAAGCCTGCAACTGATGTCATTACTGATCGCAAGTGGTTAGAAGAAGACTTTATTCCAATGGTTCAGCAACGTGGCGCTGCTGTGATTAAAGCGCGTGGCGCATCTTCTGCCGCCTCTGCAGCAAATGCTGTTATCACTAGCGTTAGAGGGATTATTTTTGACACGCCAGCCGGTGAAACAGTCTCAATCGCAAAAGTATCTAATGGTGAGTACGGTGTTGATAAGGGACTTATCTTTGCTATGCCTTGTGTGGTTAAAAATGGTGAGATCACAGTTGTCGAAGGCATTACACAGGATGCATTTGGTCAAAAAGCTTTTAATAATACACTTGATGAGCTTCGTCATGAGCGCGATATTGTCAAAGAAGCAGGATTAATTTAATTTCATTAAGCCATCACTCATTAGCACGCCTCTTTGTGCTAGCTTATCTTCTTGGTACGTAAGCATAATTACATTACCCATCATAAAATCTCTGCACCCTCACAAATTACAATGCAGAAAGACTGTAAAATGGTTTGTGGGTGGTATATGCTAATGGCACTTTGAAATTGAATATACAGAGCAATATGCTAAGCCTTATACAGCGTGTTACTCACGCTTCTGTTACCGTCGACAATAATCAAATTGCTCATATTGCCCAAGGTATTATGGCACTTATCTGTATCGAAGAGAAAGATGGACAAAAAGAATATGACAAGATGGCACACAAGCTTTTAAATCAACGCATTTTTGAAGATGATCATGGCAAGCTTAACAAGAGCCTCATTGATATCAATGGTGCGTTGTTACTTGTGCCGCAATTCACATTGGCTGCTAATACTGATCGCGGCTTACGCCCGAGCTTTTCTGGAGCATGCCCACCACAGATTGCCAAAGCAAAATTTGCTGAGTTTTATGCTGACATCACGCAGAAATATGCACGCATTCAACAAGGGAAATTCGGCGCCAATATGCAAGTATCACTTACCAATGATGGACCCATTACATTATGGCTAAAGGTATAAAATCATGACAGAAATGAAAGAAATAAAGGAAATAACAAAAGCGCCAATGCGTCGTATTTGCATTATTGGTGGTCATGGCGCTATGGGGCAATGCCTAGCTTTTTTTCTTAAACAACTTGCGTATTATGAGATAACCCTTTTTGGTGAAGACGATTGGCAAGAAGCGCAAACACTTCTTAAGAGTCAAGATATGGTGATTATCAGCACACCGATTGCGCTTACTGATGAGATCATTACAAGAGCGTCTCGTTATATTAGCTCTGATACCATACTTGCGGACTTAACCAGCATCAAATCAGCACCAATAACCAAAATGCTCAGCACACATCGTGGTGCTGTTGTTGGACTTCACCCGATTTTTGGACCAACCGTCACCAACAGCAATAAACAGGTTATTGTTTACTGCGATGGGCGCGACGCTAAACATTATCAATGGTTTATCAGCGATCTGATCACCTTAGGGTTTACCCTTAAAAAAATGACCGCAAGCGCTCATGACCAAGCAATGACATTTATCCAAGGCATTGAACATTTCTCCGTATTTTGCATGGGAATATTCTTAAAACAACATAATATCCACTTGGAAGAATTAATGGCAATTTCAAGCCCTGTTTACAAAATGGAGCTTAACATTATTGGACGCCTATTTAGTCAGGATGCCGACTTATATGCCAATATTATTGCCTCTGACCATGAGCGCTTAAACAGCATTCATGATTATGCCCAATTGATTTTAAAACAAGTCGAACAATTAAAATCAACCAATGGCAAACTTGAATTTAGTGAGCAATTTAATGATGTGAAAGAATGGATGGGCGTATTTGCTGATAAAGCCTATCAAGAAAGTGATCGCTTGCTTGGCATCAAACCATCAGCATAAACAACTGGAGTTACTATTTTTATGAATAATACAATGCTTGTCATGGGTGCCGGTTCGTGGGGCACAGCGCTTGCGTTACAACTAGCACGCGTTGGACACATGGTTTATATCCACTCATGGAAAGACACACATAATACACAAATGATTCGTGATAAACATAATCACAGCTACTTGCCTGATGTTGTTTTTCCAACAAATTTAATTGCCATCAATGATTGGCAGAGTGTTATCCATCAATGTGATGACATCTTAATGGCAACACCAAGTATTGGTTTTGTCAAAACACTCGAAGCAGTTAAACCACATTTAAAAAGCACACAAGGCGTGATTTCAGCAACAAAAGGTTTTTGCCATCATAGTTATCAACTATTAGACCAAATGGCTGAAGCTATCCTAAAAGACAATCCTTTTGGTTTAATCACAGGACCTAGCTTTGCCAAAGAAGTTGCCAAAGGCTTACCTACTGCTATTTTGGCTGCTTCGAAGAACAATGATTATGCCAAACATATTCAACTGCTTTTTAATAGCGATAATTTTCGCTGTTATACCTCGACAGATGTCACTGGGGCTGAAATCGGCGGCGCTGTTAAAAACGCACTTGCCATTGCTTGTGGTATCTCAGACGGTCTTGGTTTTGGCGCTAACGCGCGTGCGGGCTTAATTACGCGTGGACTTAATGAACTAACCCAGTTAGGCCTAACCTTAGGAGGAAAACTTGAGACCTTTTATGGCTTAAGCGGGCTTGGTGATCTGTTATTAACCTGTACTGACAATCAATCACGAAATCGCCGTTTTGGCGTACTTGTTGGTCAAGGCAAAACGATTGATGAGGCTTGCAACGAAGTCAAACAAGTGGTTGAAGGCATTTCTTCAGCAAATGCTGTCTATAAGTTGGCACAGAAACACAATGTGTCAATGCCAATCGTTGAAGCGGTTTATAGCATTCTCCACGAAAATCAAGATATGCGCACAACAGCTCATGCATTATTAACCCGATCACTTAAAGCGGAATAATACCGTTCGTAAATCATTTTATGGTATTTAATGTCGAAGAAGTTTTTGACGCTTCCGAATGATTGGGTTGCAGGTAATAGCTAGGACTATTAGCAATACCAAATCATTCGGAAGCACAGGAAATTCAATGATAGAAATTCTGTAAAATGGTTTGCGTGCGGTATAACTATGTTTGCGGTTGCGTAACCCCTGCAATTACTTTTGGAATATCACCAACGTTTGGCATCGTACCAATATTTGGATCAACCCAATCACTCAATGTTGGCAAGGTGACATTGCTATCGGTGCCGGCTTGGGTAATTAATGTTTGTAGATCACTGATACACGCATCTCTTGCTGCTCCTGCGGCAAGGGGAAGTAAGTTTTGCGCAATACCCAACTGCTTGACAAAATAGCTAACATTGGCATTTGCTGTTTGCGTAAGTTCAGCCCCTGTTGGCACATTATAATCAGGCACCCAAATCTGATCATTACCATTACATTGAGATTGTAAGGTGTTATCTAAACGACTATAACATTTACCTGGAATACCGTTTAACTGTCCAAAAGATTCGTACTCGATAAAACGACTACCCTGACCATCATTGTAGGTTAAGCTAATCGGTGGCTCAAAACTACTGATACTATTGTCACTGGTTGCTTTAAAAGTATAGAACTTATTCCAAGGTTGCGGACCACTTTGCCAAGTATACTTTTGAGTAATGGTGCCATTGTATAAATTATCAATATTCGTACCGACATTAACTGTATTTGCTACCATCTCACCAACCCATAAATTATCAGTTGTTGAGGTTACAGGCACGCCATTTGGATCTAATAATGCATAGGCATTATTAGTCGCAAGAATGTTTTTATTAATCGTATAGGTTAAGTAGAGATTAGGAGACCCTGAGCTATCCCACGCTGGATACTTGGTTTCCCATTGAGTTAAGCCATTATTCCACACAGGACAATTATTATAGCAATGCAGTGTTAAAGTATCATCTGCTGCTGTGGGTGCTACAAGCGCGCTTGTCCATACGACTAATTGTGTATTATTGGTTGGTAACACAACTTGATTATTTTGATCACGCATTGGAATATTGGTAAAGCCACCGC
>JAHDDB010000153.1 GCA_020629575.1 Caedibacter sp. | reverse complement strand
TTAAGGGTGGGTTACTGTTGGCTTCATAATTACCCACAAATTTGGAATGCGCCCTAATCGTGAGGTTTCCAGATAAATACTCACTAAAGATCGCCAATCCTTCTTGTGTATGCATGTTATTTGGCAAGCCTAAACGCAATAATGACAAAGGTTGAGCTTCAGCATTAATGGTTGTTAATGCATGCACGCCAACCTCATGATGAATTAACGCTTGTAGCTCTTTATGATTGAATTTAGCATTTTTATTAATCACAACTTCTTTTTTGCCATTATCAACCATTGCTTTGGCGATAATCTGATCGGAAAGCTTGATTTTGAAATCAATTTGATAACTCTGAATGACTTCTTCAAAGGCATTGATAATCTCATCACCTTCATAACTTGACTTACATGGTTTAGTAATATCAGGTGCATGCAGTAAAAAGTTGGCATTAGCAATATCACGATTACTCGGCTCACCATAGATACGCAAACTATTATAAAAAAACTCATCTTTGCCAACACTTGTTAAAAGATCAACATCTAATGCAATCGAGTCAATTACCTCACAATATAACTGCCTTAACGCAGGAGATTCAACATCATGCAAAGGTAGGTGATAAAGCTTCTCTCTAAATTCAAAAGGATTAATCTTTAACTGGCGATAATGAAATTTTGGTTCGTAATCGCCACGTTTTTGGAAAAACTTCTTCTTCTCGATGTGAAAATTAATCGGGTTAACATAATTAAGCACATCGATCTTACGTGATAATTGAAAAAGTCGTTTATCAAAAGCAAGTAATCCTTTGTCAAGCATGCCTTTGTTTTTTTGGCGTGCTTGACGAGAGGTTTTACTAAATCCTTCCATTGCTTTATATATCGCACTTTGCAAGCCTTGCGCAATTGCCTCAATAACTAAAGGATAATTCTCGCCACTTAACTCATCCATATAGATTTTTTTGACCTCTAAAGGGATAAGTAAGGTGTTTTTAAACTGTGTATGAATAAACTCGGCCTGATAAGCACGCCCATAAAATACCAAATCATGCTCAACAGTCGTTTGAATATTGGGAATATTCATTTCGGTTAACAGTGCTAGGCTAAACTTCTTAAGCGTGTTATGCCATTTACGCTTATTGATAAAATGTGTACCAATGTTAAACACTGGTGTGACTTTATCCCTAATACGTTGATAATTATAACTGTGTACATCGATAATACAGCATTTTTGATATGTGCTTTCAATTACATTCACAAGTGCTGAAAGCACTTCATAATAACTTGCATGCCTAGCGATTAAAGTATTCTTTACTTTATCAGCAAGTGGCGTATGCCACACAGCTTTACCCCAAGCAGTATAATAAATACATGAATCTGGTGTGCGATTGAGATCATAAGCATAACGCGAATCATGGGCAATTAATGTGATGGGCAGTCCAGTAATAAAATGATCGGTAAATGGATCTTCTTCAAAATAGCGCTCAGTTTCCGTCAGTTTACAGTGAGACTTAAGCTTATTACTGAAGTTACTTCCCGCATGGATAGCCGTAGCGATCGCTGCGAGACATGGAGAGCGGAACGCGAGGTCGAGTAGACAAGGTAGGCGTGGCTTCATTCCCAGCGCGCGACGTGCCGTAGGCGCCAGAGCAAGTCTGTGCTTGAAGCTATATTTTCACGCCGTAGAGGCATACAGGAGCAAGGTGGCGAAGAAGAATACGTAGTTTTCGTCGCAGCCTGCTTGAGAGGGAGCCGTGCCGCCCAAAAGAATAAACCGCCGAGGGAAGCGATTCGATTTTGGCTGACTTGGAAGTCCCAAAATCTATTATGAGCCCCGAGGCACCCTGAAATGGGGCATAATCACGAATGGAAATGCTAAATCCACCATGATCAACCGTTGCTTCAAAGCACTCGTGGGCATTTATTCTATCAATAATTTCATTGGTCGTTAGCGTTAGCATCATCAATCACCTTGGTTAATAATTGCTTATGTTTGATCAAATTTTTGCGTGTAACGACAATGTTTTCCAAAAAATCGATGACTTTTTCTTGTAGTTTCACTTTATTCAACATATTAATTCGTGAGATTCCACCGGGACTTTGGACGTTAACCTCGATTAACTTGCCATTGATGACATCAACTCCGACAAAGTACAAACCATCTTCTACCAATTTAGGACCAATAAATTTGCATAATGCTTTTTCTTGTTTGCTTAAGCTATGCTTTTGCACATGCCCACCTGCATGCACGTTTGAGCGAATGTCATCTTTAGCCGGTACGCGTTTCATTGCACCAATTGGCTCACCGTTGAGCATGAGAATCCGTACATCGCCCTCTTCAGCACCATCAACATACTCTTGCAAGATGACATAATTACCTTTGGAGTTTTTATCCCCTATATAAAAATCAAGCAGCGATTTAAAATTAGAAGACGCTTTTTTCTCAACAACGATAACACCCTCTCCACCAAAACCGTTTAGTGGTTTAAGTATCATTTTCTCTCCTGCTTCCTCCTCAAGAACACGTTGTAAATATTCACGGTTTTTTGAGGCGTGTGTTACTGGAATAAAACGATTTTCATGATCATTAAAACCTGCGGTATAAAGCTTATTATTAGCGATTCTAAGCCCATTTAAGCTATTCATAATAAAAGTATCTGAATGAATTGAATCAAGGAAGTTTAATGCCAAATTATCCAACGGTGGATTATCACGCATAAAAATCACATCAAAACCTGATAATGGCAATTGGCAACGTTTAAACTTAGCATTATTGTAAAAGGATACAAAGCTTGAGCTTATCTTTGTCTCTTTGGTAAAAACATCCGCATAAGCCTGTGCAACACTATCACGAATCGTAAGATTACTAGGTGTTGCGATCGCAACTGTATGCCCTCTTTTAACACATTCGTGAATCAAACGCAGTGTTGAATCCATCTTTGGTTCAACACGCTCCCAAGGGTACATAATAAAGCATATTCTCATATGTTTTTCCTATTTGCTTATGCCAATTTGGCAATCCATGCGCATCTTAATCACAAATAAGTGTAGTGTAAAATAAAAAATATATCGCGCATGAAGAAGGATATTTGATGGAAATATGATTCCATTGGAGAAATTGAGTTGTTATTCGCTTTCAGCTGGTAGGTTTTTATCAACACTATGAGCGACAGTGCATCCTGCAACTACCGCAGTAAAAGCCGTTGCCAACCAGAATATATAAAAGCTTTCAAATACATAGGACAACACCAAAGCGGCAATGCCAATAATCCATAAAATTAATTTCATTTTAAGAGCTCCTTAGTCTTCTTAATATAACTCATGCGAGCGTTGTTCTACTTCTTGCGCTGTCATCTTAGCATCTCTACCCCACATTTTTTTGTATACAAAGGTTGTGTAGATAAAAATGATTGGCAACATAATCACTGCCACAACCAATATGCCAATTAATGAGGTCAATGAACTACTTGAGTTCCAAAGCACCATGCTTTGCATAGGTTCAATGCTTGATGGCATGATAAATGGAAATAAGCTAAAGCCTAGTGTAAACACCGCACCAAAGCATGCGATAACACTACCTGAAAATGCAAGTAGTGGATTTGATTTTTTAGCAAAGCTCAATACCATTATTGCACCAACAAAGCCTAATACAGGCGCGATTAGCATCCAGATATGATTGCCATAATTACTCCACCAGCCACCTTGTGTGACTGTCACAACGCCACCTGTTAATGGATGATTGATCGCCTGTGAATAGGTGTTTAACTCACTTGCTAGCTGCCAGTGAAAGCCAGGAATAAAGATAAGCCAAATACCGCCGATGGCAAATAGAATAATAAAAAGCCATGCACTTACTTTTTGGATCTTAACAAAACGATCTAATAGCACGCCACTGGTACGCATTGCACAATATGATGCGCCATGCATAATCGACATAACTACGGCAAAAATACCAATTAATAACGCAAATGGTCTTAATAGTCCAATTAATGAAATAAAGGCAGGCTCTTGCACCAGTGCTTTGGTTTCACCATAGTAAAAACGTAAGCTATGTGGGTCAAATTGAAATGGTAAACCTAAGAATAAATTACCAATAGCCACACCAATGATCAAAATAGGAATCAAGCTACCTAAGCACAGCATCCAATCCCAGAAACCTGCCCATTTGGTATTTTCAATTTTATGACGATACTCAAAGGCAACAGGACGTAAAAACAAGCCCCAAAGCACAACCAAAACACCTAAATACATACCTGAGAATGAACCGGCATAGACACGTGGCCAAATCGCAAACAATCCAGCTCCAGCGGTGATTAACCAGACCTGATTACCATCCCATGTTGGTGCAACAATATTGATAATCGCACGTTTTTCATTGTCATTTTTACCGACAAAACGCGCTAAGATGCCGGCACCAAAGTCAAAGCACATTGTTGCAGCTGTCAAGAACATGATAAGACCAACCGCAAGCCAGCTTAATAACTGAATAACACTATATAAATCCATCATTATTGCTTCTCCTTCGTAGTTGCTGATGCTTTATTAAGGACTTTGCTTGGCCCCAAACGCGCAAACTTAAACATCAAATACATTTCAACAGCAAACAATAAGGCGTAGAACAAGCAGAATATTACTAATGTGAATAAAATATCCCAGCCATTGATCATTGACGAGCTTACGGTTGTTGGCAATATATCATACACTGTCCATGGTTGACGTCCATGTTCGGTAACGATCCAACCACATAAGCAAGCAATCCACGGTAATGGGATCATATAAAGCATCGTTCGTAAAACCCAACGCTTCTCCCATAAAGTTTTTCTAAAGAGCAAGATCAAGCCGCCAACCATGACAAGGAACATAAATACGCCAATGCCAACCATTATTCTAAATGTCCAGAATATGGTTG
>JAHDDB010000152.1 GCA_020629575.1 Caedibacter sp. | reverse complement strand
TAAATGCTAAATGTCCATCATCTTGCAAAACTGCGTTCTTAGCTTGACGCGTTAATTTCTGTGTCGCAGATTCATGCTGCATCACCCATTGATCTGATACTTCAAATTGATAAAGCATCGTCTCAAGCGCACCATTGAAGAACTTATTGACTTTCATCGCTCTTAAGCCAAGTGCTCTCACCGGTTCACTTGCCGCGCTGAATATCGATACCTTCCAACCACTGAAATCACGTATTAATGCCTTACCAAATCCGCCAAATAATCCACGCAACTTTTCAGCTCTAGCATGATACAAACGCTCACCATAGGGCGGATTGGTCAAGATAAATCCGGCTTTTTCATGCGCATCATTACTTAAGTCTCTGACATCCTGCACAAAGACTTCAATTGCACTAACAAGATCAGCACTTGCTATATTCTGGCGTGCTTTGTCCAATACGCGCATATCATCATCATAGCCAATTAGAGTTATATTGCTTTTCTCTTTGCCCATATTTTTGCGCATTAACGCTTCTGACTTTAGCGCCTGCCATGCAGCATGGTCAAAATCATGCCAACGCATAAAACAAAACGTATCACGCGCAAGATTTGGCGCAATATCATATGCCATCATCGCCGCCTCAATTAAGATCGTCCCTGAACCACACATTGGATCAATAAAGTTCACTTGATCTTTTTTAAGCTCATCTAACCAGCCACTTTTAACAAGTAGTGCAGCGGCTAAAGTCTCTTTCAATGGTGCCTCACCTTGTGCTAAGCGATAACCTCGTCGATGCAAGCTTTGTCCTGTCAATGACAAATAAATAAATGCCATGCCTTTTTGCAAATGGATATTAATGACAATATCTGGATGCTCTAAATCAACGTTTGGGCGCTCATCCATCTGATCACGGAAGTAGTCAACTACCGCATCCTTTGCTTTTTGTGCGGCAAATTGGGTATTATTAAATACTTGATGTTTACCAGAGACCTCAATTTTAATTGACTGTTTAACGTCGAAAAAACTTGCCCAAGGTAACGAGTAAAGCTCATTATAAAAAGCATCGGCGCTGTCAAACTTAGCCACATGTAATTTGCGATGCACCTGATTGGCAAGACGTGACCATAAACACACCTTATAAGCAGTGACAAGATCCGCTTCAAACTCAACACCGGCAAGCTTCTCGCGCGCTTCATCAACACCAAGTGTTAATAGCTCATCTTTTAGTAACAATTCAATGCCCTTGGCACAGCTTGCAAAAAAGCTTAACAATTTGGTTTGATCTACCTCAGTAGCAAGTGAAATATCCATTAGAAAAATAATCGCTAAAAATTCAATCTGGTGATTATAACACTGCTGATAACTTTTTCGTGAATTAATTTTATTGATTAAACTGCTATCTTCCTCACAATTTCCAGTGGGATTTTAGTTAGCGCTTTTTGTAATCGTCCTTTAGCTGCTGCGTAGTAATCGACTTTACTTGCATCATTCTTAATAAGATTTAGATATTGAGCAAAAGTATATATTTTTGCCAAGTTTAATTCATGCAACCATTCATCGGGATCTGCAAAAAACTCAAAAAAAGCGAAGGTCTTCGCCATCATTGTTGGCACTGCCTGATCAATTAATAAGGTCATTTCCTCATCTAACTCACCTGTTTCGTGGCTTTTACCAACGGCATCAAGAAAGCGTGCGATACTGGCTTTTCTTAAAATTAACCCACCCGAGGTAATGGTCTCTGAATGCCCTAATTGTACTGTAGAAAATACGTCATCAAATGGATTGTTCTCAGACACAACAACGCTAATTTGCTTAACTTTAACTGCTTGGCTTGGTGTTTGTATTGATAAACGACTACTGTCTTTTTCCAAAGTTTTAATATGCTCAATAGCATAGACAATCACCTGCTGATATGCTCCTGAGAATTCTTTACTCGCATGCCCCAATTCATTAAGTAATTTAGTTGTATTTGCAGCCCTTGCCAATTCAGCATATTGCCTATAATACGGAATCATCAATGCGCCAAATAAAAGCTTACCAACATATAACTCACCTTTTGCCACAAACCCATCCAGACTGAAGTAATCAAAAATCGGTGTGAGTTTAAATTGCTCGATAATATTAAACACCTCACCGTCAGCATCTTTGACATGCTGACATGACCAAATATATGCATTAACAAGCTCATCTAGTGGATATTGTTGCTCATATAGCGCAACAAATTTTTGAGTAAAAGCCGAGGCAAAAGTAAAGGTCCCCTTTAATATTCGCTGATGATTCACTTCAAGTGTTGTCTCACCGATTTGATAATCTACTACCACTTTATCTGACATGATTTTCTCCTTGATTATTTATATCTTACTAAACTCAGTAGGCATTATAGCCATATAACAAAGATTGTTTTATGAGTATAAAGACCACATTTTGCTTTTATCGGACATCATTGGGGGATATATCAAAAAATCTATAGCAGATCATTTCTTGTTATAAAACTACTTTTCTAATATCATCTAAAAAGTTCTAATCAAATATCATGGGAGAGGGTATGGAGAAAAAACTAAAGCAGCCGGGGCTATTCTCGGCAATTGCCATTAGTATTGGTACAATGATGGGTAGCGGTTGGCTGTTTGCATCATACTATGCATCAAAAGCCGCAGGTGGCGCTTCAATCTTGTCATGGATCATCGGCGCACTTGCCGTGCTGATCATGGCATTATTATTAGCAGAAATCGCCATAAAATATCCAGTGAATGGGCTTTTCACACGATTAATCAGTATTTCACATAATCCACACTTTGGCTTTGTTACCGGCATATCAAACTGGCTTTTAGGTTTGATTGTCATTCCATCTGAAGCCATGGCAACTACGCAGTATGTCGCATCTATCTATAAACCGATGACGCCATATATATTTGCTAACGGCTCATTAACCTTAGCTGGAGTTGTTGTAGTTGGTGTGTTTATGTTGATTTACACACTGATCAATTACTGGGGTATTCATTTTTTTGCAAAAATTAACAACTCCATTACGACACTCAAGATTATTATCCCTATCGTCACTGCTGTTCTTATGTTGCTTGCTGCATTTCATAGCAGTAACTTCACCGCACAAAATGCCAGTTTTATTCCTTTTGGCAATAGCAGTATATTTGGTGCGATTGTTAGTTGCGGTATTTTCTATTCATTCTTTGGATTCCAAACAGCAGTTAGCTTTCAGGGTGCCTCGGGGCTCATAATAGATTTTGGGACTTCCAAGTCAGCCAAAATCGAATCGCTTCCCTCGGCGGTTTATTCTTTTGGGCGGCACGGCTCCCTCTCAAGCAGGCTGCGACGAAAACTACGTATTCTTCTTCGCCACCTTGCTCCTGTATGCCTCTACGGCGTGAAAATATAGCTTCAAGCACAGACTTGCTCTGGCGCCTACGGCACGTCGCGCGCTGGGAATGAAGCCACGCCTACCTTGTCTACTCGACCTCGCGTTCCGCTCTCCATGTCTCGCAGCGACCGCGGAGCTTAAAAACCCTAAACGCAATGTTCCAATAGCGTTAATCAGTAGTGTGTTAATCGTGCTTGGCATCTATTTACTCTTACAAATTGCCTTTATCGGCGCGCTACCACCACACATGCTTGATAATGGCTTGGCAGGACTTAATTTTGAATCACCATTAGCGCAATTAACAGGTCTTATTGGCTTAAATGCCTTAGCCGTTGTTCTATATGCTGATGCTTTTATTAGTCCCTCAGGAACAGGGATCATTTATACTGGTGCGAGTACCCGTATGCTCAATGAGATGGGCAAGCACGGTCAAGTACCCAAAGTATTTGGCAAGATTAATGAACAAATTGGCATGTCGCGCATTTGCTTGATTTTTACTTTTATTTGCTCATTGGTTTTGATTATTTTCTTCAGAAACTGGCAGCTTATCGCTTCGTTAACCACTACATTTATTTTGATTTCATGTATTGCATTGCCGATTGCTTACAGCAAGCTCAAAGCCAATAAGAATGAGCCATTGACAATAAACTACTTACCATTTCCGCAAGCATTTTCATTTGTCATCTTTTTATTCTTAAGCTACTTATTAATGATTTCAGGCATTATCAATTTGGCAGTGGCTTTGATCCTACATTTGGCCTTTTTTGTCATGTATGCTGGCATGAAAATAAAAACACACAACAACAAACTCATCAAAGAGATGATCCTTGGCTCATGGGGAATTTTCTTATTTCTGGTATTTGAGCTAGTTGCTGCCATTATTTACAAGCACTTTGCCAATTATGCTGCATTTTATATTATTTTTCTTATGTTAAGCGCACTGTTTTATTTTGTGCTTATTGCGCAGAAATCAGAAACCAATTAATAAACACTTACAAACAACTACACAACAATACATAAATTATTTACATAAATGTTTTATGATACTGAAATATGACCTGTTTTTGCATTATGCCACAGCATAGCTTCTGTATGGCAGACGGTTGCTTGCTGTGAAGGTCATCGCATCATATGATGCATTTTTTTAAACAAACACTTGGGGGAGAAATTTTTATGGCTGTTAATACAGATAATATAAAATCACCTGCTTTATTTTCTGCTATCGCTATTGGCGTTGGTTGTATTATTGGCAGTGGCTGGCTTTTCGCATCTTATAATGCGGCAAAATCCGTGGGTTCAATGGCCTTTCTATCGTGGATTATTGGTGCAATCTTAGCATTGATCCTGGCGTTGTTATTAGCTGAAACAGCAACAATGTTTAAAGAGCGCGCCTTTTTCGCACGCATTCTCACACTATCGCATAAGAATACTGACTATGGCTTCATCGTTGCTATTTCAAATCTGATGGGACTGATTTTGGTTGAGAGTAATCAACTTATTCGAGGTTGTTTATCAGGATTTTAATCAAGCTGA
>JAHDDB010000151.1 GCA_020629575.1 Caedibacter sp. | reverse complement strand
CAAACCTCATATAGCTTGATTACATAAACCTCAGATAAGTTGATTACTCTCAATCTATGAGTATTTTGCACGCACCTCGCTGGACTCTTTAAATGCTATGCCACACAATGCATTTGCCAACAGCTTACACATCACGCCTGAACAATTAAGTCTAATTGGTGCCGCCTACGCGATTGCCTATTCTGTCATGCAAATCCCAGTAGGCATTATTTTGGATCGCTTTGGCGTACGTAAGGTGGGGACTTTTGCTATTTTATGGTGCGCCATTGGTGTTTTGGTCTTCAGCTTTGCCTCAAGCTTTTATTCCGCATTTATTGGTCGATTTTTTATTGGCTTTGGTTCTGCCTTTGCCTTTATCCTACTTCTTAAAATCGTGCTTGACTGGTTTCCACACCGCATTCTAGGTCTTGTGGTTGGTATGACTCAGATTCTTAGCGTAATTGGTCCTATTCTCTCCAACGTACCCTTAGCTTACGCACTTGAATCGGTGGATTATCAATGGCGCATTGTTTTTTATTTCATAACCGTTGCAGGCATTATATTGTCAGTTATTTTCTTGATATTTGCACGCGATCGCCAATCAACAAAAAACATCCTATCAATTAAAGAAGTCGCACTGCAGACGTTATCACTTTTTAGATACCGCCAAATTATTATCATCGCTATTTTTGCCTTTTTCATCTATCCAGCTGCTGAGCTATTTGGCTCGCTATATGGCTCTAGTTACTTGGTCAGCATGGGCTACTCGCAAATTTCGGCAAGCTCTGCGATTCAATTTATTTGGCTTGGGATGGGGCTTGGCAGTCCAATATTAGGTTTATGCTCAGACTTAATGCGTAAACGTAAGCCCGTTCTTTATTTAGCTGCATTAATAGGTGTGATTGCCTCATCGATTATTGTTTGGCTACCGAATTTACATTTACACGTATATTACTTACTGTTTTTCTTATTTGGATTTGCCACAGGTGCTCAGGCCATTTCTTTTAGTGTTGTGGTTGAAAACGTGCCCAGAAAACTTGAAGCAACGGCAATGGCATTCAACAATATGAGTGTTGTTTTGGGTGCTGCGATTATTCAAATATTAGGTGGCATCACCTTGAGTAAAATAGCATTAAGCTCAACACACTTTAGTACGCAAAATTATGAGGTAATGCTAAGCATCAGTATTATATTTTTTGCAGTGGCTTTTGTTTTTAGTTTATTTTTTATTAAAGAGACGCATTGTCAAAGGCAAATTAAGAACTAAACACCATATGTGTTATGCAACAAACCTTCAGACATCAATATCGCCTGACCACTTAATAGCACACGATCACCTTCTACTTCAATGTTAATTTCACCACCACGAGATGATGCTTGATAGGCTTGAAAATGCTTTTTATCCAATTTTTTCATCCAGTAATGTGCTAATTTGCAATGCGCTGAACCCGTTACCGGATCCTCATTAACACCAACGCGCGGTCCAAAAAACCGTGATACAAAATCGTATGGTTCAGAACCTTTAGCTGTGATAATAATGCCACGACAGTCAATCTGAGCTAACAAGCTAAAATCAGGCTTAAATAATCTAACTGCTTGATCATCCTCAAGCTCAACAATGATATCATCATAAGCCTGTGCTACCTCACACAGTGCTACCTGTGGAAAGCTTGCCGCAAAAGAAGATTTGTCTGACAGTTGTGTCATCTGTAGCGGAAAGTTTAAGGCATAGCGCTTATCTACACGCTTATTCACAATTAGCTCACCACTTAACGATTGAAAAGCAATTGACTCCGCATGAAACAGATTATTTTTATCTAGCACATGCGCCGCTGCTAATGTCGCATGACCACATAGCTTCACTTCAACAGCAGGCGTAAACCAACGGATATGAAAGCGCCCCTTAGAAAGCGACTTCACAAAAGCAGTCTCTGACAAGTTTATTTCTGCTGCAATCTGCTGACACATCACATCATCAGGGAAATCATCTACTAAAATAACCGCTGCGGGATTACCGGTATAAGGCTTGTGTGCAAAAGCATCGACTGTCCAAAATTTCATGTTAGGCTTTAATGACATGCAATCCACCCATATACTTGCGCAATACCTCAGGCACAACAATGGAACCATCTTTTTGCTGATAATTCTCTAATACGGCAACAAGCGTTCTGCCAACTGCTAAACCTGAGCCATTTAATGTGTGCAACAGCTCTGGCTTATTCATATCTTTTGATTTAAACCGTGCTTGCATACGCCTGGCTTGGAAATCACCACACCAACTACAAGATGAAATCTCACGATAAGTGTTTTGTGATGGAATCCAAACTTCCAAATCATAGGTTTTACGTGCGGAAAAGCCCATATCCCCTGTACATAAGGTCAAGACACGATAAGGAAGTTCAAGCTTTTGTAACACTGCTTCGGCATGTGTGGTTAACTCTTCCAGTGCATTTAAGCCTTCATCAGGTGCGACGACATGCACCATTTCGACTTTTTCAAATTGATGCTGACGGATAAGCCCACGTGTATCGCGACCATAAGATCCTGCCTCACTACGAAAGCATGGTGTATGTCCTACGAATTTCAAGGGCAAGCTTTCAGCTGCAATAATTTCATCACGTACGATATTGGTAATTGGCACTTCCGCCGTAGGAATTAAGCTAAATGGGAATTGCTCTTGAATATTAAAAAGATCTTCTGAAAACTTCGGCAATTGTCCTGTGCCAAACAGTGAATCCTTGTTGACAAGATAAGGTACATATACTTCATTATAGCCATGTTCATTAACATGCAAATCAATCATAAACTGTGTCAATGCACGTTGCAATTGCGCGATTTCTTTCTTAAGCACAACAAAGCGACTTCCTGTTAACTTAGAGGCAGTTTGAAAGTCCATACCACCAATCTTCTCACCTAAATCCACATGATCTTTCACTTCAAAATCAAACTGCTTTGGCTCACCCCAGCGTCTGATTTCAAGGTTGTCATTTTCATCTTTGCCCACAGGAATATCATCCGCTGGCAAGTTTGGCATTTCCGCAATAATCGCCGTTATTTTATCTTGAATCGCTTTTAGCTCATCTTCTAGCGCTTTAAGCTCATCACCTAAGTTAGCAACTTCTGACAGAATACTTGATGCATCTTTTTTTTGTGCTTTGAGCATCCCGATTTGTTTTGAAGCAGCATTACGCTTAGCTTGTAAATCTTGTGTTTTCTGCTGAACGATACGACGCTCTTCTTCTAGTGCATTAAAGGCATTGACATCAAGCACATAACCACGCGTTAATAGCCCTTTAGCTACTGCATCAATATCACTTCTTAATAATTTAGGGTCAATCATTTACTCTTTACTCACATTTTTTTAATCAAACTTTAAAATAGACTTGCCAGTCATCTCTTTAGGTTGCTTCACTCCAATCACTGCCAGTATCGTTGGGGCGATATCTGATAATTTTCCATCACTTAATGCAACTGAAGCTTTCTTGCCACCTTGATAAATAAAAGGCACGGGATTAGTGGTATGTGCTGTATGCATCTTACCTGTTTCAGGGTCAACCATTTGATCCGCATTACCGTGATCTGCGGTAATAAATAAATTACCATTGATCGTATGAATAGCATCAGCAACACGTCCAAGACATTTATCTAAAGCTTCAATTGCTTTAACTGCTGCGTCATAATTGCCCGTATGCCCAACCATATCAGAGTTGGCATAATTACAAATAATCACATCATATTTTTGTGCGGTAATCGCATCAACCAGTTTATCCGTCACCTCATAAGCACTCATCTCAGGCTGTAAATCATACGTAGCCACTTTAGGCGAGGGGACCAAAATACGATCTTCACCGACAAATGGCGCTTCCTGACCACCATTAAAGAAAAAGGTCACATGTGCATATTTCTCAGTTTCGGCAATTCTCAGCTGCGTCATATGTTGATCTGCCAATACTTGACCCAAGATATTGGTGAGCTTCTCAGGAGCATAAGCAACATGCGCTTTAATATCATCAGCATATTTTGTTAAGGTCACAAAATGCACTTTAGGAAAAACTTGACGCTTAAAGCCAGAAAACTCACTATCGGTAAACACATGTGATAATTGACGCGCACGATCAGAGCGGAAATTCATAAATATAACACTATCACCATCGGCGATTGTCACTGCCTGATTGTGTTTTTTGATGATTGTTGGCTTAACAAACTCGTCATTTTCATTGCGTGCATATGCCATATTTAATGCTTTTTCAGCACTATCGGCCGTATACTCTGCTTTGGCTATTGTCATCGCATCATAGGCTTTCTCAACACGATCCCAACGATTATCACGATCCATTGCATAATAGCGCCCACTAACACTTACAATATAGCCAACACCAAGTTTTGATAATAACGCATCAACTTTTTGCAATGAACTTTCCGCTGAGCGTGGCGGCATATCACGCCCGTCTAAAAAAGCATGAACAAATACTTTTTTTGCACCGCGTTCAGCTGCCAGCTTAATCATTGCAATAATATGATCTTCATGCGAATGTACTCCACCTGGCGATAAAAGTCCCATAATATGCACGGCTTTACCCCCTTTCACAGCTTGATCAACAGCGTTGGTTAGCACTTGATTATCAAAGAAACTTTTATCTTTAATTGCTTCATCAATCCGTGTTAACTCTTGGTATACAATACGACCTGAACCAATATTAATGTGCCCTACTTCCGAGTTACCCATTTGTCCTTGTGGTAAACCCACCATCAAACCTGAGGCATTAATTAAGGTATGCGTGGAATGTTGCCAAATATTATCCCAATTGGGTTTATTGGCATTATTAATGGCATTATCTTTATTTTCTTCACGATACCCCCAACCATCGAGTATCAATAAAACAGTTGTTTGCTTTTTCATAAAATCTCCAGAAAAACAGATTGATCTATTGTATGCGCTCGATAGCCAAAAGGCTAGATAGTTGTAGTTAAAGTGATAGAAACAAAAAAGGC
>JAHDDB010000007.1 GCA_020629575.1 Caedibacter sp. | reverse complement strand
ATTCAACATTCAACATTCAACATTCAACATTCAACATTCAACATTCAACATTCAACATTTTAAAATATAATGCATTTGTACTTTACACATATGTTAATCATATTACTTCTTCTTTCATCCGGACTATAACCGTCGGCTCTGGAATCTCACCAGATCTGCTGACCTTTGACCTTAAAGCCAAAGCGCTCGTGGGCTTTTCTAAATATTTATAGAATTACCACCGGTGGGGAGTTTCACCCCGCCCTGAAGAACTAGGGTTGAATTCTACGTTGTTTTAAATGAAAAATCCAGAAGTGATAAGCACTGAACACAAATACGAATTGAATTTAGGACGTTTAATCCATAATCTGTACTGTATTATTTTATATCAATAGCTATAATCCACTGCAACACTCTTTGAAGATTAAGAACACCATTGGCAAAACGTAATTTAAGTAAACAACAGCTTCGCAATATCAAAGAACATAAAGCATCTAGTGACGACTTATCACATGCTTTGTCAGCGCTTGTGATATCACATCGCGGCAAACTCATTGAGCTTGAAAGCCAAACAGGTGAGATTATTTTTTGCCAATACCGTCAAAACTTAGGCGCCATTGTTGCAGGGGACAACGTACTTTATCTACCACAAGACAACAGTGAGTATGGTGTTATCTGTCAAATCTTACCTCGAAGTAACGCACTAATACGCCCTAGTAAACTCGCACACAACCACAAAACGATGGCAGCAAATATTGATCAGCTGATTATTATGCTTGCTGTTACCCCCCCGCCAATTGAGCATTATATCGATCGATATCTCGTCGCTGCACATCATATGAATATCAAACCCATTATTGTGCTCAACAAAATGGATTTATTTGATGAGTCTGACAATAAGGCACAGCTTGAGGCAATTATTCATCTTTATCGCGGATTAGATTATGAGCTTATTACTTGTTCTGCTTTATGTCATAAAAACCTTCAAGCCCTTAAAACGCTTTTACAACATAAAACTTCAATTATTGTTGGTCAATCAGGTGTTGGCAAATCTGAGATGCTTAATGCCTTATTTGGCAAGAATATAACCCTTACAGGTGAGATTTCTGAGCAAAACAGTCGCGGCAAACACACCACAACCAGTGCGCGATTATTTCATCTAGATCAAGATACCAATATCATTGACTCACCAGGCATTCGTGAATTTGGTATTTGGCATTTGGATAAAGCAGATATTTTTGCAGGATTTAAAGAGTTCGCACAACTAGAGAATGAGTGCAAATTTAGAAACTGTGAACACATTGAAAACACGAAAGGGTGTGCGATTAATGAAGCCATTGCCGCTGATAAAATCAGCAAGCAACGCTTTATCAACTATCATCGATTAATTCATGAACATTTAGAGTATCAAAATTAGATTTCCAACAACATTCTAGCGGGATCTTCAATCAACTCTTTAATGGTCTTTAAGAATTTAACTGAGACACTACCGTCAATAATTCTGTGATCATACGACAATGCCAAATACATAATCGGACGAACCACGATCTCACCATTCACAACGACTGGGCGCTCAACAATATTGTGCATACCTAAGATCGCGCTTTGAGGTGCGTTAATAATTGGCGTTGATAGCATCGAGCCATAGGTACCACCATTGGTAATCGTGAATGTGCCGCCTTGCATCTCTTCTAATGATAATTTGCCATCACGTGCTTTAATCGCCTTCTCGATGATGTCATTCTCGATTTGGGCAAAAGACTTTTGATCTGCATTACGAATCACAGGAACAACTAAACCGCGATCTGAGCCAACAGCCACACCAATATCAAAGAAACCGTGATAGACAACATCTGTGCCATCAATTGATGCATTAACTTCAGGGAATCGCTTTAATGCCTCTGTAGCTGCTTTTAAGAAGAATGACATAAAGCCAAGCTTCGCATCATGTGTCTTTTGGAAAAGATCTTTATATTGCTTTCTTAGATCCATCACAGGCTTCATATCAACTTCGTTAAACGTCGTCAAAATCGCATTGCTATGCTGTACTTCAACCAAACGTTTTGCAATCGTTTGACGCAAGCGAGTCATACGCACACGCTTCTCAGGACGATCACCCTCAAAGCTCATTGCATCAGTCGCTTGAGTTGTTGGCGCTTGTTTTGCAGCTTGTGTAGATACAGGCGCACTGACTACATCTTGCTTGGTAATGCGGCCATTTTTACCTGTGCCTTGTACATTATTCACATCAACGTCATTGGCTTTAACCGCGCGACGCACCGCAGGTGACAAATGATCTTGTGATTGCGCTTCTTTTACATCTGCTGCTACTGGAGCAACTACTGCTGTAGCACTCACGCTACCGGCACTAATCTTAGCAACTGCTTCAGCACTTAGTACCGTGTCACCTTCATTTTTAAGTTTTTCAGTCAATATACCACTTTGTGCTGCTGGCACTTCCATCATCACTTTATCAGTTTCGATCTCAACTAAAGTTTCACCTTCTTCAACCTGATCACCAATATTTTTATGCCATGTTGCTACTGTACCTTCAGCAATTGACTCAGGGAACGTTGGAGCATTAACCGTAACAGCTTCGCCAGTTGATGAAGACTCAGGAGCTACTACTTGCACTGCTTCAGCAGGCTGCTCAGCAGTTGGAGCATCACTTGCAACACCGGCAGTAATTGAACCAATCGTTTCTTGAGAAAGAACCGTATCACCTTCGTGCTTAGTAATCTCACCCATCGTACCAGCTGCCATTGCTGGGACTTCCATTACCACTTTATCTGTTTCAATCTCTGCCAACACATCGCCTTCTTCAACACGATCACCTGGCTTTTTATGCCATGTTGCAATTGTACCTTCTGCAATTGATTCCGGAAAAACAGGAACTTTTACCTCTGTCATGGTTCACCCTTAACTTTTTTATTTTACTTATTTTATCAACATTATTTAATTTACTATCTTTTACCATCTTTAGAAATGGATCTTATTTATCCAACTTCAATGCTTTAGCAACTAGCTCACTCTGTTGTGCATGGAATAATGACGGATAACCTACCGCAGGTGCTGCCGCTGCTTTTCTGCCAACATAAGATAAACTTTGGTCTTTACGCAATACTTTACGCAATTCATGCTGAATCATCCACCAAGCACCTTGATTTTCAGGCTCTTCTTGCACCCAAACAATGTCATTAATCGCTTCATAAGGCGCTAATACCTTATCAAGATCCACTTGCGGGAATGGATAAAGCTGCTCAACACGCACAATCGCAATATCTTTTACTTCTTTATCAATACGCTCTGCCAACAAATCATAGTAGACCTTACCTGAACATAGAATCACACGTGATACTGATTGCGGCTTAATATCTTCAACTTCGGCAATCACGTTATAAAATTGTCCATCAGCTAATTCATCCAGTGTTGAATGCACCATCGGGTGACGTAACAAACTCTTAGGCGACATCACAATCAATGGCTTGCGATATGGGCGCAACATCTGACGGCGCAACATATGAAACATTTGCGCAGGTGTCGTTGGCACACAGACTTGCATATTATCATGCGCGCATAATTGTAAGAAACGCTCTAGTCTTGCTGATGAATGCTCAGCCCCTTGCCCTTCTTGACCATGCGGTAAAAGCATGACAAGACCTGATAAAATACCCCATTTCTCTTCTGCAGCTGCAATAAACTGATCAATGACGACTTGCGCGGTATTAGCAAAATCACCAAACTGCGCTTCCCATATGGTTAACGTCTCAGGTGCTGAGCAGCTATAACCATAATCAAAACCAAGTACCGCATACTCTGATAATACAGAATCAATAATGTGACATTGCGCCTTGTCATTAATGTGTTGTAATGGCGTATAATCTGGCAATTCTGTTTTGCTGTAATCATAGTTATGTAACACTGCATGACGATGTGAGAATGTACCACGACCACAGTCTTCACCTGATAAACGAACATTATAACCTTCAGCTAACAACGTAGCATACGCTAAATTTTCAGCAAAGCCCCAGTTGCCTGGAATTTCTCCAGAAGCCATTTTAATACGATCATCAATTGCCTTTTTAACTTGGGGTTGTAATGTCAAATCAGCGGGCAAATCATTTAAGCTTTGAGCCAATTTCACCAATTGCGCTTTATCAATGCGCGTATCAACTGCTTGATCCCATTTTTGGTTAACATACGGACGCCAATCAGCAACACATTTAGTATGGCGCTCATGATGGTCACCAGTAATTATATCTGCAACTACTTCGCCTTTTTGTAAGCGATCACGATACGCTTTGGCCATTTGATCAGCTTGCGCTTTTGAAACAATACCTTCACTTTCAAGTTTTTTAGCATAAATAGTACGTGTTGTTGGTAATTTTTTGATAATGCTATACATCAACGGCTGTGTCCCTGATGGCTCATCTGCTTCATTATGTCCATGACGGCGATAGCACACCAAATCAATAACAATATCCTTGCCAAACATCATGCGGTAATCCATCGCAAGACCCGCAACACGTAGCACTGCCTCAGGATCATCACCGTTAACATGTAAAACAGGTGCTTCAACAACTTTAGCAATATCAGTACAATACAAGCTACTTCTGTTATCTTCTTTTTTATCCGTTGTAAACCCGACTTGGTTATTGATCACGATATGAATTGTGCCTCCAGTGCCATAGTATCTGGTTTGTGATAAAGCAAATGTCTCCATCACCACACCTTGACCACAAAATGCAGAATCGCCATGAATTAAAATCGGTACAACCTTACCCTGTGGATTATCATCCGCAAAACATTCTTGTTTCGCTCTTACTGCCCCTTCTACGACTGGATCAACAGTCTCTAAGTGTGAGGGATTAAATGCTAATGCTAGACGCACCTCATCTTTTGGTGTCTTATGCCAAGAGGCAAAACCTAAATGATACTTTACATCTCCTGATAAAAACTTTTTATCCTGTGCGCCTTCAAATTCTTTAAATAAATTCTCAGGTGATTTACCCATAATATTAACAAGGACATTTAAACGTCCACGATGCGCCATACCAAGACCAATCTCTTCAACAGCAACTTCGCCTGCTTTATTGATCATCTCATTAAGAGCAGGAATCATTGATTCGCCACCTTCTAATGAGAAACGTTTTTGACCAACGTATTTCATGCCAAGATATTTTTCTAAACCTTCAGCAGCTGTTAGACGATCTAGCAACCATGTTTTGCGCTCAACCGATAAATTAGGAATCTGTTTTTCAATACGCTGTCTAAACCATAGCTTTTCAGCCATATTGTTTAAATGCATAAATTCATAGCCGATGCTACCGGTATATACATGCTGCAATTTAGCAATGATTTCTTTGAGTGGTAACGCTTGATAGTCAGAAAAAACACCAACATTAAATTTTTCATTTAAGTTAGCGTTATTAAGTCCATGAAAATCAAGCTCAAGCTCGGGGGTTTCTTCAGGTTTTTTAATATTCAGAGGATCTAAATGCGAAACCTTGTGACCAATGCTGCGATACATATAAACAAGATCCATCACTGCTGAGACTTTATCACCACCATCAGGATAATTCCCTGAGTCAACAACCATCCCTTGAGGCGTTTTCAGTGCAAAGCGAAATGGGTTTTTGCTTAAAGCGATAAAGTCTTCACGAACTTGTGCGTGCGAGACTTCATGTTTATTGTCACGAATCGCGTCAAAATACTGGCGCCAACTACTATCTACTGAATTAGGGTCTTGTAAATAATCCTCATAAATAGCATCCAAGTATGCGCTACTACTACCGGATAGTTGCGAAGACTGCCACCATGAAGACATTGATTCTTGGGTTTCACTCATAGTTTCTACTCTTTTACTTTTTTTTAGTTTTTTACTAGTTCAAACAAAAAAGCACCGGATCTCCGGCGCTTGATTCTTCTTAACTACACGTTATTTTTTAACATCATCGATCTGAGTTTGCCGATCGCTTTGGTTGGGTTAAGCCCTTTTGGACAAACACTCACACAGTTCATAATTGTGCGACATCTAAAGACGCTAAACGGATCTTGCAATGCATCCAAACGCTCTTGTGTTGCACCATCGCGTGAATCAACCACAAAACGATAAGCTTGTAACAAACCAGATGGACCAATAAATTTATCTGGATTCCACCAGAATGATGGACATGAGGTCGTACAACATGCACATAAGATACACTCATACAGACCATCAAGCTTCGCACGATCTTCTGGCGATTGTAGACGCTCTTTAACTGGCATATCACCCTCAGCGGGGATCAAATACGGCTTCACTTTCTCGTAGTTTTTGTAAAACTGATCCATATCAACCACCAGATCACGAATCACTGGCAAGCCTGGCAAAGGTTGCAGCTTAATAGGTTGTGATACCTCACCAATAGAGGTAATACATGCCAAGCGGTTTTTACCATTGATATTCATACCATCTGAACCACAAACGCCCTCACGACATGAGCGACGCACAGCCAGTGTTGGATCTTGTTGTTTAATCAGCTCAATCGCTGTTAGCACTTTTGTGCCCTCATTTTCAACTGTCACGGTATAATCTTTATAGTAAGGCTTATTATCGACTTCAGGATTATAGCGATAAACTTTAAATTTAACTTCCACCGTTATCTCCTTAGTAGCTTCTTACTTTTGGTTGGAATGGTTCTAATTTTAATGGCTTCATATTCACATCACGCGTTGACGGACGATCTCCCTCTAGGAAATAAAGCGTATGCTTCAACCAATTCTCATCATCACGCTCAGGGTAATCTTCACGTGAATGAGCACCACGTGACTCTTTACGTGTCAATGCAAGAACAGCCGTTGCCATCGCCGTTTCCATAAGATTGTCAAGCTCAAGCGCTTCGATTCTTGCGGTATTAAATACATGTGAGTGATCGGCAAGAGATGCTTTTTGCACGCGCTCACGCAATGATTTCAAACGCTCTAAACCATCTTGCATTTGCTGTTCTGTTCTAAATACTGAGAAATCAACCTGCATTGCCTTTTGCAGCTCAGCACGTAACTCAGCAACACCCTCACCACTTTTGTTATTTTCCCAACGGTTATAACGCGCCATCGCTTGATCTAATGCTTCATCGGTTACATCGCGTTGCTGCATACCAGCACGCAATGCATCCTCAGCATGCATACCTGCCGCACGACCAAATACCACCAAATCCAGTAATGAGTTAGAACCTAAACGATTCGCACCATGCACAGAAACGCTGGCACACTCACCAACGGCATATAAGCCATCGATAACAACATCTTCACCATTGGCGTTTTGTGTTAATGCTTGACCGTGTTTATTAGTAGGAACACCACCCATCATATAATGACAAGTTGGTACCACAGGAATCGGTGCTTTTAATGGATCAACACCTGCAAAGGTCATTGCCAACTCACGAATACCTGGTAGACGCTCTTTAATAACACTTTCATCTAAATGCGTTAAATCTAAGTGGACACAATCAACGCCTGCAAATTTAAGTCCTCTGCCTTCATTGATCTCTTGTTGTGATGCACGTGATACCACGTCACGCGATGCCAAATCTTTGGCATTTGGCGCATAACGCTCCATAAAGCGCTCGCCATCTTTATTACGCAGAATTCCACCCTCACCACGGCAACCCTCGGTTACTAATACACCAGCGCCTGCAATACCTGTTGGGTGGAATTGCCAGAATTCCATATCTTGTAATGGAATACCTGCTCTTAATGCCATACCAACACCATCGCCTGTATTGATATGTGCATTGGTGCTTGATTCGTAAATGCGTCCCGCGCCACCTGTGGCTAAGATCGTTACTTTTGACTGGAAGAACACGATTTCACCGGTTTCCATATTCATTGCCAATACACCGGCAATTGCATGTTCTGAAGATTTTACTAAATCAAGCGCATACCACTCGTTAAAAAACTTGGTTTCATGCTTTAAATTACCCTGATAAAGCGTATGTAGTAACGCATGCCCTGTTCTATCGGATGCTGCACATGTTCTTTTGGCAATATTACCCACATCATAATTGCGTGACATACCACCAAAAGCACGTTGATAAATCTTACCGTTTTCTAGACGTGAGAATGGCATACCCATATGCTCAAGCTCAATAATTGCTTGTGGTGCATTCTCACACATAAATTCAATTGCTTCCTGATCACCGATATAATCAGAACCTTTAACCGTATCATAGGTATGCCATTTCCAATCATCTGATGGTAGACCATCATCATATTCAACATTTCCTAATGCCGCAGCGATACCGCCTTGTGCTGATACCGTATGCGAGCGCGTTGGAAACACTTTTGAAATCGCTGCGGTTTTAAACCCTGATTGAGCTAATTGAAATGCTGCCTGCATTCCAGCGCCACCGGCACCAACAACGATTGCATCAAATTGTTGTACTGCAATTTTCATTATCAATACCCCTTAAAATAAAATACAAATAAGCCAAATAAAACACGCAAGATAACCAACAATTGCAGCTACTTGCAAGAACCCGCGAATGCATGCGCACTTCACATAATCAGTAAAAATCGTCCACATACCAATCCACGCATGCGCCATTAATGACAAAAATGCTAAAATCGTAAATATTTTTACCCACGTATTTTGGAAAATCGCAAGCCATGTATGATATGAGCCATCACCGGATAGTGTTAAGACAACAATCACGACAAAGATTGCATATAACATAATAATGATTGCGGTAACACGTTGCAAAAACCAGTCTTTCAAACCTGAACGTGTGCATGAAGTTACATTACCCATAACCAAAGCCCCCAGAAAATTGTTACTAATACACCTAGCACTAAAACAGCGATTGAAGAAGCTTTAGCAGTACACATTTCCTCACCAAATCCTAAATCCATAATCAAGTGGCGAATGCCTGCGATCACATGATATGACACCGCTGATATAAAGATCCAAGCGAGAACACTCCATGGTGAATGGATTAACAAATCCTGTACATAATAAAAGTCGCCACCACAGCGCATTGACAAACTAAAACCCCATAATAAAAACGGCAATAACACAACCATTAACACACCAGTGATCCGGTGAATAATCGAGCTTATTGCCGTAATAGGGAACGAATAGGACTTTATTGAGCCAAGCCCTATATTTCGTGGTCCTTGATGTTTCATTGCTTTCTCCTGCTTATCAAGAAAATTAACGTGTTAAACACAAAATCTTGCGTATTCTAGCACAAATAAATTGAAGTGCTACCGTGAAGAAGCAAGCAATCAGAATTAATCTAAGCCTGACAAAAACAAGGTTTAAATGTAAGCATTGAAGTATTTTTAAAGATCAAGTTATTTAATATATTTCAACTTGGTAAAATTCAGAAGGTTTGCCATCATTATCACTGACTAAAAATGCATTAACTCCTTTGTCAGATTTCTCACTAAAGATAATTGATTCTATTTTTGTTTGAATAACGCCATGCTCATCAAATAAGAGTTGACTATAGTTTGTTAAATCCACATTATTCTTTAGCTTATCCAACGCGATTTTTCCAACAAAGCTACCTAAGACCAATCCATCATGATAAGCATCATCGGTTAACTCGATGGATGTGGTGAATAAAAGCAAGTTATCATTTGCATCATAATCCAAACCTGAAAAAGTAGAAGCATAACGCCCTATTTGTGGCATGTTAGGTTTGACAACCTTAATATCAGCCTCTTTGTTACTTGGCTTTGTCGCATTTAATAACTGCCAAAACACATCTTTTGGCAACACAAAAATAATGTCCTTATGGGCATTACCGCGATTTGCGATATATACCTTATCTTGTGTTATCGCAAAACCCTCAATATTAATCTTGGCATCTTTAGTCAAATTCACGCGCATCTTTAATGCCTGATATAAAGACTGCAAATCAACCGTTTTAACCTGCTGATTTTTTAAATTATAAATATAACCAAGATAGCGATTCTTTTTTGAACCCGAACCTAGAGCAATCAAAAGCGGCTCATCACTAAAGTTGCCAATTGCCATTGATTCAAGGTCTTTCTTTTGTGATTTTTCAATAGGTGCATTAAGCTTAGACTGCTCTTTTTCAAGTGGTATTAGTTGTAAAACTTTAAACTCGCTATTAACAACTGCCATATTCATACTATCATCACTAATGACATAGTATTTATCACCCCATTTTTCTATTCCTGATGCAGCACTTATTATCTGATTGAGCATCCCATGGTGTTTGATATCGACATTAATATCCGCCCATGAATAGCTAAACAAACAACTCAATAAGCCAATTGCCAACAAACGATATCTCATATTACCTCCTTGATATTCGATAGTTTTTATATCTTATGTACATTAATGGTGAGACCTTGTTGCTGCAGCGCCTTATAGTAACGCCTTGAAGCTTGTAGTCTTGAAGGCTCTTGATCAACAATTTTCACTAAATGTTTAGCCTCATTATCAGCTGGCATATTACTCAACGTTAGATCAATCAATATGTTTTTGTTAACATCTTTAAGAGAAGTCGCCTCACTCACAAGCACCACCGGTAGCTTTGCATAATCTGGTGACACCTCAGCCATATAAGCGTGTGGCAAGAAATCATCTTCACCATCAAACCACAAGCTAGCATCTAGCTCCTTACACGATAGATTCTCTGCATAGATCACAACCGTTTTCCCTGCTGCGTAATAGGATTTAACCTGTGCACTTACAAATTGATAAAATTGCTCATCATCTTGAGTGGGCAATATAAAAAAATCAATATTCAAAAAATCAACCCTTAGCATTTATCGCACCCTGAGTATCAGTCGAAGGGTGAGTTTAGAAATACATTGCTTATAATGGCTTCGACTTACGCTCAGCCAACGCTTATATAATATACCGCCCACAAACCATTTTACGGTACTTGGTACAGAAAAAATTATTCAGGATAAAACCCATCATCTAATACCTGATCAAAACTATAACGACAGACCTCTGGCACTTCGGCTTTTTTAGGATCAATGCCTGTCTCATTTTCAAAATCTAATAATGCTAACTTATAAGACTTAGGAAGCATTTCATCAATTTTACTTTTCAAGCTAGGATTATCTTGGATGAGATCTTTCAAATCATCTCTTTGCGCAATAATCGTATTTCCCCAACTTCTACTTCTATAAGAAGGTTGATATTGCCACTTAAGCAGATGCATTAAAAGAACACGCAGCCTACTTTTTAATGCGTGCTTTTGACTTGCACCCATACTTTCTAACTCCTCTGTTAAGTGTTCAATATCAACTTTATTAAATGCTTTAGCTCTTAACGCTTGAACAGTCTGAATCGTCCAAGCATAAAAATCTCTTTCATAAAGTGGCTTTGCCATATTGATGACTCCAAACTTAGGTTAAATATTAATACGCAGCATAAAAATGCTAGCAGAAACAATGGTTAATAGCCAATCATTATCCACATGTCAGTTTACAAAATGGCAATCAAGGGAGTGCTCTATTATTTTATTTCAAAAAATACTCAGAACTCACCACAACACGAACCAGTTTATAGGGATCACCATCTCCATAAGAAGCATCTTGATTACTAATCGTAAAAGCACCTTGCGATGCTTGGCGAATGCTGCCTAAAGCGGTTTGCGCATTTTTAGCAAATTGTAATGCCGCGGTTTTGGCATTTTGTGTGGCATCTTCGAGCATTTTTGGTTTGATACTATTAAGCCCTGTATATTTATAGGCAACATTACTACTACTAACGACAACACCTTTGGCGACCAAATCACTGGTTTTTTGTGCTAAACCTTGCACTAAATCAACCTTATCTGTCGTAATTGTCATACTACCATAAGCACTGTAATTTGAGGTATTAACCTGATCTTTACTATGCGAGTTTTGATTTAGCGAAATACTGCCATATTGTAATGCCTTGGCATCCACACCTGCTTGACTTATAAAGTTTTTCACTGCCAATTGATCTTGATCAACCTTCTGATAGACTTCTTTTAAGCTATTGGCATTAACACTATAACTGATACTCCAAATGGCTTTATCCGCTTTAACCGTTTGCTCTGCCAAACCCTTAACCGCAACATAACGATTAAATGCATGAAAATTCAAAATTCCATATGATACAAAGCCACCTGCGAGTGCCATACCAACGCCTATACTTAAATAACCAAAAAACTTTGTCTTATCAACACTCTTTTGCTCAGCCATTATGTTTTCGCCTTATATAAATCACGCTGTATACTGGTTAATGCTTTATCATAAAAATCTTCAATTTCATCATTACTTGCCACGCCAAAAGCAATCTGCTGCAGGAAACCATTAGATACAGAGTAAACGCAAGCATGGATCATCACCTCCTGCCCTCGCTGCCAAGCATCTTGGATCACCGTAGTTTTGGCGACATTAATTACCTGCTCAACCACATTAAGCTCACACATCACCGCATGCTTTTGCTCTTTGCAATCTACCCCTTGCGCTAAAGCCTCACACTCACCATGGTCAAAAGGTTTTAATAACTCCTTGTGCTTATGATGCACATCTTGAACATGTCTTAACCAGTTATCAATCAACCCATGCGACTCATTCATAGTAGCTGCTTTAACACCTCCACAACAATAGTGTCCACAAACAAGGATATGCTTTACTTTCAATACATCAACCGCATATTGCAATACAGATAAAAAGTTCAAATCAGAATGCACAACAACATTAGCAATGTTACGATGGACAAAGACCTCTCCTGGCAGCAATCCCAAAATTTGATTTGCTGGCACACGACTATCAGAGCAACCAACCCACAAATACTCCGGGTTTTGCTGCTTTGATAGACTCTCAAAGAAACCTGGTTTGTTTTGATTGGTATCGTCAACCCATTGACGATTTTGCTCCATCAGCTTCGTTAAATATTTCATAACGTTATTTCTCCTCGCAAGTTTTTATGTAGTGCTAATTTCACTTCTTCTTGTGTTAACCCCGGAATACTCAAAAGATAAAAGAGTTTGGTCAATGCTGCCTCATCAGTCATATCATGCCCTGAGATGACACCAGCATTTACAAGCCCAATGCCAGCTTCATACGCCCCCATTTTGACACTGCCCTTTACACATTGTGTGCAGTTGATGATGATCACCCCTCGCTGACATGCCTCGATAAGCTCATAGAGAATCTCAGGCGAGTTCATGATATTACCTGCACCATAGGTCTTAAGAATCAATCCTTGCAATGGTGGCTGTAATACTTTTTTTAAGATATTCGCATCCATGCCTGGGAAAATTGATAACACTGCAATCTTAGGCACGCCTAGGGTTTTAAACTCAATCTCAGCTGGCTCACTGTGATCACACGGGTACAGGTAGGCTTCATTTAATTCAATATCAATACCCACGTGCCCTAGCACTGGATAATTAGGTGAATTAAACGCATCCATACCCGAGGCATTAACCTTTATCGAGCGATTCCCCCGTAATAGCTGCTTATTAAAATACACACAAACCTCAGCAATACGCTCATCTGCTGCCAAGATCAAACTATGCAAAATATTATCTGAGGCATCTGATCTTAGCTCAGAAATTGGGATCTGTGAGCCTGTGCAAATCACCGGCTTGTTTAAGTTCTTTAACATAAACGACAAACTGGATGCAGTATATGCTAACGTATCTGTACCATGCAACACCACAAAGCCATCATATTGCTCATAATGATTGACAATATCCAGTGCGATGGTGATCCAATCCTCCGGTTTAATATTTGCTGAATCAATCAACTCAGGATATTCATTGATCTTAAAATCGGGCACATCATTATGATAAAAATCTTTGATCGTTTTAATTTTATCCAACAAATAGCCTTGCTTTGGTGCATAACCCTTATCGGTTTTGACCATTCCAATCGTGCCACCGGTATAGATTACATAGATCTTCTTATTTTTAATAGATTTACTATTCACTATGCACGACCCCTTTATTAGCCAATTCATCAGCACGCTCATTTAATGGGTGACCATTATGTCCTTTAACCCAACACCATTTCACCTGATGTTTATGACGCAACTGATCAAGCATCTGCCATAAGTCTTGATTTTTTACTGGTTGCTTATTTGCCGTTTTCCAACCGCGCTGTATCCAACCATCAAGCCATTCATTAACACCTTGCTGCACATATTTGGAATCAGTGTAAAGCTCGACATCACACCTCTCTTTTAATAGCTGTAATGCCTTAATTGCTGCCAATAACTCCATGCGGTTATTCGTAGTATTATCTTCACCACCATAGATCTCTTTGGTTTTAGCTTTGTATTGCAAAATTGCCCCCCAACCACCGCGCCCAGGATTACCCTTGCACGCGCCATCGGTATAAATGACAATCTTTTTTAATTTATTTACGTCGTTGTTTTTTTGAGTATTCATCTATTTTGTTATATCTACTTATTTTATTTCTTCACTTTAAACGCTTTATTCATGCCAATGGCATATTTCCCTGGCAACTTAACCATTTCCGTTGCCCCAGAGAACAATGGGCTTAACGGAATAACCTGTTTGCTGAAGCTTGCAATATACTCACAAGAAAAGCTCTCAGGCAACAAACACGGCAACCATTTATTGAAGTCTTTGACATTAAACACATCATAATAATGACTTTCAATTTTATGTAAACCTTGAGACTTTATTTCTTTATTAACAAAACGAAATGGAATGGTTATGTTCTGATTTTTTTTGTATTGCACCACAATCAAGCAACCATCATCACTGAGCACTCGAATGGCTTCCATTAAAATCTTATGTACATCATTAGGATTTAATAACACATTATCAAGTATAATTAGATCAAAGCTTTTGTTCGCAAACGGCCAATTGCCAGCATTAAAGCTTGCGCCAAATAGCTGCGCATCATAAATAAAGCCGCTTGCTGCATAATGATGCACTGCGGAAACTCGCTCAAAATAAGCTTTTTTAACTTTTCCTAGATAAAAAGCACGTCTGACGCTAAAGCGCGATAACATCACCTCTAAATCCAGTAATTGCCTATCTTGCATCAATCATCCTTTCTATCAAAAATGGCCTCAGTTTACCGTGATTTGCGCATGAACTAAATAATTTTCGCCATCCGCTCAAAGTAATCAGGGCATGTTTTACTAACACACTCAGCACCATTGATAATAACACCTTCCTGCTTTAGACCAATCAGTGCTAATGACATTGCAATGCGATGATCATTATGCCCTTCGACAATAGCAGCTCTAAGCGATGATTTTTCAGGATAAATATGGATACTATCCTTAGTTGTTGTCACGTTAACACCTAAACGTGTTAAGCCCTCAGCCATAGCACTGACACGATCTGATTCCTGTAAACGCGTGTGTGCAAGTCCTGTGATATGTGTCTGCCCCCTAGCAAAGCACGCAATTGCGGCAACAGTCATGAATGTATCAGAGAAATTGCGCATATCTACTGTCACACCATGCAATACATCGCCACCGATCACGCGAATACCATCTTCTTCGTCGATCACTTGACAGCCCATTTTTTCAAGCACTTCCAAAAAACGAATATCACCTTGCTTAGCATCGCGTGTTACGTGCTTAACTTTAACATCACCTTGCGTGATTGCCGCCAATGCCCAAAAGTACGATGCGGTGGAAATATCTGGCTCAATTGCATAATGTCGCGCTTGATAGCTTTGATTACCTTGTATCTTATAAAGATTATTTTCCACATCAACTGACACACCAAAATCACGCATCATATCCACCGTCATTTGCACATAGGGTTGCGGGTGATCGGTATCTGAATGAATGCTTAAGCCACCGTTGATCAAAGGAGATGCGATTAACAAACCTGACAAAAACTGACTACTCTTAGCACCATCAATGCTTACATTGCTTGTCTGCTTTAAACCCTCTGCCAAAATAGTCATAGGCAATGACGCTTGATTTTGCTCATAGCTTGCGCGCATACCCAAAGAGCTTAATACAGATAACTGCTCAGCAATGGGACGCGCCATCATTCTGTCAGCAGCATAGATATAATACTCACCTGTTTTTTGTGCGGCACACAATGGAATAATAAAGCGAGTCAACGTTCCCGCTTCATTACAAAAAATGCGTGCCTTTTGATTAGGGAAAGAACCATTAGCACCCTGAATAACAATGCGCCTTGATGCCTTATCAAACTGATGTGAAACACCCAAGGTTTGTAATGCGCCAACACCGGCTAATACATCCTTACTTAAAGGCAAGTTATCAATCACCGACTCACCCTTTGCCATTGCCGCAATTAGTAATACGCGATTGGATAAGCTTTTTGAGCCTGGTAATGATACCTCTGCTGATATTTTCTTTGTTGCTAATGGTAGCGATTGTTGAGTCATACGATGTAATTATCAAAAGAATATAACGATTAAACAAGTTTATATCCTCACATTGAGTTGTCATTATAAATTTGGCATTCAAGCTATTTTTCTTTGATGATATTCTCAAACTCATTCAATAACGCAGATTTCTCAACAATCTCACTTTCTTCACCAATCTGTCGCCTAGCTTGGGTAATCAGATTTTCTGATGTAATCACACGCGACCTTGGTAATACATATTGAGACTTAATAACACCTTGTTCAGTTAGCTTGGTTTTTATTGTTTCTAGTTTGATATTTAAATCATATTTAGCCGTGTGTAATTGCTGATTATCCTCATACAATAATGCTACTTTCTGCATCAAAAGCTCACTTTCAAACATTGACTCCTCATACATGCTAGCATCCGCAAACTCAGGATTTGTTTTAAAAATCTCATCGACAACAGTCAAATGTTGCTGTCTTTGTTTAAGCCTAAATTCAATATACTTTTGTGATTTTTGCACCAAATCAACGTTTTGCTCAGCTTCTGCAACCAAAGCATCAAGATTCTCTACCATCACGTCTTTAGGTAATGTTTGGATATAATTATCCAGTAGCGTTTGCACTTCTATTCTTACCTTGCTCTGCTTTGAAAGTTTATTGATCTCTGTAATGAAATCTTCTTGATAGAATAGCTCATCAACCATAGCCTCTGACAAATTCTGGTTTTGTAGAACTTGTATAAACTTGTCATCAGCTTTCAGGTTAATCTTATCCAGCTTATTTTGCGCCTCAAGCTTAGCTGAATTAATTTGCGGGTAGAGCTCTTCTCCATTTGCTCTTGATTTAAGCACTCCTTTTAACAATTCAGATTGCTTATTAATCGTCTGCTCATATATAGCAACCGTTTTTTTGAGCTCTATATAGGGTATTGTAAATAAATATACCCTTTCAAGCTCAATGGCATTATTTAACAACTCGTCAAACTGAATAATACGTTGCTCAAAATCGTTAACCGCAAAATCAGTCACTTCAGTAATGCTATTTTTCGCCCCCAAACTCCCTTTGGGCTGTTTTGCTAATTCCGATAGCTTTGTATTTATTCCCTCGGGATAATTAAGCGCGGTGTTAAGCACATTTGCTTGATTAGTTTCTGTATACACGCCTGCCAATCCCCACCCACTCTCCATCGCAAAATTTTGATACATATTACTCAATTGCACCATTTTTTCTTGAACAGTGGCATCAGTTGCACTTTGTAATTGTGACAATGCAATCGTCGCACGTTTACCTCCGTTGGCAAGCCCTATAATCTCCTCACTGACGCTTGCCATTTGTGCTACTCGGGCATCTAACGCATCATGTTGATCAGAAATCATCTTAAAGCCTCTTGTTAATACCATGTTTCTGTTTTCTAGTACAAAATACCAACTCTGTTGTAATAATTCCTCTTGCAAACTTTTTAATTGTTGATCAAATTTTTCTGCTGCTTTTAACACTAAGCCTAGCGTTTCTTGTGAACGCGCTATGCTTTGCTCATAATCATTGATTGCGCTTTTTAAGTTTTTTTCTGTTGCCTCAGGAAGATTACTCGCCTCATTTAATACGCCCATGGTTTGCTGATAATTCTCTATTAAAGTGTTTACATCACTACTTGTTAATTTGTTAGTCACATCAAAGCTTGCCCACAACTCTTCCATCTTGCGTTTCATTAATTTAATTCTTTCAAGCTCAGCTGGTATAACTTCTCGATTAAACAATCGTGTTTCTTCAATTTGATCCACTATAATACCGCCTACAACAGCAACGGCACCACCTGTGGCAACGACCAAGCCAACTATCTTGGCAAAGTTCTCAATATTACCTGGCAGCCTATTCATATCAACATTTTGTTTACTGTCGCTTTTGCCGGTATTTACCAAAGTATTACTTGCATCATTTAGCGTAAAGCTTTGCATCAACTCAGTAGTGACTGCAGCGTTACTCTGCAATGCATTTGATACATGCTTCAATGACTTATCAAGCACAACTCCTTGTACCTTTTGTGAGGATGAGGCAACAGGTTGAACAAATGTTTGCTCTTTAGTTATGCTTAGTCCCACTTTTTTTGCTTGTCCTACTAAATAGTTATTTAGCATGATGTTAATAGGATCATTCAGCGCCGCTTGAACTGCTCTGTCACTGGCATATAGTAGCAAACGCCCTTGATAAATGCGCGCAAACAAAGGAATCCCTTGAAGGGTATAGTTTGTATAGATTTTCTTTAGATCACTTGCTGCAATTTTTATTTTTTGGGCTGCACCACTATCATCATTTTGCGCGGTTATTTCTGCAGCTATCCCCGTTGTGTTAAATATTGGACTAACGACTTTTTTGTCAATCAGATAATCCAACAGTTGCGCTGAAATAATTTCATAATGAGGTTGTAGCCCTCCTTTTGAACTAACCTTTTTTGCATAGTCGTATTCCCCACCACACATCTTATCGCTGATATACAAGTCTATTTGACTCTCACCCATATATTTTGCATCGTTTTGATTACTTAAAGCCAATCTATCTTTGGCAACACACAATTCATCTTTACCTTTATCAGGGGCATTTAAAAAAGCGTTACTCCCACCTTTTTCATAAGGATAAGGATATAAGTAAAGGCTGCGCTTGCCTTGGGAGAAAACATTAATATAACTTGAAAACACATCAAGACCTGAACTTAATAACATTCCAAGAACAAGCACATAACTATTCTCAAAATCCACCGCACCGGCTAATAATGCCAAACCACTAATCCAAACCATATTGGCTTTTTGATTTTGGAATAACTTATTGTCATATAAAGGCACTGAAGTTAATGCCGTATATTTGATAGGTTTTGCGCTAGAGCGAATCATCGTTAAGTTTTGGCTATAACTTTTCTTATCTGTTAATGGTAATGCTTGTAGTTCACTTTGTTTTTTCAAAATTTCAGCCGGCACTTCAGCATTACTATTAACCCACTGTTGATACACATCATTACTACACGGTACTGGAATTTCCACACCATTTTGCGGGGTGCTTGTGGTATAAGGAATCGCAAAACAAATCACACTCGTTGCAAAAAGCTCTGAATAATATTTGATATTCGTCCACGCATCATTGCTTGAGTTCTCAGTATAAAGCGATAATAGCGCGCCATTTACTGTCTTTGCCGGCGCTTTGTTATCATACCATGACAAACTCACCACATTATTCTGAAAATTATTGTTATAGCCAGTTAAGGTATTCACTGCAGGGATAGATAACGATATTGCACTTGCTAAACTATGCATACTTTGCTCTGGAAAAAACTGCACTGTATTAATAGATGTCGTGGCTGAATTACTACTGATATTAAGCTTAATGTCTTTGTTACTCATATTGTGTAAATTGACATAAGCCTGATCTTGCGAATAGCTCGCTGCAGCTTGTGCTACAAAAGTTGTCTCTTCAATTTTTGGCACAATAAGTGGCGTTGATTTTGCCTGCTCTAATGATACGTTTTTTTTCAGTGTCCGACCAGCCATATAATATAATAGGCACTCAGGCGTGATTTTCTTTAGGTCACTTCTGCTTTGAGTAACCAAAACAGTAGGATAGGTGTAATATACCCCAACGATAGTTTGCGTAATCCCATCAAGTCCTCCACCAAATTGCTGAGATATCACATTAGACAATGAATCCTTGACCATTCCCCAAATACTTGACAGTGATACTGATTCCGTCGCTTGTGGTATATAAGTTTGCTGGAAACTGGCTTTTATTGCCGGCAAACTATCCAAATTAGCATAGATCGCTTGCCATTCATTTTCACAGTATTCATATAACGCATTCGTATAACGGTTGCCTTTGTCATAATCACCACTATTGACACTAAGCGCAACACACAATGGAGAGTAAATAACACTAAGAAAAATAGCTATTAATAAGCGATTCACTCTTATCTCCTTAAAGATCCAACTTACGCAAATCACTTAGCGACTCTATCGAATCTGATACTTTCTCTGCATCAGCTGCCTTAGTTATTAGTGCTTGCTGCTTTTGCGATGAAATTTGTATTAGCATTTTTTCAAGATCTTGAATCGATGTATTATTGTCAAATAGTTTCTTCAATGGCGCTTCCGACCCTCTTGATGGTTTTTCTATAATTTCCCCTATTTTTCCTATTTCTTCTGATGATTGCGAGGCTTTACGAAGTTTTTTAAACTCTGTTGGTGCTGATTGCTCAACAAGATCAAATGCAATATCATTCATACTTTGAGACAACACCATATCATATTTTGATTGTATTGATGAGATATCGAGCGCATTATAACCAGCTTCTTCAGCCAGTATTTTAATTGGGTTGTCTACCTTAGAGAATGTATTCTTCAAGCTAATGTTAGAGGTTAATGTATTGGCCATAGCAAGATTAAACTCTTTGCTATAACCACCAACATACTCCACAACTCTCCTCTCCTGTAGCAAGCTGGTACGAGCCACTTCATCTAAGTGGGTCTTTTGTATTGAGTTTAACACTACCTTAGAATTGAACTCGTTAACTGCTTTATTAAAATCCGTTACGGCATTTTCATAAGCAGCATCAAACTCTGTGAAATTATCTTTATAAATCGAACTTTTTTGGATTTCTTTATAATATTGATCAATTTTATTTTTTGCTATTTTAAATTTTCGTTGTTTGGCTAGCAACTCTTGACCAAACGAACCATAATCTCGATTTCTCAAGTAAGAAGAGAAATCACTAACTAATTGCTTCTGCTGTGTGAGTGAAAACCCTGCCATATCACGAATTTTAGTTTTCATGTTGGTTTTAAAGTTATTCAAGGCGCTCTCTATAGACTGTTGATAAACTTTGCTAAAAGGTCCCTTATTTGCTTTTAGACTTGCCTGTAGTTTAACTAAATCTTGTTGATTCTGGGCAATAATTGCTGAGTTAAATTGATCACTTATTTGCTGAAGATCAGTGTAAGCCACCTTTCTTTGATTCCAAAAATCCGCAACTTTCTTCTGAGCACTGCCAAGTTTATCGCTTAATACTTGATAAGCTGGCAATTCACCATATTTTTGCCCGAGCTGCCCTAGGTCAGCTTGATATTTATTTAATATTTTTTCGTATTTATCCAACGTCTTGCTGACATCTACTGGACTTGATTTGCCCGCGTACTTCTCTATTATTTTCTCGCCATCACTAGCAGCATTCGCTGCTTCATCTAATGATTTTGTGTTAATCATCTTATTAACAATATCACCCAGTTTTTGTAGTTCTGCTTCATTTGGATACAAGCCATTAATTTCATCTTCAATAGCGGTGATTCTTTTTGAATAACTTCTATCATAAGCCCCAAAACTCTTTTGTAACATTCGATATTTAACCACTTTAATCGCCAAATAAGTTACCGTACCAGTAAGCGCAGTTACTCCTGTGCCAAGTATAATTTTTAATGCCAGATCTTTTGTGGAATTTGAATCGTTATCTGAATCAGTTGCATTCGTCGCTAATGCCATATTTACACTTGTCTGACCTTTATCAAAATACCCACCAATCAAAGTATCTAATGCTTTATTCGGTAATTGCGCATTAATATTGCGATAATACATCAGGTTATGGCTTGCCATTTGCAAACTGTTGCTACTATTATCGACTGGCTGGACAAAGCCATTGATGTTATTGGGGTCATAACTAATATTACTCGCCGTAGTCGATAAAATCGAAGGCAATGTACTGTTTAATGGATCTTGAAATGCTGCTTGCACTGCCTCAGTTGCCGCATAAATGATAAGCTCCCCACTATAATATCTGGCAAATAATGGGATACCTCTTAAGGTATAATTAGTAATGATATTTTTAAGTATATTTTCTGGTAAGGTCACCCTAACGATCTTGTTTGAGCCATTGACTTTAACACTAATGCTGTTACTTATATCACCGTTAGGAAATAACGGCGACACCATTTTGTTAGCAATAAGATAATCTAAAAGCGCAGCTGAGATCGTCTTATATTGTGGCAAGGCAAATTCATCTAGTGCTTTACTATAATCATACTGCCCACCACAACGCCGATCATCAATATACAGATCAATCACATTGCTTCCCATATACTTACCATCAGATGCTGATAAATCGTTAACTTGCTTTGCTATTTGCTTAGCTAATGCATTGTTTTGATAACTGGCTTGTGTGCCCAAAACCAGATAATCCTTAGCGACGCAAAGTTTATCTTTCCCCGCTTCTGGGTTATCTAAAAAATCAGTTTTCCCTGCATTATCATAAGGCATTTGGTAAAGTGAAACTTGTCTGTTTCCGCGATTAAGCATATTGATATAATTCGAGCCAACATCTAGCGCGACATTCGCAATCTCATTTAATACTTCAAGAACCAACACAGGCATCTCAGTAAAGCCTGCACCAATAGCAATAGTATTAATCCAAATGGTATTTGCCGTTGCATTTTCAAACAGCTTAGGGTCAACCACAGGTGTTTTGATCAAAGAGACATAATTACCCGCCTCATCTACTTTTATCCCCGTTAAATCTTGCGTGTATTTTTCTTTGTTTTTAAGATCCAATGAGCGTATCTTGGCAAAACGATCTTTGATATTCTGCTGGGCAATATTACTCTTGCCCATGAGTGCATTACCAAGATTTTTACCACAGTCCTTAGGTTTCACTGTTTTGCCTGAAGTTACATCATAGTTTGTTGCTATACACAAAGGAATAGCAACAATCATTGAAGATATATACTTCACATCCGTCAAGCTATCTTTACTTGGGTTCACATTAAACAGTGACAATAATGCACCTTGATTATAGCTTTTAGGATCTAGCACGTTATACCAATTCAATGCAATCAAGTTAGATGAAAAGTTATTGTTATAACCAATCATTGTATCTGAAGTTGGTGTGCCAATGGCTAAACTTGATGCTTGAACAGCCGTTGATTGCTCTGGAAAAAATTGCGGTCTATTCACCCCAGCAGAGCCATTATTACTATTGATGTCTACTTTGATAAAACGCTCACTTTGATTATGCAGGCGCACATAAAATTGATCTTGTGAATACTTAGCTGCCGCATTTTCATAAAACTTTGCCTTATTAATAGGAAATACCCTTTCATAATCAAACATAGTAGGATCTTCTTTTAATGAACTTAATGTATACGTTGATGTAGTGCGTCTGCCGGCAATATAGTAATAAATACACTCAGGCGTAATCTTCTGCATATCTTTTTTGCTATTCAACACCAAATACGTTGGATAGATATAGTCAAGGCCTGCCGCCGCTGATAGCCCCAAAGTCATATGATCTTGCAAAGATTGCCCTACATCTCCTAGAATTCCTAGCACACTTAGATCGGTTGTATAATACTGCTTGAAAAAACTCTGCTTGATGCTTTTAAGGGATTCAAATTGGGGAGACTTATCCTGCCATTGCTGTTCACAAAAAGCATATAATGCATTGGTGTAGTCATTATTTTTATCATAACTATAGGCATCAATATCAAGAGCGTGTCCTTGCTGCATTACAAACAACAACGCGCCTAAACAGTAACTTACTCTTAACAGTTTCATTTGTGTCTCCTTACATTCCCATACTACCTCTAAAGCGCTGAGTATTGGGCTGTTGATAGCCTTGTGTCTTTGTTTGGGTTTGGTAATATTCTCTAGGCACTTTTTGTTGTTGTAAAAATTGCTGTATCTGTTGAGGTGTGCTTTTTTTTAGCTCAGCTTCTACAAGGTTTACTTGTTTAGTTAAACAATTCTGATACGCCTGCACATCATCATTTGAGTTAAGTCCCACTGATAAATCGACTCGACAATTCTTTAAAATGGCTGACAGAAAATTCGATTTATAACTATCTGCATAAGCCTGTAGCAAGCGTTCACTATTTTGCTGCCAATAGCTTAATTTAAGCGACCCTGATAATTGTCTTGCCGCACTCTCCATAGTCGATGGTAAAATCTTCTTAGCACTGATTTGATACTTTTTGTTTAACTTGGCTAATACACTATCTAGCAGCGTCAAAGCAGTGACAACAGTAATGCTATCGTGAATCAACTGCGGATTTTGCGTAAGCTTGGTTGTCCAAGATCCCGTTGATGCGTTTCGTGTCGCCCATGGTACATAAGCTGAAGGTGAGTTTCCTGTTTCTTTCTTAGTACCATAGGTTATGCTCTTACCTTTCACACCATATATTTTTGAATAATCCGTCACATAACTATCAGCAACATAGGGTTTATTAGCACTCGCAATTACTTGCCTAATACGCTCTTTAATAAAATTGGCATTATCAACATCAACGCCAGATGGTGCGGTTACATTAGCACTCGTATCAACTTTTGGTTGAGTGTTTGTCGCTGCTGTTACACTTGACGTATTTGCAGCATCTGTCGCTATTAATGAGCTTCCTGACGTATGCACTTCTTTACCGGCATTACTATCTTCAATTTGCTCTTGAGTCATACTCGCTAATGTCATTAATGGAAACATTAATAAGTAGGTGGTTATATGTTTATACATAGCAGTTCATCCTTAATGCTTTAACCAAAACAAAAACATTCAATGCATCAAGTAAAGTTCACCAATCTTAAATTGTCCACATATCAATCATTTTTAACAATCTTTAGCAAAGAAATTGCTATGGGCTATACTCTTTTTATATGCAAAAAATCAAGGTTTGTAATTTTTGAATTTGTAACTTGAATGCGCCAAGTAATGATGGCTAGATATCTGAAGGAATAACAAAATGCATCATATTATAAAGCAAACAACTCAATTATTTAAAGTACTAATACTAAGCCTTGTGCTTTCACATGCTGCATTTGCAATAACCCTAGATGCCTATAGTTATGATGAAAAAGATGATTATAGCAATACACTATATGACTACTGTGAAAGCGAATGGCAGAAAAACTATAAAAAATTCAAAGCATACCCTGACATTATTAAAGGATTTCAACAAACCTACAATCCAAACCAAGCAGATAAAGTCACCCTTAAGTCCAGTCTAAATGTTGCTTGGGAAGCAGTAAAAGACACACCAAAACTTTTTTTTGGTGATGTTACAGGCGCGGTTGAAAGTGTAGCTGGTGTTAATTATATTTACCCAACTTATTTGGTGATACAGAATCCAGAAGACCTTACTCAGGTAACCGCTGAGTGCGTTGGATATTATGTTGCCGGACGCTATAGAAACATGAACTTCTCGCTTGATCAAATGCAAGACGCTCCAATGATTCTACCCAAAATTGAGGAGACGGCTTTTAGCAAAAATGCTGCGGCACCCTACGCCCAAGATGCCTTTTCATTGACACTTCACAATCAATCACAACAACTTATTGATGTCATTGCAAACAGTAATTCAGCCACTGCTTCATTACATCCACAGCCTTATTTCCCCATCACACCAAACCACATGCAACTGCAAGGCTTCTCTTTATCTGTCCCACAAATGGATACCTTAACTGGCTATAATAGTGCCTTTCAAAACAATCTGATTACCATCAGCTGGTTTAATCCACTGAATCCAAAACAAGATGCCAATGGTGCTATTTTATCGCTCTTTACTGGCGCACCGGTTTCATCCACTTGGGCAAAAATCAAAGGAAAATTCGCTGCAGCTGGCATTGTCACTTTATGTGGCTCCTTAAGCGTCCTAGGTGGTCAAGCCGGTGATACACTGCGCCAAATGACCCAATGTGGTTATGATGCTATGCAGGATTTAGAGAATTTATCAAATGAAGTCAAAAAAAGTATTCGTGATGCTCAAAGTAATTTTAAAAGCTATGATTTAAGTAAACGCAGTACATTTTCTAGCGATCTAAGCTTTGTGAATAAACCACAACAAAAGCCACTTTTTATTGCTGATATCCCCGTTGCCGATCCTAACTTGAGTACGAATGCATCCGCCAATGAGCGTTGGTTAAAAATAGCGCTCATCCTAACTGCTGCGATTGACTTTGATAACGCGCCAATCATGGTTCTTTTTATACTTGCAGGTCAAGGTCTAGATGTCGCCTCCACCTACATCAACTATCTAACTCAAGGCGTTCGTCAAATTGGTCTATACCCATACCCGTTTGATAACAAAGGAAGTACTGCATTCTTAGACACGCCAAATGATGCCAAAGACTCATTGTGTATTGGTAACGATCAACTTGTACTTAGCAATAATGGTGTCAAGAACTATCTTGGCAGTAGCACTCTCGATCTTTATATCGATACGACAAATTGTGGTGGTCAATATGATTATACTAAACAAGCTACCACCACAACCCCAAACTTTAATCTCACCTCACAAAACCTTGTTGATTATATGGTAAGTCAAAAAATCGTTATTGCCATTACCCAAGCTGATATTGCACAAGCCAAAGTGACTGCGGTAATTAACAATACACAAAACACTAAAACACTTAAGATTAATGGCTTAACCGCTAAAGATATTTACAGTCAGTACTTCTCTCGCGGCATTCCATTATTTGCACGCTACTATAACAATCAACTATATATTTACGCCGCTAAAGAAGCCGTTAACAACTCATTATTGGATCCTGTTAATGCGATCGTTAACACGACTCTACAAACGACATCTATTGATCCTAGCATTACCCCTCAAAACAACAATCAATTCGTATTACCATTTAGTGATGCCAGCCAAACTTATCAAAATATACTGCTTACCCAAATCTATTATCCAAACCTAAGCACATTGTCACTATCATCATCATTGGCCAACAAAATGGGTACATTTTTTTATAACAGTCAGGTGGATAACCAATTACAACAACTCGCAACAAACATTACCAATAACACCATTAACAGCAACCCTGTATCTGCTGCCGACATCACCACATTAAAGGATGAAAAGGTCGCCGAGCAAGTCGGGCAACTTGGCGGCATTGTTGGCTTAAGCCTACGTGTAGTCAAAAAATATCGCTTACTAAAAAGCTTTGAAGACGAAACTAAATGGCAGTCAAACTTGTTAGACGAAGTCAACACAACAACGAACAACCTATACCAAAATGATGCGCTTAAACTCCTTAGCAGCACCAACGAAAGCAATTTTCAAGATGCCTCAACTGCATATATCAACAACTATCTGCTGTTCTTACAGGAAAGCAATACCGTACTAAGTGATGCAAAACTTCAAAATGCCTCCACAAAACAGGTAGCTGCGGCTTTAAATGATCAGCTCTCACAGCTAGAAAAATCTAGCAAATTGGGTGATATAAATAACCCTAGCGTTCGTAAAAATATAACCCAGCTTCAAAAACAACAAAAACAATTAATGCAGGCAAAGTTACGTTTAATAGATGAATATAAGAGCCTAGATAATCTGAAAATTTATCAAGAAGTAAATAATCGCCTAACAAATACAATCGCTGAATTATCGCAAGCAAATATTGCCCAAAGTGCCCCGCTAAAAATTGATGGTTATCGTGCCAAATTACAACAATTTTTAAATGATGCACAAATGCCTAACAACTTGGCAAATGACCAAGAAACCCTAGCACGACTTGTTAATAATTGGCAGGCCAGTAGCGCTCAACTTTTAGGCGAATTGACAACCTATCAGGCAAATGTCAATCAATTTGCATCAGACAATGCCTCAAGCCAAAGTCTAGCATCTGTTAATGATCAAATCATTAACGATTTAAGCTTGCAAAACAAAGCCTATACCATTAATCCACAAGAGAGTATTACTGACTCAAGTATGTTTGTGATTAACAATATGAATTATGATGAGATCCTCAAAGAGCTAAATACATTAGAAAGCAAGTCTATTGCCGGCGCCCATGAAAAGTTTCTTATCAACAAATACATTCAGGCGCAAAATACAGCAAGTGCTGAATTTGAAGTGCTTGCTCTACGCAAGCAACAATTGCTCCAACAATCTACCAAAATGAATGTTAAAGAGGCAAAAGCATGGGCAACTATCATCAATAATGAATATGATAATGCACTTAGAAAAATACAGCAGCAATTATTTAAATTTGATAGCTCACTCTCTGCAAACTTTCCACCTAAAGACTTCAGCATAGCAACGCTCGATGAAATGTTGTTATCTCAAACATTTATTGAATCACTAGACAACAGCTATCGCATTATGACTGCGACTAAAATGCCAAATAATTATGAGTTTCTAGACCAGCTCTTTAGGGCCCTTTCCGAGCATACCAAGTACATGCAGCTAACACTTGATAATGCCCCTAAAAGAGTCGTATACGCGCCAAAAACTGTTGATTTTGCAAAAGTACAATACGATTACATTAACTTTAAAGCGCAAATGCTACAGCAAAAAATTACTGCCGCTGAAAAGCAGTATGACTTATTAAAAGGTAACACCGGAGAAATCATCAACAAACCACTGATAACAGAAGCCGAAGAAATGCTATTGCGGCAGATCAATAAAGCAAAATTCAATCTCAATCTTTTGCAACAGCAAAACTTTAGTGAGAAACAAATTCCACCTGAGCTTTCTCGCTTGGAAAGCATGGTCTATAACAATGAAAAATTCACACAACTTCCAGATCGCAAAAATACCATCATACTCACCGCACTATCTGAATCTGATTTCTATGAAAAGGCTGATATTTATGCACAAGCTGTCAATGAACTCAAAAACGATAGTGTCCTATCATCACGCAAAAGCTCATTACAATCCATATCAGATGCTGATGAACTTCTCCAAAGTTTCACGAGTATCGAAGAAATTATCACTGACATTAAATAACTGGAGTTCCGAACTTTTGCTATTTCAACACCTATCTAAGTAGTTATACCGCCCATAAACCATTTTACAGTATTTCTGCTATTGAATTTCTTGAACTTTTGAGTGATTGGTTCTTGTTAATAGCGAATGCGTTAAGAAACAATGGGTAGTGTAGTTTTCTAGCATATTTGTTTTTATAATGCTAAATGAGAGTAATCAACTTATTCGAGGTTGTTTATCAGGATTTTAATCAAGCTG
>JAHDDB010000150.1 GCA_020629575.1 Caedibacter sp. | reverse complement strand
TGGGGTTCCAGCGTTATAAGCCGAAAAACGTAAAGATTTTTTACTTGCCTGTATCTTGATCGATTATGATAGATGGAATATCTTTGATTAAAGCAGACATATCAACTGCTGATCTGCCTTTATTCTTAAAGCGGTAGATGCCGTGAAGGTTAACATGACACCATGCGATTAAGGAAACCTTGTTTAAATATTTTAATAGATCCTCTTGATCTTGTCTTGTGTTATCTTGTAAAAGTTCTGTCAAAATACTGGCGTTGTAGTAAATGATTACTTCAGATAGTAATCTAGCGCACTCATCGTTAATTATGACTTGATCATCGTTTTTGCCTAGCGTATTTTGGTTGCCAACATGCCTTATGGTATTTTTAAGCTGGTGATAGGCTTCGTTTCTATTGAGTGCTGTACGAACGGATTTTCGTAGTTGCTCATCATCAATATACCTTAAGATATATTCGCTACGGATAATTTTGTCATATTCCCATAGTGCTTCTTTAACTGGATTCTCATAACTACTATTGCTCAGCATCCTAATCAGTGTGCTTTGATTTGACTTTTTAAGCGCTAAGCTTGCAACAATCTTCTTGATATCAATCCAATTTATTTCAATTAACTCACGATTTATCTGGCTATTTGGACGTATAAATAGGTGCTCATATGCTTCGACTTCATCAAACCCTGCAATCATCGATTCTTTATTGTTGATGCGCTTAAAGCATGGGGCAAATTGTCGATCAAAGAAATCAAGTAGTGCAAAGTTAACACAGTTACAACCATGACTATCGGTTGAAATAATATCGGGCTGAATCTCAGTATCATTATTGTAAACGAGGTCAAATATAAATCGACTTTCATGCTCATGCGCACCAAAAATGGTCGCATTTGCAGGGATATGGTTCACTAATAAAGTCGCCGTTGAGATGCCTTTACCCAGATAAAAATATTTAGGCGAATGGCGCGCATTAAAACATGCTTTTTTAGGTTTAGATTTTTGTCCATCAATACCACCATGTACACAATCATTAATGTTGTATAGATTAAAAACAGGTAATTCCTTAATGGCATTGGATAGCGTATCACATGCCTCTTTAATCGCTTCTAAACTAATATACGATTGCTCACATCGTTTAAGCGTATCATAATCAAAATCTGACAATGATCCCATTTGATGTAGTCCGTGATTAGTTGCTTTGCCTAAAAGTACTGCGGTAAGCACTTTTTTATCGACAGGTTTTCTCGCCCCTTTATGTAAAATGTGTTGAAAACACGATAAAAATTGAGTTTCTTGATCAACATAAGTAATAACATCAGCAATATCTAAGGTTGGCACGCTTTCAAATATTTTATGGTTAACGGACACTTGGTCTCTTCGATAGGGTAACGTCCAAGTACGCTTGTCTTGGCTTTTGATCTGAATAGCATCGTTATTGCCTAAATGGATATTGTTATTTGTTTGCTTTATTTGGTTTTCAAGCCTTTCTTCTAGCGCATATAAGTGTGTCGTGATTGGTTGATCAAAGGTCGTTAGATTAAGTTTTTGAATCACTTCATTAGCAAGTTCCTCATCTTTGATAATCTCATCTTCATATGCCATAAACTGATGACTATGATCAGAGGATATTTCACCACTATAAAGCGCTTTATCTATGACAGTGTAAAGATAGAACTCATACATTTTAGGATTGATTAACGTTTTATGATCAATGACTTCAGTGATAAGGTTAAGTGCTTGTTTGCTGACAATCTCAGTGACAAACGTATTGATACCCACCATGTCATCATTGTTTGGCAACTTGAAATAATCATTCAATTTATCTGTGGCATCTTTTAATGCCTTCAACCCACGGTAATCAACACATAGGTGTTTAAAGATAAGGCGCAGATTATTCTTAAACTGTGGCTCAAGCTTTGCAATCCATTGCCATTTTAATTGCCGCTTCTCTTGTTTGCGATTTTGCATATAATCAATTAACACATTGATGGCGCTATCATTGAGTGTTTTAAAGGCTTTTTCTCTTAACTTCGATGCCGATGTTTCAGGCTTTGATTTATTGATAAATAAATCCATGACTTTGGCAAACTTGGCTTCATGCTGTTCAAAAAATACATGGCTATCTGATTGTAATTCATCTGCCATGTCATTGGCTTTGCTTTTATATTTATTCAGCAAGCTATGAAAGGTGTCAATTAAGTTATCATTGATGCGTTTGCAGCGGTTAACAACAAAACACATGATATAAAGTGGAATCAGTGGATTGGTCATTTTTGCTAACCGTCCACGTCCGTAATATTGGACTAATGACGCGTAATAATTAATGGACTCTGGTGTTAACGTGCTATTTTTAAGCCAATCACAGGCGTAATAATATAACTCGCTAACACTGTTGAAGCGTTTGATCTCATCGCTAATTTCGCTATTGCTTAAACTTTTAGGCAGTTCAATAATATCTTGAAGATTGAAGTCACCAGTTGAAACATGATGCTCAAGCAACCGATCTATTGTGCGTTTGTGTGTCACAGGTACGTTTTCAAGCAAATTGATTAATCTATCTTCTTGATGTCGTAGCGCTTCACTGACAATCCGTTGAATTTCACTATACTGTGGTAACTCAATTTGCAAGTCGGTTAAATGACGTGCTAACTCAGTAAATACAAACATTGGTTTAACATGCGATTGCGCTAAGAATTTGGCATGTTTAATTAGTTGTGACCTATATGCTGATGACTTATAAGGTTGCCAATTTAATAACTCAACAATTTTTTTACGATGTGCATTTCTAATCGGTCTATTTGAACTAATGCCATAACTGACAGTTTTACCCAACTGTGTCGAAACATAGATCACATCATCTTGATTAGGTGGTGTTTTACTAAAGTCAAAGAATATCAGCTTTGCTTTGAAATAACCAAGCATCAACACAAAGTGAAGCTTGCTTTTAAAGTTTTTAATCTCGTCAATAGCGGCTTGTTCTTCATTGTTTAAGGTAAAATAAAGCGCACGTGATGGATCATCTAAACATGGAATATCATAATAATATGCAAGCTCAGTATCGGATAAAAAATGCGTATAATTATTATCGACTGTGATGTGATGGCTCATATACGCGCTTCTTGCTTCTTACTTTTAGGCGAAACATCTACATTACGATGACGTAAATAAGCATAAAGCGTACCGCGACTAATGCTAAGCTCCGCACAAATCTCATTTATACTCAGTTTACCTGCACGATATAAGTTCTCTGCCGCATAGGATTTAGCAATAGCTTCTTTTGATAAACCTTTTGGTCTACCACCTAAGCGACCTCTAGCGCGTGCTGAAGATAGTCCTGCTAAGGTTCTGGCTTTAATGACATCGCGTTCAAATTCGGATAACGAAGCAAAGATATTAAAAACAAGCTTCCCATAAGGCGTTGTCGTATCAATGGGATCTTGTAAGCTAACCAACGCAATATCCCGATCTAACAAATCATAAATAATGTGAATCAGGTCTTTTAGGTTGCGACCTAAGCGATCTAGCTTCCATATGACCAAAGTATCTCCTGGCTTAAGCTCAGCAATCAGCTTGGCTAAAAGTGGGCGCTCTTTTTTGGTGCTAGTGACTTTTTCATGGATGATCTTATCACAGCCATGTGCCTTCAAAGCATCAACTTGCAAGTCTAAATTTTGCTCTAAGGTGCTAACGCGTGCATATCCTGCTTTCATCAGTATAACGTATCTCGTAAAATCAGCTAAAATAGCTTTAGTTAATATAGACTAGATTACTATACTCTGAAACCCTTGAAAACATGTTGATGGCAGATTAAGAAAATAAGTATAAAATAACGGTCGTTTTTTTATACTTTAGAAGTGCCTATATTATTTACACATATTGCCAATATCTGCATAATTTTGCTTTGTAGCATCATCTCGATAAGAACAAAATAAAAATGTTATCGCAGTAGCGCCTCTAATTTCTTTTCTGTCATCTGCTTGAGCTTTTATCTGCTTTAATTGCTCAGTTGGGTTGTTTTGTAATTTTTTATCCTGGAGAATGTTCCAAATATTTTTTATACCACGTGGTACTGTATAGTCATCCCCATTAATAGTAATGGCACTACCTCCTCCAAGGCCATGAACCTTAAAGCGGTGAGAGGCACGTTGATCAGTCGCTTTTTCTAGTATAAATTTTTTTACAGCATCAGTCTTAGAACTCGCATTTAATTGTGCTTTAATATAATTTAAATTTTTTTTAAGATTTTTACTGCTACTTTTGTCCTCAATAAATGCTTCATCTAATGAAGCTTGGAATCGTGTTTTTGAAGCTAGATTTGAATCTTTTACACGAATGAAATCACTTAAAATTTGTTTTTTTAGTTCAGGTTCATCTTGCAATGCTTGTATAACATATTTGATGTTCTTTGGATAATTTATACATGCATTATGTAAATCATGATTTTTGATAATATCCATTAAGAATGGTTTTTTTAGTTCTGGCTGATCTTGCAATGCTTTTGTAATGAAATGAATATGTTCTGGGTTTGTAGCGCAGACTTTATCTAATTTCGATTTTTCTAAAATTATTGATTTATGCTCTTTGGTAGGCATTATAGCAAGTAGCGATAGTCTTTCCTGAGGATTACAAAATTTACAAATATCTAAAATATCAATTAGCTTTTTAAATTTGTCTGCAGCTAAATCAGCAAGACCAAATATATTCTCTGAACTCGAAATTACCGTTTTTATTTGGCTTTTAATGTCATCTTCTTTTAAATATTCATCCAATCTATTTATATCTAATTTTTTAACAAAATCGATTAATGTTTTAATATCATTTATATTAAGATTAACGTTATATTTCAGCATCAATCCTAGAGAAATACCTAATGGTTCATTCCCCTTATATGAATGGGTATCTATTGAATTAATAATTTGCTTGTGAGCACTAGCACATTCATTCTTGCGTTGTTCTACCATTTTTGATTTATTACTTTCTGATGTAGTAATAGCAGTTAGTTTAGATGTATTGCTT
>JAHDDB010000006.1 GCA_020629575.1 Caedibacter sp. | reverse complement strand
CTTCTCGTGTGAGCTCAACCTTGCGTGTTGTGCGTATCAGCAAATCGGCCTTTGCTAATGACTCTAATTGTTTAATATTCTGGCTAATTGCAGATTTCGTAATCCCCAAAGCATCAGCCGCCTTAGTAAAACTCATATGCTTAGCAACTGCCAAAAATGACGCTAATTGTACTAATGAAAAATCGCCTTGAAACATATCATTACCTGTAGTTCATTTATTTATCTAACTAAGTCTATATAATTTTTTATTCAACACTCCGCCTCGCAAGCTTGAGCACCCCTTCAACCGTCTAGCGGATGCAACTTATGCTTGATTCATCACATAGCTACTTAAAATAGATATTAACGTCTTAAACTCGAGAACTCTAATGAATGCCAATAATCTAAATACCTTGCAAACAACGCATGATAATCCTCGGCAATATTAACACCCAAGCGCTTTAAAGCACTCATCGTTTTGCTATTTTCTGTGGTAATAAAAGGGATTGTTTCCTCATTATCATAGTAATCGATCAATGGAAAAAGTGGGTTACTTTCAGCAATTTCTCTTAACTTACTGCGCCATTGATCTGAAGCAATAATCTCAACTGGATGACCTAAATTATTGATAATGCCAAAGATATCCGCATGGGTTATTTGTACGTTATTAACAATATTCCAACCATTAGCTTGTGTATACGGCAATTGTGATAAAGCGATAACACTTTGTGCAACTTGATCCACCGGAATCATCTCATGTTGCGAGTGTAGATCAGGTGCGATCCCCATCTCAATACAGCCTAGAATAAAGCGCGTTAAATTATTTTTTTCATAATTGCTTTTTGCGGTAGTTGATTGCCCTGTAATTTGCCCTAAGCGATAAATATCAACTGCAACACCATGTTCTTGCGCCTTCCACAGCAACCATTCCGCTGCCCATTTAGTGACGGTATAGCCAAAGCTAATATCAGGGTGAATGGGTGCGACTGGTGGCATGCCTTCACGCGCAATGGTTGAGACACAATTAACCGCTGCGTATTTTGTTGAGATAAAATGAATACGCTTTGGCTTAATATGACAAGCTAACTTAACAATTTCAGCCGTGCTGCCAACATTGGTTGGCGCCATACGTTCATAGCTTTGTAAATGGTGAACATACGCACCATTGTGATAAATCGCATCAAGCTGTTCACTCAATGATTTCCAACCTTGATCACTTAAGCCAAGCTTGGTTTCAGTCAGATTAACGATAACAATCTTAAGCCGTGGATGATCGATATGTGCATCAAATCCATAACGCTTAAGATTAGCATCAAGCTTTGCTTTCGCATCTAAGTATGAATCACCACGAATCGCACAATGCATCACTGCCTTGGTATGTCTCATCAGCTCATCAATCAAATGCACACCAAGGTAACCATTTGCGCCAGTAACAAGGACTTGAGCATATTCTTTTGGCAACATTTGTGTATTTATATTCATAGGAGGAATATAGCGCTCGATATCACTTAACGCCATTAACAGATTACTGTTTAGTCTTATTTCAGTGGACATTGAAACTCCATGTCAATCAGATATAAACCACATTGTAGAGTTAAACACACACTGTTGCCAGTGGTGCATGCTTTATCACAACAAAAGAGATCAAAATCGGCTAAGACTAAATATTTACCCACAAGTGCTCACCGCACCCTGAGCCTAAGTCGAAGCGGTGCACTGAGCATTAGTCGAAGCGGAGCACTGAGCATTAGTCGAAGTGTGGTAAGCTTGGGAAAATCACATTGCATAGAGGCTTCGACTTACGCTCAGCCAACGCTTACAAAGTCAAAGTGAGCAAGAACATGGTCATAGCCTAAAAACCTTTGCTAATAGCCTTAGCACTTTGATATACCCATCGTAAATCATTTTGCGGTGTTTAATTGCAAGGCAATTCGTGGAGGTTTTGACAAGTTGGATTGCAGGTAATAGCTGCTCTTAACGGAGTCTTTGGGCGCTCATTTGCTAAAACAATGAAACTTTTCATTGTTTCTTAACGCATTCGCTATCGCCAAAATTCAACTTGGTACAAGCACGGGAAGTGCAAAGCAAGAAATTTTGTAAAATGGTTTGTGATGGGTATACATGCTTTGTTAAAATCAAGCGTAATATAATCATTTTTAAACACCATACCCAGTATGCAACAATTCTTTATTCAAGGTGAGTCCGGTGTTATTGAAACAGTCGTTGACACACCTAAAGAGAACTTACATCCCACAGTAACTGCAGTTATTTGCCACCCACACCCTTTATTTCAAGGCACCATGAATAATAAAGTCATCACCACTATTGCCAAAGCATTTAACAACCTTGGCATTGAGGCTGTACGTTTTAACTACCGTGGTATTGGACAAAGTCAAGGTGAGTATGCTGATGGTATCGGTGAGCTTAAAGACACATTATCTGTGATTAATAATGTCCTTGAAAGAAAACCCAATCAGCAAATCATCCTTGCTGGCTTTTCTTTTGGCGGATCTGTTGCTTATAAGGCAGCAGCACATTATGAGAATAGCATTAACTCTTTATTAACCATTGCACCTGCGATTGTTAACTTCCCACTAGAGGAGCAGCCTGAGCTTAAAATGCCGTGGTGCCTTATCCAAGGTATTGATGATGAAGTGGTAAGTTACACGGCAGTCAGTGAATTTTTCATCCAAAAAACCACAGTGGATGCGACATTTATTCGATTAAATCACGTTGGACATTTCTTTCATGGACAACTGGTTAAATTGAGAAAATATATTGAACAACAATATCAAAGTGAGATCAAATCATGGTAACAACAGACGACATTACACGCGTAAAAAACTATCTATTGGCATTACAAGATGATATTTGTGCCAAACTAGAAAAAATTGATGGTAAGCGTTTTCAGGAAGATAATTGGCAATATCAAAATGGTCAAGGTGGCGGGCGCACCCGCGTATTAGAAAATGGCAATGTCATTGAAAAAGGTGGGGTAAACTTCTCACATATTGAAGGTAGTGAACTACCTAAAGCTATTTTAGCAATGAAGCCTAAGTTGACAGGATTTTCATTTCAAGCAATGGGGGTATCATTAGTTATCCACCCACAAAATCCTTACGCACCAACCTCACACATGAATGTACGTTTTTTTATTGCTGAGAAAGAAGGTCAAACACCTTTTTGGTGGTTTGGTGGCGGTTTTGACTTAACTCCTTTTTACGGATTTGAAGAAGACTGTATCCACTGGCATACCATGGCATATAAGTCTTGTAAAGATTTTGGTGATGACACCTATGCCAAATACAAAAAACAATGTGATGAGTACTTTTATTTACCACATAGACAGGAATGCCGTGGCATTGGTGGGCTATTCTTTGATTATTTAAATGATTGGGATTTTGAAAAATGCTTCTTATTTACCCAATCGGTGGGAAACCATTATATCAAAGCCTATGCACCGATTTTGGATAAGCGCAAAGATACTGTCTATGGTGAACGTGAACGAGAATTTCAGCTTTATCGTCGTGGACGCTATGCTGAATTTAATCTTGTGATTGATCGCGGCACTCATTTTGGTTTGCAATCTTCAGGACGCACTGAATCTATTTTGATGTCGTTACCTCCTTTAGTGAAGTGGGTTTATAACTATCACCCACAAGCAGATTCCAAAGAGGAGAAACTCTATACCGATTTCCTACCGGTTCGTGATTGGTTAGCCAGTAAGTAATGCATCAAGAATAAGTTGCGTTTTACCCCTCACCCGTGCAGCTTAAGCTGCACGACCTCTCCCCTTGTGGGAGAGGTGCTAGCTGATGCAACTTATTTTGGTGAATTCTCTAAATGACACAATGCAACATCTTTGAATATTTATAATTAGATATCAAAACCACCTAAAGATAAGTCTTTACACATCACCATGAAAATTGGTTGCACATTAACCAGAGATTCACTTGCATTTTCAAAAACTTTTTGCTGTAATACTGCCAGCGGTTAAAACGCGATCAGCTCTTTTTGCGTTTTGATCCGAGAGCCCACTTGATTGCATAGCAAACAAATTATAAGAAACAATTGAGTAAAGATAAATTTAACCCATCCATCAACATGCAAATCAGGTGATTTTGTTGAACATAAGGAGTTAACCATGTTAGATCTTGATATTGAACTAACTCAACATACAAAAACAGCCTTTCAACAGCCAATGACTGAGCAAAATGGTGCGCTGATGCGCAACGTCTATGTTCTCAATGATGATTTTACACCCATGGAATTTGTTCTTGAACTAATGCAAAGCATTTTTAAACTCCATGCTCAAAAGGCTGAGAAGGTCACAATGGAAGCCCACTACAAAGGCCGAGCACTTTGTGGCAGATACGCTAAGGACTTAGCTGAAACAATGGCTTGCAAAGCAATGGAAATTGCACAAAAAGCTGGACATCCACTGATGCTTATCACGAGTAAGGCATAACGCATTTATTCGTCCTGATTAATTTTTTTCTTAAAAACAACTCGATTTAGTAGTTTCGAGTTTTTTTGTGCCTGCAATTCGTCTATTATAAAACGTAAGGATTACAAAACTATCGCAGGTGTCGTATGCTAAGTAAGGAACTAGAACAAACATTAAATCAAGCATTTCAGCATGCAAGAGACCTAAAACATGAATATTTAACTGTTGAGCACTTGTTAAGTGCGTTGGTCGATAATGCTGATGCCAAGAAAGTATTAAAAGCGTGTGGAGCGAACCTTCCTGAGCTTAAAAATGTTTTAAACACATTTATCGATCAGTCTACACCAAAGATCACAGAAGACGGCAAAGACACTCAGCCAACACTTGGCTTTCAGCGTGTTTTGCAACGTGCCGTTTTTCATGTGCAATCTTCAGGACGTGGTGAAGTGCAAGGGTCCAATGTATTGGTTGCCATTTTCAGTGAACAAGATAGTCAAGCAGTAAGCTTTCTTAAGCAACAAAATGTTACACGCTTAGATGTGGTTAATTATCTTTCACATGGTGTTTCAAACAATAACAATACCAGTCAAAGCACTCAGCAAACTATTTCCAATGCCCCAACTGAGGAGCAAAAAGAGAAAACACCACTTGAGCTATACGCAGTTAATCTTAACCAACGCGCCAAAGATGGTAAAATTGACCGCTTAATTGGTCGTGATTATGAAGTTGAACGTGTCACTCAAGTGTTATGTCGCCGTCGTAAAAACAATCCCCTACTTGTTGGTGAGGCTGGTGTTGGTAAGACGGCTATTGCTGAAGGCTTAGCTAAAAAAATTGTTGATAAGCAAGTGCCTGATGTTTTAGCTAATGGCGTTATCTACTCCCTAGATATGGGCACATTACTTGCTGGCACTAAATATCGTGGTGATTTTGAGAAACGCTTTAAAGAAGTGTTAAAGCAACTTCAAGAAGAAGAAGGTGCGATTTTATTTATTGATGAAATACATACTATCGTGGGTGCCGGAGCCGCATCAGGAGGTGTCATGGATGCATCAAACTTAATTAAACCCGCCCTTGCTTCAGGTGATTTGAAATGTGTGGGTTCAACGACTTATCAAGAATATCGTACAATTTTTGAAAAAGATCATGCACTTGCCAGACGTTTCCAAAAAGTCGATGTCGAAGAGCCAACAATTGAACAAACATTTGAGATATTAAAGGGACTAAAACCTTACTTTGAAGATCATCATAATATCAAATATACATTACCTGCATTACAAGCTGCCGCTGAGCTATCAGCTAAGTATATTACTGAGCGCTTTTTACCTGATAAAGCCATTGATGTTATTGATGAGCTGGGCGCTTATCAACGCACAAGTGTTAATGCTAAGAAAAAGAAACTCATCAATGTTACTGATGTTGAAAACATGATTGCACGCCTGGCGCGAATCCCTGCTAAAACGGTTTCAGCTTCGGATAAAAGCTCGATGGCAAATCTTGGCAAAGATCTTAAGATGCTTGTTTATGGACAAGATAAAGCCATTGAAGCGATGGTTGATACAATCAAACTAGCCCGAGCTGGTTTAAGAGACCCCAATAAGCCTTGGGGGTCATTCTTGTTTGCAGGCCCCACTGGTGTTGGTAAAACAGAAGTAACACAACAACTTGCTAACTTACTCGGCGTTGAACTTTTACGCTTTGATATGTCTGAATATATGGAAAGACACACTGTATCGCGTCTGATTGGTTCTCCTCCTGGTTATGTTGGTTATGAAGAAGGCGGACTGTTAACCGAAGCCGTAACTAAACATCCTTATGCCGTTGTACTCTTAGATGAGATTGAAAAAGCACATCCTGATGTTTATAACTTGTTACTACAGGTTATGGATCACGGGACATTAACGGATAACAATGGGCGCAAGGCTGACTTTAGAAATATCATTTTGATTATGACAACAAATGCTGGTGCTTTTGAGTCACAGAAAAATTCAATTGGCTTTGCCAAACAAGATAGCGCACCTGATAGTATGGATGCGCTTAAGCGTGTCTTCACACCTGAGTTTAGAAATCGCTTGGATGCTGTGATTCAATTTGCTCGACTTTCTAAAGAGGATGTTACTTCTGTGGTTGATAAATTCTTGGCTCAACTTCAAGGACAACTTGATCAACGTGGTGTCTCACTTGAGGTTGATGATAAAGCTAAAGATTGGTTAGCAGAGCATGGTTACGATGAGAAGATGGGCGCCAGACCAATGGCGCGCTTAATCCAAGAATCCATTAAAAAACCACTCGCTGAAGAGATTCTTTTTGGCAAGCTTGCTAATGGCGGTCGCGCTGAATTGACAATCAAAAACAATAAATTGGTGTTTAAATACCAGGGCAATCGCATTTAAAAGTTATTGATTTTTGGTGAATTTTGTGAAAGATTCTGAAAATAAAGTTCGACAATGACAGAAAAACAGCAACTTCATCAATTTTCACACACTTTAAGTCTGTAAAAGATCCGAGAGTTACTAGATGCAAGAAACATAAGCTGGCAGACATTTTATTTATGACTTTAAGTGCAGTTATTTGCAGCGCGGATAATTGGATAGCCATAGATGTAATGCGACTGCCCTGTTTGGTTGTTTATGTGCGCGGTAGCGTCACACCTCTCTGCCCTTGGTATTTACCACCACGATCTTTATAAGATGTCTCACATACTTCATCAGATTGATAAAATAGCATTTGCGCAACCCCTTCATTAGCATAAATCTTAGCAGGCAATGGTGTTGTGTTTGAAAACTCAAGTGTGACATGCCCTTCCCATTCTGGTTCTAAAGGGGTGACGTTGACAATAATGCCGCAACGCGCGTAAGTCGATTTACCTAAACACACAACCAATGTGTCACGCGGAATTTTAAAGTACTCAACCGTACGTGCTAAAGCAAAGGAATTCGGTGGAATAATACAAACATCACCGACAAAATCGATAAAGTTGTTATGATCAAAGTCTTTAGGATCAACAATCGTTGAATTGATATTGGTAAAGATCTTAAATTCATTCGCGCATCTGACATCATAACCATAGCTTGATGTACCAAATGATACGATCTTGCCTTCTTCATTATGACGTACTTGTCCGGCTTCAAATGGGGCAATCATCTCCTGCTCCATCGCCATTTTTTTAATCCACTTGTCTGATTTGATGGACATTTTTTACTCCTTACTTATTTTCATTATTTTCATTATTTTTACTCTTATCACTAAACTCAACTTTGACACTCGGCATATTGATCATCATCGCTTTTGGCAATGTTGCAAGATTAGCCGCAATTTTCAACGCAATTCGCTCATACACTCCAGCAATTTTATTATCTTTATTTGCTGTTGGCTGCCCCTTATCGGCATCTTCTCGAATAGATATATCCAATGGCAAAGCACCTAAAAATGGCAAATCGAACTGTGACGCTAATGACTCAGCGCCATGCGCGCCAAAAATTGCTGACTCGGTACCGCAATTTTGACAAATATGCACACTCATATTCTCAACAATACCGGCGACATGAATATCAAGCTTATTAAACATCGCAATGGCGCGTTTGGCGTCAATTAAAGATAAATCTTGCGGTGTTGTTACTGTGACTGCCGCTGTTAATGGAATCTTCTTTGTCATCGTTAACTGAATATCGCCTGTTCCAGGTGGCAAATCAATCAACAAATAATCAAGCTCACCCCAGTTAGTATCATTTAACAACTGCATTAAAGCGCCTGACACCATCGGACCTCGCCAAATAATTGCTGAATTCTGATCGATTAAATTGCCCACTGAGATCATCTTAATACCATGGCGCAATAGTGGCTCAATTTTCTTTTTATCATTGGTCTTGGGATTATCATAGCTACCCATAATGAGCGGTTGACTTGGTCCATAAATATCCGCATCTAAAATACCAACCTTGGCACCCATTTTCTGCAATGAGATTGCAAGGTTTGCCGTTGTTGTCGATTTGCCCACGCCACCTTTGCCTGACGCAATCGCAATAATATTTTTGATACCTTTAATCGGCTTTAAACCAGGCTGTACTTTATGCGTAGTCACATTACATAACACACTAAATTCAAAAGCTTGTGTAATATTCTGGGCATATAAATAATCACTTAACTGCGCAATGACACGATCTATTTGACTAGCATTGAGAAAAAACCCCAGACGCAGCGAAATAGTAGCCACGCCATCTTGCTCAATAATTTGCAGGTTGCGTAAAAAATTCTCAGCGGGCAGGTCTAAAATGGTTTGACGATAAGCTTGTAGGCTTTGTTTTAACATAAAAAGTAATTGATGATTTCAAAGATCTAAACAGTCTAACGTTAAGACGATTTATAGTCTACATTCTTTCAGGCACTTCTATCCCAAGTAGTCCTAGAACAAAAATTAATTGCTTCAAAGTTAACTGACATAAAGCGATTCTTGCCTCTTTCAATGCATGATTTTGTTCATTAGCGATCGGTGATTCAGCATAGAATTTATTAAACTGCACAGCAACTTGATAAGCATATTCACATAAATGATGCGGCTCACATTTATCATACGTTTTTTGTAACACTTGCGGTAATTCAGTTAATTTCAATTGTAAATTACGCTCAGCATCATTACTTGCCTTAGCAATATCAGTACTTACATTTTCCAAATTGCGACCAAGCTTGCGCAAAATCGATTTAATACGTACCGCCGAATACAGCAAGTAAGGGCCTGTTTTACCCTCATATTGCGAGAATTTGTCTAGATCAAAAACATAGTCTGACGTATAAATATTCGCCAAATCAGCAAACTTAACCGTAGCCAATGCCACTTTCTCAATGATATCTGCCTTTTCAGCTTCAGTTAAACCTTCTTGCTCACGCAAACTGGCACGTGATTTCGCTTCATCAATTAAAGTACTTAAACGCATCACACCACCTGAGCGTGTTTTAAATGGCTTGCCATCTTTGCCATTTAGCGTACCAAAACCAATATGCACAAGCTCAGTCTCTGGTGCAATGCTTGACTTTTTAGCTGCTGCGAATACTTGTTTAAAGTGTAGACTCTGACGTTTATCAACCACATAAATAATTTTTTGCGCCTGATAGTCCTGGACTCGCTCTAAAATCGTTGCCAAATCGGTTGTGCCATACATTACCGCACCATCAGACTTCACCAAAATCAATGGTGGCGTTTTGTCATCTTCATTTTCAGCCACAGGAATAATAATTGCACCTTGACTATTTTCAGCAACTTTTTGCTTTAAACAATCCGCAACCATTTGATCAATGATTGGTTGAACATCACTCTCACCTTTCCATAGATCAAAATAGATTCCAAGATCGCCATAATCTTTTTTAAGCTCAGCAATCGATACATCAACGAAGTGTTGCCACAGCGCGCGATAGCCGCGACGCCCTTTTTGCAGTTCAGCCGTTGCTATACGTGCTTTTTCCATCTCATTAGCATCTTCTTTGCAACGTCCTGAAGCCCGTGGATAAATCTCAGATAACTCATCCACTGTCACAGGTGATTCCTTAGGGTATTCTCCAGTGTAATGCTCATTAAAATACGGCAAATCAGGATACATTTTGCGAATTTCTTCAATCAACATCCCCATCTGTGTGCCCCAATCCCCTAAATGCACATCACTTAACACCTCATCACCATAAAAGCGGTAAACGCGCTGTAAACAGTCTCCAATTAACGGTGAACGAATATGTCCAACATGCAATGGCTTAGCGACGTTAGGACCGCCAAAGTCCATCATCACTTTTAATGGATTAGTGGTTTTAGGGCAACCTAGACGTGCATCCCTAAGCATACTGTTTGACCAGCTTGCCAAGAAATCATCACTTAAGGTGATATTGATAAATCCTGGCATCACTGCATTCACATCACTAAACACCTTATCACTGTGAACTTGTGTTACAATATCATTAGCAATTTGAATCGGTGCTTTCTTAAGAATTTTAGCCAAAGGCATCGCACCATTACATTGAAACTGCCCAAGCTCGGGGCGTGCTGATAATTGAACTTTGGCAAAACGACTATCAAAACCTAAAACATCAAAGGCTTGTACAAATAAATCGGTTAAGTAATTCTCTAAAATAGCAGTGTGGTTCGCCGTAGCTGTCATTATCTAAAACTCATTATGATAATTTTGAAAGCTCGATTATATACCCAGCACAAACCATTTTACAGTATTTTTGCCATTGAATTTATCGCGCTTTTGAGCAGTTGAATTTTGCTAATAGCCCTCACTATTACCTACAGTTCAACTGCCCAAACACATCAAAAACTTCCTCGACACTGAACACCCTAAAATGATTTACGATGGGTATATACCCACAGGCAGTTATTTTACAGATTTTCTTGTACTGCTTTTTCAATTGTTGCCACAGGCAATATCAACTGCAACAACTGTCCTGTCAATTCAATAAAGCCATAATTTTTATAAAACGCTTTTCCTCGTCACTCTTGGCGTCGACAATAACAGCAAATACGCCCATAATTTGCGCTGCTGCCACAATTTTAAGCAAAGCATCTTTTAGCAAATAAGCACCAATACCTGTTCCCTTATACTGATTATTCACCGCTAAGCGGCATATTCTTGCAGCACTAACAGGATATCTTGGGTGGTTGATATGCTCAGGCATAAGTTTCAAACACTTAAATATTAAAACAATTCGCCATCACTTTTAATACCTCATCGCCTTCATGCACCGTTGCCGACGAAGTGCGCGTTAGTAATAAAGCCTCATGCGGCACACTTAAAGCCTGTGACTTACTAATACCTAGAATACTATTTTTATCATAAATCGTTGCCAATGGTATATTCGGGTTTTGTAGTGTACCTAATAAATTATCCTGATAATCAACCATGCCACCAATAGGGGCTCTAACACGTGAGAAATCCTGCTCATAACAAGCATATTTTTTATCGGTATTTTTTACATTGACTGGATTATTAATATACTCAACAATACCTTCCAATAAGTGCTTAGCATTCTTTAGATCAAAACTTTCCTTACTGCCCATCTCATAGGTAAATGCATGTTTTGGTGGTGTTTTATTATCTCCTGTAATGCGATTCCAACACTCAGTTAATTGCCACCACGGGTAAAAAATAGCTTGATTAAAACAACCACTAGGCTCATTTGGCGTCAAAATAAACGCATTACTATTAAAGTGTTTTAAACGCGCTGAATGCAAATAACTTGGCGCATAAATATAAGGTGTTGAGATTGAATCACAATGTAAATCAAAACTAAAATCAGCAGCTAATGCCAAATCATGCAGAATGTTAGCAAGCTTCTCATGAGGTGCTATGTCATTTTGCAGACTCACAGCCAAGCGCGCTCTAAGAAGCTCTGAAAACCGCTGACATAGTGTATCAAAGCCTTGATTTTGATACTTTTCAACAAACGCATCAAGATCAATCTTTTCTAAACCAGCATGTGCCGTAAGCAAGTTTTTAAATCCACGATTCCAGTTTTCACCAGTTTTAGCATCAAAACGTCCATAGGTATACTCACCGACTTTAACATCCATGGCAAACGGATTGGCAAACGGCACCAATGTGACATTGTATGGAAAATCATGCGTTTCTAGATACTTACGCAATAGATAAATCAATGCAATACCATTGCTCTCAGCCGCATGTAGTGCTGCTTGCATATAGATATTCGCTTTGGCTTTTGGATGTTTATATTCAATCACACTCATGCTATGCGTTAAGCCTGAGATCGTTGTTCTAAAAGGGATTTCTCTTATATTTATCATTATGCTACTTCTATTTGACCATTAAAAATCAATCTAACCACACCACTTAGTCGTACCTCTTCCGGCGTGCATTCAACGGTTAAGTTACTGATGGCATTTTCCACTACGACTTTAGGCTTCAAAAGCCCCAGTGAGACACCAGCATACACACTGGCAATACTGCCACTACCACAAGAGGGTGTTATTCCCGTGCCGCGCTCCCAATGATCTAAGTAAATACGATCTTTGGATAACTGCTTTAATGCATGTACATTAATACCGCCAGCGTATTGTGTTTGCAACACTCTACCAAGGTCATCAAAATCTATTAACTCAGTATGCTGCGAGCGAAACAATACCAAGTGTGGATTACCCACATCAACCTCTAGTGCGTGATCAAAGCCCGAATCACCCATCAGTTTTTTTTGGCTCTCATTAACTACAGGTAAAGGAAAAGCCACCTCAATCCAATCATGCGCGACCAGGCAACAACGATGAACATAACCTCCGACCTCAATATTTACTTCTTCGCTTGCTTTTTCCGCAAGCAGTAAACTTGCCACTGCACGCAAGCCATTACCACATTGCTTAGCTTTAGAGCCATCTTGGTTATAAATATGCATACTGGCATCGGCTTTGCCAGATTTTCTAATCAACAATAGCTGATCGGCACCGACGCCAAAACGTCGATGACAGATTTGCTGCACTTGACGCGCTTGCCAGTTACGTGGTTTTTTGCGCTCATCAATAACAACAAAGTCATTGCCTAACGCACACATTTTGTTAAAAAGCAATGGTTTACTCACTGTGATAATCCTTAAAAATCAACGAGGTATTAATACCACCAAAAGCAAAATTATTACTCATAACGATGTTTGTTTTAAGCTTTTTGGGATTCTCAATAATGTAGTTAAGATCGGCGCAAGACGCATCTACCCTTTGCAAATTTGCTGTTGGCATAAATTCGCCCTCTTTCATCATCATAATCGACAACCATGACTCAAGTGCGCCACAAGCACCTAATGTATGACCAAAATTACCCTTTAATGAACTGACAGGCGTTTTATCACCAAACAAGGTAAAAGTCGCCTCACTTTCAGCAATATCACCGCGATCAGTTGCCGTACCATGCGCGCAAATATAACCGATATCATCGGCATTAACCTTGGCATCTGTTATCGCAAGCTTCAAGGCTTCAACCATTTTTTGTGCCGTAGGTTGAGTGATATGTCTTGCGTCACAGTTTGTGCCAAAGCCAATGACCTCGGCATAAATCTTAGCATCTCGTGCTTTAGCGTGCTCATACTCCTCTAAGATTAACGTACATGCGCCTTCACCAATCACTAAGCCATCACGTGCTTGATCGAAAGGTCTGGGTGTCATATGCGGTTTATCATTTTGCTGACTTGTGGCAAACAAAGTATCAAAAATCGTCACTTGACTTGGGCATAACTCCTCGGCACCCCCTGCTAACATGACTTTTTGATAACCATGCTTAATGGCCTCATAGGCATAGCCTATTGCTTGTGAGCTTGAGGTGCATGCACTTGATGTCGGGATCACACGCCCCGTTAAACCAAAAATAAGCGCAATATTAACCGCACAAGTATGGCTCATTGACTTCACATAAGTCGTCGCACTGACATTTTGCACGGTTTTTTCAGTCTCAATTTTAATCAGATCACACAAAGCTTGTGTACTACCCGAGCATGAGCCAAAAGCAACACCAACATCGCCACTTTCAAGTAATGCTTTATGATCAAAAATTGCCGCATCTTTTAAGGCATTCTCACTGGCAACAGTTGCTAGCTGAGCAACACGCCCCATTGAGCGAGTTTGCTTACGGGTGTAGTGTACTGGCATGTTAAAATCTGTAATCGGTGCGCCCAAATTGGTATGTAAGCCTTTGATTTCTTGCCACGCGTTAATTCTCTTTGTAGCTGTTTTGCCTTGAAGCAGTGCCAGTTTGATCGTATGCCAATCATTGCCTAATGCAGTAATACCAGCCATTCCAGTAATAACAACACGCTTATTCATATCAAGCCACCATTAACTGATATGACTTGACGTGTGATGTAACTTGCTGAATCAGAGCATAAGAAATTAATCACTGAGGCAACTTCTTCAATCTTACCTGCCCGACGCATCGGAATATGCTTTTCGATCTCGTCTTTATACTCTAAATCTTTAATCATATCTGTTTCAATTAAGCCAGGCGCTACGCAATTAACGGTAATTTTACGTTTGGCAAGCTCCAGTGCCAAGGCTTTTGTCGCGCCAATAATACCTGATTTTGCCGCACTGTAATTGACCTGACCTTTATTGCCTGCAACTCCTGAAACAGAGGCTAATGTGACAATGCGCCCACCTTTTCTTAGCTGAATCATTGGCATTACACAAGGCTTGAGCACATTATAAAAGCCATCCAAATTGGTTTGAATCACGCGATCCCACATCTCATCTTCCATTGCTGGAAATGGCGCATCCTGGCAAATTCCTGCATTATTAACAACTGCATAAAACGCGCCATTTTGCGCAATTTCAGTGTTTAACTTTTCATGACACGCCGCTCTATCTTGTAGGTCAAATTGAACCAGTGATGCCTTACCACCATTTTCTTCAATAACATGCTTTGTTTGATTAGCTCCTTCAACATCGCTGTGATAATGCACCACCACCTCAAAGCCAGATTGCGCCAACATGATTGCAGCCCCTTGCCCAATACCTTTGCTTGCTCCTGTCACTAATGCTCTTTTACTCAAAATACTTTCCCCTGAATAATTTCTGTGAACGCTTCATCACTTGGCTGATAGGCGCTAAATTTTGCTTGTACAACACATTGATCATGATGATGAATTTCACACATAAACACCCCCAATGGATCACTTATAAGCTCTTTATGCGCCACAATCGTTAATACATCGCCTTTATCAAAGCTTGTACGTGTCGTTTTGAAATTACGCACACTGATCATAAACCCACGCCTTGGTGCGTGATCACTTTCATCCCCTTGGAAATAAGCCAATACAGCCGAGGCTTGCGCCATCATCTCAATACCCACCCAAGCATATACACCACTAATCTCAGCATCATAAAAAATATGCTCGGGCGTAATTCTGGCAAGACAAACCGCCTTTTCTTGATTAACCTCTTGCAATGAATCAATCAACTGCATCGGTGGTGATTGTGGAATAATTTCATTTAAATCATGCATAAACCTAGCTTCCTTTGTTAGCTCTAGCGATAATCAAGCTGACATTATTACCACCAAATGCAAATGAGTTACTTAACAAACAAGGTTTCTCCCAAACACTCTCTTCATTGGTTAATTGAATTTCTGGTAACTCACGATCCAACTCAGCCGTGCTGATTTGCGCAGGCAATCTATGGTCTGGGTTGTGCTCTTCGGATAACAATAGCGCACAAAGTGCTAATTCCGTGGCACTTGCCGCACCTAATGTATGCCCAGTTAGCGGTTTTGTCGAACTACATAATACTCTTTCACCAAATACTTCAAAAATAGCTTTACTCTCCATCTGATCATTTTTTGGCGTTGCCGTACCATGCGCATTGACATAGGCAATATCATCTGGGTTAAGATTGGCATCTTTTAGTGCATTTAACATTGCCTGTTTTGCGCCTTCCCCTTCAGGGTCTGGCGAGGTAATATGGTAAGCATCTGAGGTTTCTCCACCGCCTAAAAGTGCCAAATCTGCTGGGGTTTTACTTAACACAAATAACGTGGCACCCTCACCAATATTAATGCCATCACGATCTTGCCCAAAGGGCTGGCAAATGCTTTTCGTCACTGAGTCTAACGCATCAAAACCATTAAGCGGCAATTCAGATAAGCTATCCGCCCCGCCAACAATACAGATATCACAAATGCCTGAATTGATTAAACGCTTTGCCGAGAGAAATGCTTTACCACTTGAAGAGCATGCTGTTGATATCACATAACAAGGGCCTTTAGCCTCAGCAAGCTCAGCAATAAACTCTGCCATTGTGCTAAATTCTTGCTGGTGATAATGAAAATTGGCAAGCATTTCTCCTGTTTGCATATAATGCGTAAATGACTTCTCACCCTCTAAAATGCCCGAAGTACTTGTGCCCAAAATAACGCCTATTCTATGTCGATCCGTTTTCTTTGCTAACGCATCATACACAGGCTTAATTTCTTGAAATGCCTTAAACAACATCCGATTATTATGGCAATCAATTGCCTCATACTGACTAGGCAATGCATCTAATTGACAGTCCACCTTGCCAACATAGGTTTGCCGCCCACTAAAAAGCTTATCATATAGCATTAATGGTGAAACATTCGCCAACAGTGCTTTAGCAACTTCTTGCTTGTTATTGCCTAGCACATTTAACACCGCAAAATCGTTAATATATATAGGCTCTGACATTTTATTCATGACACATTGTTGAATGGATCGTAAGAAACTTCCTGATTGCATTAAAGCTTACCTCTATATCACTATAGGCATGCCCTTGACCAGATTTGATATCGATCTGTGCACCGTTAAAGACTTCTAGCGCCAAATCTATCGGTGTCGTTTGGTCATCTTCTTGTAGCAACAGTAGGTAATCTGATAATGAGGATAATTGCTTTGGCATTGCATTGAATAATGCCATCGCTTCATCGTGCACATGGTTATACGCAGGCATTTGTGCGATTAAATCTAAGCGTGCTGCTGGATTAATCAAAATCACCTTAGTAACATCATCACGCGTTTGCTTCAATAAGTGCGCCATATACCCACCCAATGAACTACCAATAATCACTTTATTATCCGCCTTTGCGTTATCTAGCAGCTTATGAGTGAGATCAAGTGCAGCTTTTGTTTGCATCTGTAACTCAGGTGCATCAATCGATGCTTCTGGAAATTGATCATTTAGCCATGTTTTAAGCTTTTGTGCTTTGGGCGAATTAGGTGAGCCTTGAAAGCCATGTAAGTAAAGAAAATAATTATTTGTCATACATCCACCCTCTTTTTATCGCAACATATACTGCCAACAGTTCATCAAATGATAGCCTGTTGTTGATTTAACATCATCAAAGCCTACAGCACCTTCACTATCAACATATTCAATCGGTAAATCATGCTTAAGAAATATCGTTGAAAAAATATTCAAGGCATTGTCTAAGTGCTCATAGTTTGCCGTCATTGCCAAATAACGCACATACTCCAACATTGGCCAAATGCGATATTGTGTATCTTTAGACGTATCATTTAGATTGGGCTTAATAAACCCACGATCATTTATACCAGCTTTAGCCGCCGCTTGATACAAGCGAACATGATCACTCATTGCATCAATATCAACGCCCAACGCTTGCGCCTCAACAATCAAACTGCTCCACTCAAAACTATGTCCTGGCTCAAATAGTGCACTTTTATCTTCTTTAGAGTATTCGCGCATGAGATTTCTTTCATCATCAAAAAACAGTCTAATAATCTCACGATATAACGCCTCAGCTTGCGTTTTAAAACTCGGTGCTTCGGTGTATCGATAGGCACTTAAATACGCTTCAAAGAGATGCATTAATGCATTTTGTCCAATGATACCGCTTTGATCTTTGAGTGCTTTAAAATCATCTGCAATAAACTTTTGCGTGATCAGCTTATTGACATATTCAATATCCTCTTTAATCACTTGCTCTTTAAACGTACCATACAGCACTGACAAGGAAAACAAGACAAAAGCATACTCATACAGATCATTATCATCTTTTGAGTTTTGCGTTTTAATCCAAGCTTTGCTGCGCTCATCGAAATATTGCGATTTCATCACTTGATATATTTTATAGGCATATGCATTAGCAGCTTGTGTATTTGTTAATTTGCCATATATTAATAGGAAGAACAAACTACGCGTTTGACACAATAGGCGTGTATTGGCTTGATCTATCTTTTGTGGTGCATTTAAAAACTCAGGCGCATAGCCCAACTGTTCAATGGCTTTTATCAACAACTGATGATAGGCATCAATAGCAGCTGCCATCTGTTTATTATTATTTTTAACCTTAACTGCCGCATAAACCTTAGCAAAGACCTCATCAACATCCAATAAGCCTGTATCAATAATCAATGCATCTTCAGCAGGTCTCAATGGCGCCACTTCACGATTGCGATCCTGATGATCACGAGCTTCAAGTTGCGTTAATATCTCTGTGAAGTCGGCTTTTTGACCTTTAGTGATAAGCTCATCATAACGCCTTTGCGCACGTATTTTACTATCCGCTTCTAAGAAGAATTTGTGTCTTGCGTTGGGAAAAACCACCGTCCCCATATCGCGTCCATCGGCAACCAAGCCTGTAACACCTTGAGCAAAAGACTGCTGGCAAGCTAATAATGCATCGCGCACTATTGAGATCTTGGCAATTTTAGACGCCATCATCCCTGTTTGCTCTTGACGAATGCGCGCGGTGACATCCACACCATCTAAAAAAGCTTTTGTTTGATTACCCTCAACGGTAAAGTGAATATTCAATTGGCTCAGTTCATCATACAGCAACTGCTCATGATTTATATCAATCCCATGATCAAGCACATGAAGTGCTGCCAAGCGGTAAATCGCCCCACTATCCAACAGTGCATAATCAAGTTTCTGCGCTAATAGGCGTGATAAGGTTCCTTTGCCGACGCCACTTGGGCCATCAATGGTAATAATTTCAACTTTATTTGACATCTAAAATAAATCCTAAACACTATATACCGCAAAATGATTTACGAACGGTATACACACAAGTCTTTGCCCAATTCTACTATCTATTGTTTCAGAAACCAATCTATAATACCCCTTATGCGCACTTTCAACTTAACGAGGAATATAATAATGACAGATATTCGCTGGCTGCAACGCTTTGACAACTATCAAAAAGCACTCTCGCAATTACAAAGTGCCGTCACGCTAGCACATCAAAGACCTTTGTCATTACTTGAAAAACAAGGACTTATTCAAGCCTTTGAATACACTCATGAACTTGCTTGGAAAACATTAAAGGACTTTCTTAAACATCGCGGCAGTACCGAGGATATTTTCGGATCAAAAGATGCAACAAGGCAAGCGTTTGCCAATGGCTTAATTGACAATGGTGATATTTGGATGCAAATGATTAAAAGTCGCAATTTAACCTCTCACACTTATGATGAAAGCACGGTCGAAGAAATTGCTACATTGACCCTAAATGAATATATCAGCTGCTTCACTGAGCTTGCTGAAACATTAAAAAACTTGGCAGCAAAAGAGTAGCAACATGCCCTACGGATTAACGGATAAAGCGCTTGCTGCGATTACCCACGCGATAAGTCAGCAGCCAAAGATTACAAAAGCTATTTTGTATGGTTCACGCGCCAAGGGAAACTATCACACTGGCTCTGATATTGATCTAACACTTATCGGCGATGATCTAACAGTGAAGGATTTGTTCCAACTTGAAGAAGCTATTGATGCACTTTTCCTGCCTTATTTGTTTGATATATCAATTTACACACAATTAACCAACCCTGAGCTTAAGTCACATATTGATCGCCATGGTATTACCTTATTTGCTCGTTAAGCGTTTCAAACTTACGCATTACTGAAACAAGCTGCTCTACAGCCTTAAGCTCAATTGCATTATATAAACTGACACGTATACCACCGATACTGCGATGCCCTGCAATACCATAGACACCTTGGCTATCTGCGAAATTCAGAAATTTAGCGGTTAATTCATCGCTTGGTAGTTGAAATACAATATTCATCGGTGAGCGATTATGCAGCGGCACCTTGTTGCTATAGAGCTTTGATTGATCAATTGCTTCATAGAGTAGCGCAGCTTTATAAGCATTCTTCTCAGCAACAACATCTAATCCGCCTTGTTTGATCAAATCAGCAAGTACCAACTCCATTGCTGCCCAAGCAAACATATCCGGCGTATTATACAAAGAATCTGCTTGCTGCATTGTCTGATAGCTTAACACAGCCGGAATCGCCTTTTGCTTGATATTTTCAATCAATGCTTTTTTAATCAAAACAACCGTCACCCCTGGCAAGCCAATGTTTTTCTGCGCTCCTGCGTAAATCAAATCAAACTTAGTCACATCGAGTGGTTTTGATAAAAAACTTGAAGACATATCACAAACCAACGGCAGATTAGTTTCAGGTATCTTTTGCCATATCACGCCATCAATCGTTTCATTTTCTGTGTAATGAATATAATCATAGACATCCACAATATGATCAATCGCATTATCCACACCTTCAATCGTATCGACTTCAATAAACTTTTTTGCCTCTTTAATCGCTGCCTTTGCCCAGTAACCACTATTAATATATAGCGCCCTGCCATTCTGCTTAAGGTTCATTGGAACAGCGGCAAACTGCGCACTGGCACCTGCGGGCATCAATAATATTTCATAACTTTCAGGCAACGCCAAAAGAGTACGCAAATGCTGCTTAATCTTATTGTTGATCTCAGCAAATAATTGATCACGATGTGACAAGGACAACAGCGACAAACCGGTATTTTGGTAATTTAAAACCATTTGGCTCAACGTTTGATAAATAGACTCGGGTAAACTTGCAGGCCCTGCGCAAAAATTAAGTTGATACATTTTATGTGACTTGGTGCATTAAAATTGTTGAAAATTATATACTAGCAACACCCCATATTGCAGTGTTTATTGTAGCATCTTTTTATTCCATTTATCATTTATTAAAGGTTATACTCATCCTTAGTAATTCACCACAGGAGAGTATCTATGAAAAAAATATTAAGCGTTACAGCATTATGCCTATTATCGACATCTGTTTTTGCCCAAAGCGCCCAAACAGGACTTGTAATTGGTGCCGCAGCCGGTGCTGCATCCGCTGCAAGCTATGATTCAAGTGGCATTACTAGCAATACCACCAAAACAGAAGGCGGACCGATCAGCAGTGTTATGATCGGTTATGATCTTGCTTTAAATCAACACATTAGCTTAGGCTTGGAGTCTGGCTTTGGTTATGGCTATGATCTTGCATCACTCAAAGCCGATGGTTCAGACAAATCAATGCTTAATCAATGGTATATCCCGCTTCTTGTCGCCGGTAAATATACATTCACTAATGGCGTTAATGTTTTTGTTAAGGGTGGCGCGACTTACGTCCATCAAGATATTACCAATATGGGCGCCTATTTCGCACCTAATGTTGACAGGAGTAACTCCGATTTTCTACCAACCATTGTTGTTGGCGCGGGTTATAAATTCCAAAATGGGATTAATATTGGTGGACAGTTTAGTTATTTATTTGGCTCAACCGCAAAAATTCGTGCTAGCGACTCCATTGATGGCAACGATGTTAAAGTAGCGGCAAGCGCGAGCTTAAGTGCCTATATCAGCTATACATTACCGATGTAACTGGCTAGATATCAGATATAAAAAAAGCGACACTAGGTCGCTTTTAATAATTGCCACTATTTAAAAGCAGCTTAGATAATATATGTCTTAGCTTAAGCTAATTTGCACATCAACACCAGCAGCAAGATCCAATTTCATTAATGCATCAACTGTTTTTTCAGTTGGCTCAACGATATCAATCAAACGCTTATGTGTTCTTATCTCATATTGATCACGCGCATCTTTATTAACGTGTGGAGAAATCAATACCGTGAAACGCTCTTTGCGTACTGGTAAAGGAATAGGACCTTTTACTTGTGCGCCAGTTCTTTTCGCTGTCTCAACGATCTCTTTTGTTGAAAGATCTATTAATTTATGGTCAAACGCTTTCAAGCGGATGCGAATGCGTTGGTTACTAATATTTGTTGCCATTTTATTCAAACCTTCTAATTATGAGTTACGCTTTTTAATGATGTCTTCTGCAATGTTGTTTGGTACTTCTGCATACTTCTCAAACTCCATAGAGAATGAAGCACGTCCTTGAGAAATTGAACGTACGTTAGTTGCATAACCAAACATTTCTGCCAATGGCACCAATGCATTCACTACTTTACCACTTGGGTTTTCATCCATACCAGAGATCATGCCACGACGACGGTTTAAGTCACCGATAACATCACCCATGTACTCTTCAGGCGTAACAACTTCAACCTTCATCAAAGGCTCAAGGATCACAGGCGTTGCTTTTTGCGCACCTGACTTAACCGCCATAGAACCTGCGATTTTAAACGCCATCTCAGATGAATCCACATCATGGTAAGAACCATCATAAAGTGTTGCTTTAACATCGATCATTGGGTAGCCAGCGATTACACCGTTTTGTAATTGCTCTTCAATACCCTTGCCAACCGCTCCGATGTACTCTCTAGGAACAACACCACCAACGATTTGATCAACGAACTCAAAGCCTTTGCCCATTTCTTGTGGCTCAAGCTTAACCCATACGTGACCGTACTGACCACGACCACCTGATTGACGTACGAATTTACCTTCCGCATCAACCGCTTGTTTGATTGTTTCGCGATATGCTACTTGTGGGCTACCTACGTTTGCTTCAACTTTGAACTCACGTTTCATACGATCAACAATAATATCCAAATGAAGCTCACCCATACCTGAAATAATGGTTTGACCTGACTCTTCATCTGTTTGCACTCTGAAAGATGGATCTTCTGCCGCTAGTTTACCCAAGGCAATTGACATTTTCTCTTGGTCTGCTTTTGATTTTGGCTCAACAGCAACTGAGATAACTGGCTCAGGGAATTCCATACGCTCAAGTGTAATGATTTGCTTTTCATCGCATAGCGTGTCACCAGTTGTAACTTGCTTTAAGCCGATACAAGCTGCAATATCACCCGCACGAACTTCTTTTAGCTCTTCACGTTTATTGGCATGCATCTGAACAATACGCCCAATACGCTCTTTTTTACCTTTGACTGGGTTATATACTGAGTCACCTGACTTTAATACACCAGAGTAAACACGAACGAATGTTAAGTTACCAATAAATGGATCTGTTGCAAGTTTAAATGCTAAAGAAGCAAAAGGCGCCTCATCTGAAGAGGTGCGTGAACTTTCAGTACCGTCTTCAAGCTCTCCTTTAATAGCTGGAACCTGATTTGGTGCCGGCAGGTAACGAACAACACCATCAAGAACGGCTTGTACACCCTTGTTTTTAAACGCAGAGCCGCAGAATGCTAACACGATTTCATTATCAATAACACGTCGACGTAACGCTTCATGAATTTCATCATTTGTTAACTCACCACCTTCAAGATACTTCTCCATCAATTCTTCACTAGCTTCAGCCGCTGCTTCAACCATCTCTTGACGAAGCTCTTCAGCACGCTCTTGAAGTTCAGCTGGAATTTCTTCCAAAGAGTATGTTAAGCCTTTATCTTCTTCATTCCACATGATTGCTTTCATTCGAACAAGATCAATAACACCTTTAAATTCATCTTCAGCACCAATATTCAACTGTACTGGTACTACAGTGGCTTTTAAACGTGTTTTAATCTGATCAACAACACGCTCAAAGTTTGCACCTGCTCTATCCATCTTGTTAACAAAAACGATACGTGGTACGCCATACTTGTTTGCCTGACGCCATACTGTTTCTGATTGTGGCTCTACACCTGATGAACCACAGAATACAACAACTGCACCATCCAAAACACGCAAAGAACGCTCTACTTCGATCGTGAAATCAACGTGTCCTGGCGTATCGATAATGTTAATACGATGTTTGTCAAATTGTTGATCCATACCTTGCCAGAAAACTGTGGTAGCAGCAGAGGTAATTGTAATTCCACGCTCTTGCTCTTGCTCCATCCAGTCCATTGTTGCGGCACCATCATGCACCTCACCAATTTTGTGCGAAACACCCGTATAGAATAATACACGCTCAGTCGTTGTTGTCTTACCCGCATCTACGTGGGCACAAATTCCAATATTTCTATACTTTTCAAGTTCTGTCGTACGTGACATAAATATTCTCCAATCTTACCAACGGAAATGAGCAAATGCTTTGTTCGCCTCTGCCATTTTGTGTGTATCTTCGCGCTTCTTAACAGCAGCGCCTCGACCTTCAACAGCTTCCATTAATTCAGCTGCAACACGATATGCCATACTCTTTTCTTTACGCTTACGTGAAGCATCAATGATCCAACGCATCGCCATTGTCATTTGACGCTCTGGACGAACTTCAACAGGAACTTGGTAAGTAGCACCACCAACACGGCGTGACTTAACTTCAACCATAGGAGCCACAGCTTCTAAAGCTTTTTCAAAAACTTCAGTCGCTTTTTCGCCTGATTTTTTAGTTTCGATTTGGTCAAAAGCACCATAGACGATTTTCTCGGCTACAGACTTTTTACCTGATAACATGATGTGATTGATAAATTTTGCAACGATCTCGCTTTTAAACTTCGGATCTGGCAACACTTCGCGCTTTGGTGCTCGATTTCTTCTAGACATTTTATATTTCCTTTAAATACAAATTAAACTTATGCTTTAGGACGCTTAGTACCGTACTTAGAGCGTGCTTGCTTACGGTCTTTAACACCTGAAGTATCAAGCGCACCGCGAACTGTGTGATAACGCACACCTGGTAAGTCTTTTACACGACCACCACGAATCAAAATAACGCTATGCTCTTGTAGGTTATGACCTTCACCACCAATATAAGTCGTTACTTCAAAACCGCTAGTTAATCTCACACGCGCTACTTTTCTTAACGCTGAGTTTGGTTTCTTAGGGGTTGTTGTATAAACACGCGTACATACACCACGTCTTTGCGGACATGCTTTCAACGCTGGCACGTTCGTTTTTACAACCTTCTTTTTGCGCGGATTGCGCACCAACTGGTTAATAGTTGCCATTATTTACTCCGTAGTTTTTTAAACATCTAATCTTTGCATAAATATAAAAAGACGCGGCATTATATACAAAAGCCATGCTGTTATGCAAGAAATGGATTTAGATTTTTAATCGCGGATTTTGAACCGCTTACTTTAGAAAATATTCTTCACAATCACATTCTGATTACGCTCAGGACCGGTTGAAATAATATCAATCGGTACATTAAGCGTTTTTTCGATAAAGCTGACATAGTCACGTGCTGTTTGAGGCAATTTATTATAGTCCGTTTGCTTAAATGTCTCTTCAGACCAGCCTTTTAATGTTTTGTAAATTGGCTTGCAACGCACATAGTCGGCATTATCATACGGCGGATAGGAAACCTCTTTACCATCTAATTCATATGCCACACAAACCTTTATCTCTCTTAAACCATCCAAAACATCAAGCTTTGTTAAACAAATTGATGTGATACTATTGATCTCAATCGCACGACGCAATGCAACCAAATCAAGCCACCCCGTGCGACGCTTACGACCTGTGACTGTACCAAATTCACAGCCTTTAACACCTAAGTGCTCACCAATTTCATCAAACAACTCAGTGGGATAAGCACCACTGCCAACACGCGTAGTATAGGCTTTAGTGATACCGACAACTGCATCAATGTAGCATGGACCAAAGCCCGCTCCTGATGCCACCGTACCCGAGATTGTGTTTGACGAGGTGACAAATGGATAAGTACCATGATCGATATCAAGTAATGTCCCTTGCGCGCCTTCAAAGATGATTTTACCTTTGTTGAAACGAATGGCATTTAACTCTGCTGATACATCAGTGATCATTGGCAAAATTGTTTTTGCATAATCTAATAATGATGCATAAGTTTCTTCTAAATCAAAATGAACATCTACTTTATAATAGTTTTGCAAGGTGAAATTATGCAGATCTAATAGATTAATAAGTTTTGCTTTTAATTTCTCAGGGTGTGCTAAGTCACCTATACGAATTGCGCGACGCGCAATCTTATCTTCATACGCGGGACCTATGCCACGCTTTGTTGTACCAATCTTGTGCTCACCTAACGCCGCTTCACGCGCTTCATCTAAGGCAACGTGTACAGGTAACACCAAAGGGCATGCCTCACTAATACGCAGGCGATCAAACACTGGCACATTACGCGCTAACAATTCATTCATCTCAGCATGTAAAGCTTCCAATGAAACCACGACACCATTACCAATAAAACTCTTGACACCATCGTGTAAAATACCTGATGGAATAAGGCGCAGCTTAGTTACCTCACCATTAATGACCAAGGTGTGCCCGGCATTATGACCACCTTGAAACCGTACCACAGCATCGGCTTTATCTGTCAAAAAGTCCACGACTTTACCCTTACCTTCATCACCCCACTGGCTACCTAAGATAACAATGTTATGGTTCACTGAAATTCCTCACTTTGCTAATTACAGTAGCATGTTAAAGAGTTTTGATAGACTTGACAAATAAAATGCTTGAGTTTTTGTCTTGTCATGAACCACTATGCAATGATGTGTAAATGATCTGCACGGGTGAGGGATATAATTAAAACTCAACTCATTCTGATCTACCCCGTCAACTTGAAACAATCTCCAATGCCATGCTTAAGCTATGACCTTGGCGTTGCAGATATTGCAAGCGTTTTTGTTTTTCTTTTAGGTCTTGCGCTTTGTCATGATATTTTTTTTGATAACATAACTGTGCTTGTTCAAACCAATCAATATCCAACGCATTAAGTACCTTTTCAAAAATAGAAACATCTATGCCTTTTTCATAAATAATCTTTTGTTTAATCCGCAATAATCCATAATGCTTGTATAAAGCACTTTTAATCATAAGCTCGGCACAACGCTCATCTGACTGCCAATTATTATCGACGAATTCTTGTAGTAAGTTCTCAATCTCAGTCAAGGAAATATGGTTGCGCTGAACTAATTTTTGCTTTAGTTGCGTATAGGAATATTCTTGTTTGGATAACAAATAGAAAAGATAGTCTCGTTCGTTATTATTCTTCGGCATCGCTTGAGACTGATTTATTCTTTGCCGCATTCGGTAACAACGTGGTCATTAGCGCTTTGTGTAAACTCTCTTTAACTTGCGGATTTTCTTTCAAGTATGTACGCACATTATCCTTTCCTTGCCCGATTCGATCACCATTGTAGCTATACCAGGCACCGGCTTTATCGACGAGGTTATACTTCACCCCTAGATCAATCAACTCTCCTTCAAGAGATGTCCCCTCACCATAGAGAATATCAAACTCTGCCTGCTTAAATGGTGGTGAGACTTTATTTTTAACGACTTTAACCTTGGTCTCATTACCTAAGATTTCATCACCTTTTTTAATCGGGCTACCACGGCGAATCTCTAAACGAACAGAGGAGTAAAATTTCAATGCATTACCGCCTGTTGTTGTCTCAGGATTGCCAAACATCACGCCAATCTTCATACGAATCTGGTTAATAAATACCACCAATGTATTAGAACGCTTGATATTGGCTGTTAATTTACGTAAGGCTTGTGACATTAAGCGCGCTTGTAAGCCCATGTGTGAATCACCCATTTCACCTTCAATCTCAGCTTTTGGCGTCAAGGCAGCAACTGAATCAACAACAACGATATCAACTCCACCTGAACGTACCAACATATCGGTAATCTCAAGCGCTTGCTCACCTGTATCAGGTTGTGACACAATTAGGCTTTTAAGGTCAACACCCAAAGCTTCGGCATACACTGGGTCAAGTGCATGCTCAGCATCGATAAAGGCAGCGGTCCCACCATTTTTTTGGCACTGCGCAATCGCTTGTAATGTTAAGGTTGTTTTACCTGAAGATTCCGCGCCATAGATTTCAACAACACGCCCTTTTGGTAAACCGCCAACCCCTAAGGCAATATCTAAACCAATTGATCCTGTGGAAATTACCTCGATATCTTTAGCCAAATCAGTATCACCCATACGCATAATAGAGCCTTTTCCAAACTGTCTTTCAATTTGTGATAACGCTGAATTTAACGCTTGTTCTTTATTGCTCATAACCTTCCTCGAGTAGATAAATTTTTAAGATTGAAAACACGGCAATTAATGTAACATTTATGTGGAATGAACAAAAGGGATAATACTCTACACCCGACAAAAAGAAACATTATAGCTTGTGGCATCTGGCGTTGGTGCGCTAAAGGTAATCATCTTTTGTAAATCACCATACACTTCTACTGGCGTCCACGGTTGTGGTTGTCCAACATTGAAGCCGCTTTTATCTAGCCATTGCACTTGATACTGGAAGTTTTGAGTTGCTGATTTTTTGTTTTGCACCAACACTTGCCCTTGGATGGTGTCACCTGCTGATGTTCTTACTACTGGTTGCATGGCTTTTAACTGACCAAAGCCAGAACCGAAACTCTCTGCAGAGGTTGCATTGGCTGGAATTGTAATACAACGACTAGCACACCCTGTTAAACCCAACGCTAACAAAGTGGCAACACTTACATATTTAAGCTTAATCATATCCATTTTTATAACTCCTTTGATACGTAAATAAACAGTATTAGCTGAAAGAAAAAATACACTTATGATGATTCAGATAAGAAACTCTTTAACGTTTCTGAGCGCGATGGGTGTCTTAACTTACGCAATGCCTTTGCTTCAATCTGACGAATACGCTCACGTGTCACATCAAATTGCTTACCAACTTCCTCTAGTGTGTGATCGGTGTTCATATCAATACCAAAGCGCATACGCAAAACTTTTGCCTCACGCTCGGTTAGCGTACTTAGAATATCTTTAGTTACTTCACGCAAACTCTCACTTGTAGCGCTATCCACCGGTGAATCAGATACTGAATCCTCAATGAAGTCACCCAAGTTAGAATCTTCATCATCACCAATTGGCGTCTCCATCGAGATCGGCTCTTTGGCAATCTTCATAATTCTACGAATCTTATCTTCCGACATATCAATATGTTGGCTTAATTCTTCTGGAGTCGCCTCTTTACCTGTTTCTTGTAAGATCTGACGCGAGATACGATTAAGCTTATTAATCGTCTCAATCATATGCACAGGAATACGAATCGTGCGCGCCTGATCGGCGATTGAACGGGTAATTGCTTGGCGAATCCACCACGTTGCATAGGTTGAAAACTTATAACCACGACGGTATTCAAACTTATCAACCGCTTTCATTAAACCGATATTTCCTTCTTGAATTAGATCTAAAAACTGCAAACCTCTGTTGGTATATTTTTTAGCAATTGAAATCACCAAACGCAAGTTTGCCTCAATCATCTCTTTCTTTGCACGTCGTGCTTTTGCTTCACCTACTGAAATGCGCTTGCTCGCTTCACGCAAATCATAAATTGACATATCCGCGCGATCTTCAATTAATCCTAGTTT
>JAHDDB010000005.1:28262-29440 GCA_020629575.1 Caedibacter sp. | reverse complement strand
CTTCACGCAAATCATAAATTGACATATCCGCGCGATCTTCAATTAATCCTAGTTTCACTTGAATTGCTTTAGCATCTTCAAGCACATTGACAAGATCTGGATGCTTATCAATACAACTATCTAGCCAATTGGTATCCGTTTCACGTCCTTGAAAACGCGATACAAAATACTGCTTCGGCATTTTGCCTTTTTCGATACATAAACGCATAATTTTGCGATCATGTCCGCGAATTTCAGTTACCAAGCCTCGAATTGAGTTAATCATGCGGTTCAACTGCGCACTGGTATAACGCATGCTTAAGAACAATGCAGACACTTCGCTGGCCGCATTGATATATGCCTTGCTACCTACCTCTTGATCTAGTAAATAATTAAATTTAGCCTCGATCTCGGCAAATTTTTGCGCTGCCACCTCAGGGTCAGGCCCTGTATCTTCCGCAGTATCTACCGTCCCACCACTTGATTCCTCGTCATCATCAGAACTACTTTCTTCTGTTTGACTTTCTTCTAACGTTTCTTCTGGATTATCAAGCATTGACCCAACATCTGTACCTGAGGCATCAATTTCATCACCCTCATTAAAGCCTGAGATTAAATCAGAGAATTTAATAAACTTATACAATGGTGTTTCTTCTCTTTCCTCATCCTCAAGCTGCATATGCTCTTCACGTGCTGCATCCGTTAAATCCTGATAGCGCCCCAATAACGACTTAATCACATAAGGATATTCAGACAATGCATTAAGCACCTCTTTAGTGCCATGCTCAATCCGTTTAGCAATTTCGATTTCACCCGAGCGCGTTAATAGATCAACCGCACCCATTTCTCGCATATACATTCTAACAGGATCAGTTGTGCGCCCAAAATCACCATCGGAAGATAACGCTTGCACCGCATCATCATCTGATGTGTTCTCTGACTCAGCTTCAAGCAATAACAAATCTTCTGCATCAGGCGCTGATTCAAACACCTTGACACCAACATCGTTGATCATCTGAATTACTTCTTCAATACGCTCCGGATCAGTAATTTCATCTGGCAAATAATCATTAACATCAGCATAGGTCAAATAGCCTTGCTCACGTCCCAACGCTAGTAGCTCTTTGATTCTTGAGAGCTGTTGTTCTTTTGTTTGATCTGACATTAAAATCTCACTTCTAAGTTTCTTAACTACTTAT
>JAHDDB010000005.1:0-28162 GCA_020629575.1 Caedibacter sp. | reverse complement strand
GATTTAGCAACATAAATCAAGTGTAGCTATATTTTTTCTACTTTGTATAAAATTGCTTGCATTCTTTGTTTTTCTGTCGCTGTTAAGATAGATGTTTTTGCTTTTAATATCAGGTGTTCTAATTCGTTTTGACATGCCTGCTTCATTATCTTATCTAACATCGCCATTAATTCATCAATAAGCTGCACTGCATCAAGCTCACTTTGTGCTTGCAATAGCTGATAGAAATACGCCTTAAATTGCGGATATTTTTCAACAAGCATTTGCACAAGCACAGCAGAAGACAGCCCGCTATTTTGCCTGATTACTTTCAAAGCATCAAGCAAAATAAAGTGTTGTTCTGTTACACATTCAAATTCCATTAGTGGTTGCGCATTCAGCGCATCATGCACCTCTGTTGGCATACTTAACAAATACGCTAATGCTTTTTCAACCAAGCTCAGCTTATTAACGTTTAACTGCCAACGTTTTAGCTGCATGTTGCTATCATTTTGTTTTGTATCATGCGCTTTTTGCTTGATCATCCGTTGCAACTGCAACGAAGACACATCGGTTGCTTTCGCCAATTGCTCAACAATCATCAGCGTATAGGCACTTTCAGGAATGGCTTTTAATACTCGCTTTGCCTCTTCAATCAATTGCGCCAGACTATCTGCGCTGTTTAAATCATATTTGCTCAGCAGAGTTTGAATAAAAAAATCTGCTGAACTTAAGGCCTCTTTTAAGGCATTATTAAAACCTTCTAGTCCCATTTCTTTGATATATGAATCAGGATCATGCTCTTTCGGCAATAGCAAAAATCGTGCTTTTTTATGCTCATCAAGCACAGGCAACACCATCTCAAATGCTCTTAAAGCAGCATTTTGCCCAGCGGTATCGCCATCAAAGCACAAAATAATCTCTGAGGTGTGACGAAACAATGTCTTTAAGTGCGATGCTGATAAAGCAGTTCCTAATGTCGCAACTGCTGTGCTATAACCATGTTGATGTAAGCCAATGACATCCATATAGCCTTCAACCACCATGATATGCTCAGGATTTTTATGCTGAGTTTTAAGCTCATACAAGCCATATAGCTCATGACTTTTAAAAAACACAGGCGTTTCAGGTGAGTTAAGATATTTAGGGTTGGCATCTTTATTAGGCAACACGCGCCCACCAAACCCCACAACTGAACCCTTACGATTACGTATCGGAAACATCAAGCGCTCGCGAAAACGATCATATGCTCCACCCTTATCTTTACGAACCACTAAGCCTGCCTGGTCCAAAACGTCCAATGAAAATTGCTTTTTCAGCACATCATATAATGCTTGCCATTGATTAGGCGCATAACCCATTTGAAAATACTTCGCTGTTTTTGCCGAGAGTTCCCGCGATTTAATATACTCGATAACCTCATCTTTATTGGCATCAAAGCGCAAGCACCATTGAAAATATTTATTTGCCGCTTGTAAGGCATCATAAATTGATTGTGTTAATTTATCTTTGGATTGATCTTTACCACTTTGATCATAAGGCACTTCAAGATTCTGCATTGACGCAAGCTCTTCAACCGCCTCAATAAAACTTAAGCTATTGTAATCTGCAATAAAATCAATGACATCACCAGAGGCATGGCAGCCAAAGCAGTGATAAAGTTGCTTATCTGGACTGACTGAAAATGATGGCGTTTTTTCATTATGAAATGGGCAGCACGCCATGAAATTTTTGCCCGTTTTTTTGAGCGTGACATATTTTGAAATAACATCAACAATATCAGTCGATGCTACGACTTGACGGATGAAATCAGCGGGAATATTCCCCTTCATGGCGAGTGTTTACGATAATTGTGATTTGATCATTGAACCGACTTTACCCATATCAGCACGACCATTAAGTTCTGCTTTTATCGCACTCATAATCTTACCCATATCTTTCACTGAAGATGCGCCAACTTCTAAAATAGCACGCTGGATAATTTCAATAATCTCATCTTCTGATAATGGTTTTGGCAAGTAAACTTGTAAAATTTCAATTTCATCAAGCTCTTTTTGTGCAAGCTCTTCTCTGCCTGCGCGCTTAAACTGCTCTGCAGAGTCTTTGCGTTGCTTGATCATTTTTGTCAGGATACTAATCACATCATCCTCAGTTACCTCAACACGCTCATCAACCTCTTTTTGCTTAAATGCCGCCAACGCCATACGGATCGTTGATAAACGATTTTTATCTTTATTTTTCATTGAGGTTTTCATATCTTCAACAAGACGTGCGCGTATTTCAGACATTTGCTAAATCCTAACAGTTTTATTTATTAAATTACGTATATGTATAGTTCTTAATTGCCATAAACACAGAAGCCAACTACACCGTTAAAGCATAGCTGGCCGACTGTTTATTGCAATCTTTTACTTCTTCTACTTCCTAGCGGCGAGCTGCTGCTGGAGTTGAACGCATAGACTGCTTCATTGAACGCTTAACTGCAGCTGCTTTTTTGCGTTTGCGCTCCCATGTTGGCTTCTCATAAAATTCTCTACGACGAAGCTCAGAAACGATTCCCGCTTTTTCACAGCTACGCTTGAAACGGCGCAATGCAACATCAAATGGTTCTGTTTCTCTTACACGTACTGCTGGCATACATCTCACCTCGCTTAAATGCCATCTAAATTTTTTTAAAAGTCAATTATCTAATTCACAGGCTTCTGATTCATTTTATTGAATACTCTAAAGACAGCTAAAATTAAATGCGCGCTAAGTCTACAAACTTTTCCTTTGAAAGGCAAAGAATTTCTCTATTTTTTATCTTTTTTCATCTGTGCAACCACTTGACCAGTCACATCGACTTTCAAATCAGGTGCCGCGTATGCTACTGCTTGCGAGCTTAGGATTAGGCTATATTTCCCTTCTTTAGCAACAGCTTCAACCGCAGTATTAAAGCTTGCTTGGAAATCTTGAGCAATTTTTTGCTCTTGCTGCATCTCGCTTTGCTTAAATGCCATGGCTTGTTGTTTGAACTTATCCTGCTCATCAGTTAATGCTTTTTGCTGCTTATCCAAATCAGATTTCGTTAACGTTGGCGCATTCGTTTGCAAAGTTTGCATTTTTTCCACTAAACTCTGTTGCTGTTTTTGCAGTTCATCTGCTTTTGGCTTTAACTTCGTTTGTAATGCCTGAATGCTCTGTTCACCTTGTGGCACGGATTGATAAATCTCAACCGGATTAACCAAACCAATTTTCAAGCTGCTTGCATCTGCAGCAAAGGCAGCACTAGTAACTGCCATTGACGCCAAACCAATCATTGCTAATTTTTTCATATTTACTCCTTAGATTTAACTAAACTTGAAATCTTGATCATACTTTTCAACTTAACGGGTTAGAACGTTTGCCCCAGTGTGAACTGGAATACTTGCGTTGAATCTCCTGGTTTAGCATTTAATGGTTTTGCCAAGCTAAATGCCATTGCACCTAAAGGCGACAACCATTGGAATTCAACACCCACTGAATAACGTAGGTTTGAGAATGTTGGGGACTTATCACCGGCCGTTCCTGGCCAAATGACACCGCTATTTGTACCTGAATTATACGTTGGAATATTGTAAGTGTTATAAACATTACCCGCATCAAAGAACACACCCAGACGCATATTGCGACTATCTTTTAAGCCTGGGATTGGGAACAAAATATCCATATTAGTGTACACATTTAAGTTACCACCAATGGCATTACCTTGCTCTGGCTGAGGCGGAGTACCATTTGGTGTATAGGTATCAGAAGGCCCCATACCCCCTTGAGAGAAGCCACGAACCGAGCCCCAGCCTCCACCATAGAAATTCTGGAAGAATGGTAAGTACTCGGTGCTTCCATAGCCATTACCATAACCAAGACCACCTTTAACAGAAAGCGTGACATCACCAACAATTGGATGGAAGAAGCCGGCAGATCCCGTGACTTTATACCACTGTAGATCACTAATCCCTGGCACTGATACAGTACCATTTAAGCCTAAAGTTGTTCCTTCTGTTGGGAAGAACGCGCGATTCGTTGAGTTATGATTCCACCCCAAATTAACGGTAAATGTATTAAACGAGGTTTGACCGCCATTTTGTTGAACAAACCATTCTAAAATACTCGATGTACCACCACTTGGTTGCAGCACTTGCGTATGATCAACGCCACCGCCGACACTAATCGAGTCAAATGCTGATGTTGGAATACTATAGCCTAAATTTGCACCATATTGATTTAAGCGATAGCTCGCAATTGAGGTATCATCATAATCTGTACGTGACAAATAGGTACTAATCGTTTGACTTATTCCTGATTGGGTAAAATACGGATCGGTATACGACATATTCAAGCTTTGATAAACACTTGATAAATTCGCGCCAATAGAGAACTGATTCCCCGTACCTTGAATATTTGGTAGTGATAGATTACCACCAATCATAAAGTTATATAGTTGTGAGTAACCAATACTTGCACTGACTGTATTAGCACTTCTTTCTTTAATGTCATAGTCCATGTTAACCAGATCATCCGAGCCAGGGACTGGGACTTTTTTAACCGTCACATCTTGGACAAATGGCATTCTTTGTAACTTAATCTTCGATTGATCAATCATCGATTGATTATAAACACCTGATTCAAAATATTGCATCTGTCGACGATAGACATAGTCATTAGTGACGTTATTCCCTAGGAAATTAATCTGATTAATATAGACTTTTTTACCGGGATCGATATAGAAAGTTAATGCTACTGTCTTATTATCTTTATCAACATTAGGCACTGGATTAACATTGGCAAAAGCATAACCTTTGTCCCCCAACGCTTGCGTAATTGCCTTAGCGCTATCTAATACTTTTTGACGTGAGAATGTGTCCCCTGCTTTAAAACTAATAAGCTTCTCAAGATCGGCTTTCGCAATAACAAATTTACCTTCTAATGATACTTTAGAGACTTTATACACTTCACCTTCGTTCACATCAAAGGCGATAAATGCATTTTCTTTATTTGGTGATAGCGAGGCTTGATGTGATGTCACTTTAAAATCTAAGTAACCATTATTCATATAGTAATTATTCAGATCCTCAGTTGATGACTGCATATTGGTTGGTGAGTAATCCGCCTTTGAGGTAAACAGCCCCCATAAATTCCAAATTGACGGTGTTTTAAAGGTTATATTATCAAGAAGCTCACTTTGCGAGAATGCTTTATTACCAATCACATTAATGCGACGCACGGTTGCAGTTTTGCCCTCAGCGATATTAATCTTGATTGCCACACGATTACGCGCTTCTTTAATCTCTTGTATATCAACCGTCGTTGAGTAATAACCCATCAACGCATATTGCATTAGCAACGATTGTTTGACCTGAAATAGTATCTCAGGATTAGCAATATTACCAACATCAAGCCCTGCTTCACGCAAGACTTTTTTCATGTCATCGTTTTTGATCTTATCATTACCATCAAAATCAACCGCACTGATGGCTGGGCGCTCTGACACCTTTACAATCAGACTGTTACCATCTTGATATAGCTGTACATTTTTGAAAAAACCACTACTGTAAAGCGACTTAATTGCCTTGTTAGTTTCTGCTGCGTCTACCTTTTCACCTGTATGAATACCTAAATCATTCAGCACAGTTTCTTTTGAGATACGCTCCAAACCTTCAACTTTTATACTTTTAGCAATAAAGCTATTTTGTGCGTAGGCACCAGTGAAAGGTGCCACGCCTAAAAGCGTAAGTAACAATGTTTTTTTCAATGACAAGCTCAAGCTAATCTTCCTTCATTTAAATTATTTTATTCAATCTTTATTTGTATTTAAAAGCACCGAAACATGTTTACGCGCCTGCAAATCAATAGCGACAACATCATCAATGGTTTCCGGTTTATTCAATTTTAATTCTTGCAAAACTCGTTCAATATACTCGATTATTTCCAAATATTGTATTTTTTCCGCCAAAAAAGCCTCAACAAGCATCTCATTGACAGCATTTAACACAATTGTTGCAGCATAATCTTGACGCTTTAGCATGTCACACACCAATGGAATGAGTGCGAAACGCTGCCCATCCAGCACATTAAAATTTAATGGTTTAGCAGTGAAATCAAGCTTTGGCACATTGATTTTGTGCCTTTGTGGATAATACATCGCATAACCAATCGGAGTTTTCATATCCGGCGTCCCCATCTGCGCGATAAAACTCCCATCGTGATACTCCACCATAGAATGCACAATGCTTTGTGGGTGAACTAACACTTCAATTTTTTCAATAGGCACTTGAAATAACCAATAAGCCTCAATAACCTCTAACGCTTTATTCATCATCGTTGATGAATCGACGGATATTTTGCGCCCCATCTGCCAATTAGGATGCGCACACGCCTCATCGGGCGTAATACCTTTAAGCTCATCCAATGACTTTTCGCGAAAAGGGCCACCTGAGGCCGTTAAGATAATTCTGGAGATTGCCTGTTGATCATAATGTTTATCTTGATCAGGCAAGCATTGAAAAATCGCATTGTGCTCACTATCCACAGGCAAGATCATCGCATCAGATTGCTTTGCTGCACGCATGAAAATCTCACCCGCAGTCACTAATGCTTCTTTATTCGCTAATAAAATGGTTTTGCCTTTATTAACTGCCGCAAACGTTGGCGCCAATCCGGCAATACCAACAATAGCCGCCATAACCATATCAACTTTATCAGCACTTGCGACAGAAACAAGCGCCTCTTTACCATATAGCACTATCGTCTGACAATCTAAAGCTTTAAGATCATTGCTCAGCTTATTTGCTAAGTGCTTATCCGCAACCACGGCATAATGCGGCGTAAACTCAAGACATTGCTGATATAACAGCTCGATATTACGATGTGCAGTCAATGCATAAACTTTAAAATCAGCAGGGTTATCGCGAATAATCTCCAGTGTATTAACACCAATTGATCCTGTCGCCCCCAAAATTGTGATGACTTTCACGGATTACTCCACTTCGCTGCCATCTTCGTTATCCTGTTCATCTTGCACTGAGTCGTCATCTGCTATTGATGCGTCTTCTTCAGATTCATCTTCGCCCACGACTTGCACTGATACCAGCTTTTCATCTGTTTTTAAATTAATCAACTTAACACCTTGCGCTGAACGACCTGTTTCACGCACTTCAGACACACGCGTTCTAATAAGCACGCCTTGATCGGTCATAAGCATAATATCATCTGTTTCTTCAACAAGTCCGGCTGCAACCACACGACCATTACGATCTGATGTCGAGATTGAAATCACCCCCTGAGAACCACGTGCTGTTTTACGATATTCAGCAACTGGTGTGCGTTTACCATAGCCATTCTCAGTCGCTGTTAACACAACACCCTGATCTGGATCAGTAACAATCACGCCAACAATGTGTTGATCCTCCTGAATACGCATGCCTCTGACACCACGCGCTGTTCTACCCATTGCGCGCACATCTTCTTCATTAAAACGAATCGCTTTACCGGCATCTGAGAACATCATAATCTCTTGTTGACCATTGGTTAAATGCACATGCAACAATTCATCACCCTCATCAAGGGTTAAGGCATAAATACCGCCCTTACGCGGACGTGAGAAGGCAGTTAAATCAACTTTTTTAACGGTTGCTTGCTTGGTCGCCATAAAGACGTTCCAACCTTCTGTGTACTCAGAAATCGCAAGCATTGCAGTAATACGCTCACCTTGCTCAAGTGGTAATACATTATTGATAGGTTTACCTTTCGCCGCACGCCCTGCTTGCGGGAATTCATACACTTTGCTCCAGTAAATTTTACCTGCACTTGAGAAGCACAACATCGTGTCATGTGTTGAGGCAATTTGCAGTTTATAAACAAAATCTTCTGACTTCATTTGTGTCGAGGACTTACCGCGTCCACCACGTTTTTGTGCATTATAATCTTTCAATGGCTGCGCTTTGACATAACCATCATATGAAAGTGTGACCACCATCGACTCTTCAGTAATTAAATCTTCGTAACCCAAATCAAGCTGAGAAGCAATAATCTCTGAACGACGTGCATCGCCGAACTGTGCTTTCACCTCTTGTAGCTCTTCACAGATCACTTCAAGTAAGCGTTTAATATCTTTTAAAATCACAATCAACGCTTCGATGCGTAGAAGTAATGCTTTAAATTCATCAAGAATCTTATCTTGTTCTAAACCTGTCAAGCGATGCAAGCGAAGCTCTAAAATCGCATCAACCTGCGCTTGTGATAGGAAATATTCATCATTGTGTAAACCATAATGCGATGCCAAGCCATCAATGCGATAAAGCGCTTGATCAACCCCTTCAAGCATTTGTCCGACAAGTTTACCAGACCATGAACGGGATAATAGCGCCTCTTTGGCTTCAGCCGGTGTTTTAGATGCTTTAATCAATGCGATCATTTCATCAATATTTGATAAAGCAATCGCTAAACCTTCCAAAAGATGCGCACGCTCGCGCGCTTTACGCAGTTCAAAAATCGTACGTCGCGTCACCACTTCTTTACGATGACGAATAAACGCTTCAATCACTTCTTTTAAATTTAGTAACTTCGGCTGACTATCAACCAAAGCAACCATATTAACACCAAAGCTTAACTGCATTTGTGTTTGTGCATATAGATTATTTAATAGCACTTCAGGCACTTCGCCACGTTTAACATCGATAACGATACGCATACCGTCTTTATCGGATTCGTCACGCAACTCAGAAATACCTTCGATTTTTTTGTCTTTAACCAGTTCGGCAATTTTCTCAATCAAGCGTGCTTTATTTACCTGATACGGGATTTCAGTAACAATAATCTGCTCGCGATCAGTTTTCTTATCGGTTTCAATCGATGCCTTAGCACGCATAATAACGCGTCCTCTGCCCGTTTTATCCGCATCAACAATACCAGCACGACCATTGATATAGGCACCCGTTGGGAAATCAGGGCCAGGAATGTATTCCATCAACTCGTCGATGCTTAAATCAGGATTTTCAATCAGTGCAATCACGCCATCAATGACTTCATTTAAATTGTGTGGCGGAATATTTGTTGCCATCCCCACCGCAATACCAGATGAGCCATTAACCAACAGGTTAGGTATGCGCGTTGGTAGCACATCCGGAATCATCTCGGTTTCGTCATAGTTTGGCGAGAAGTTAACCGTTTCTTTATCGATATCAATTAGCAATGAGTGCGCCATCTTTGACATACGTACTTCGGTATAACGCATTGCTGCCGGTGAATCACCATCAACTGAACCAAAGTTACCCTGACCGTCGACTAGCATATAACGCAATGAAAACGGCTGCGCCATACGCACAATCGTGTCATAAACTGCCGTATCACCATGCGGGTGATATTTACCAATCACATCCCCAACAACACGCGCTGATTTTTTATAAGGCTTATTAAAGTCATTGCCTAGCTCTTTCATCGCAAAAAGAACGCGTCGATGGACAGGCTTTAAGCCATCACGCACATCAGGAAGCGCACGTCCAACAATGACGCTCATCGCGTAATCAAGGTATGATTGCTTTAATTCCTGCTCGATATTAACCGGAAAAACTTCATTGGCAAATTGTGTGGTCATAAGGATATAAACGCTTCAATTATTCTAAAAACTGGCGCGAATTATAACATACTCACCACAGCACAGAAACAGGATTCTCTAGCATATGAAGTAAATATTTCTAAGTTTAAAAACGTCATGCTACAATGCCGTTTGTGCAGCAACATCAAACAACTTAAAGCTCAAAATCAAATTATAGGAAAAACTCCATGTTTACAGTTGATCATAAGACCAATCGCATCAATCCGGTCGCAGTAAAACGTTTCAGCGACATGGGGCTAACGGAAAGAGCACACCTTCAGGAGTGGCTAGCACATCACCCAAACGCTTTAGGCGAAGAACTTTTAATTATCCAAAAAGAGTTCGATGGTTTTGACGACACCCGTGAGCGATTAGATTTATTGGCTCTCGATAAATACGGGAATTTGGTGATTATCGAAAATAAGCTTGATGATTCTGGGCGTGATGTTGTTTGGCAGGCGCTAAAATATGCATCTTACTGCGCAACTTTAACCAAGGCACAGATTGTCGAAATTTATCAACAATACCTTAAGAAGCAAAATATCAATAATGACAACGCCGAGCTAGCTGATGCGACCAGCTACATCTGTGAATTTCTTGACGCCCCTGCATTAGATGAAGTCAGATTGAATACAGGCAACAGCCAACGCATTATGCTTGTTGCTGCCAATTTTCGCAAAGAGGTTACCAGTACAGCACTATGGCTACTTGATCAAGGCATCAATATCCAGTGTTTTAAAGTCACTCCGTATGCACTGGGTGAGCAGCTACTTATCAATATTGATCAAATCATACCAACACCAGAAGCAAAAGAATTAATGATTGGAATTAAAGCAAAAGAAATTGAAGAGAAAGACACTGAGACTGTTCTAAAGAGTCGCCACATCATTCGCCGTGAATATTGGAGTCATGCACTTGAAGCTTTCCAGAAAAGCAACTGTACACTATACAACAATATCAGCCCAAGCAAAGATCACTGGCTTTCTGCAGGATCTGGTTTAAGCGGTTGCTCATACAATTTAATTTTCTCACAAAAAGAAATTCGCGTTGAGCTTTGGATAAGCCGCAGCTCCACAGAGGAAAATAAATTTATTTTTGACCATCTTATGGAGAGAAGGGATTTCATTGAATCAACCTTTAATGACACGCTCGACTGGATGAGACTGAATCAAAAAAAATCATGTCGCATTCAATTTTCAAAATCATTTAGCGCTCTAGACAAAGATAGCTGGAATGATGCTATAGCTTGGCATGTGGAGCATATGAGCAAACTAGAGCAGACCTTAAAAAAACCTCTACACCAAGTTGGCGCCACTCTAAAAAAACACTCCACAAGCAATGAGAATAAACCATGAGCCGAAAAGTCAACATGAAACCTGAAAACTACGTTTATTTTTTTGCCATTTTCCTCGTTGGTGTGTATGTCTGTGCGTATGACATGTATATCTCAGCACTGCCCTTGTTACAAAATGACTTTGCGGTGAATGTTGGGCAAAGCCAGTTAACACTAACCTTATTTGTTATTGCAGGTGCGATCTTCGCGATTCCAGCGGGTCTTATCAGTGATCGTTTTGGACGCAAGAAAACACTGATACTTTATTGTGTAATCGTCATTATTGGCAGCATTGTGTGCTTATTATCGCAGAGCATTCTCACCTTTTATATCGGACGAATATTACAAGGCATTGGCGCATCTGGTTTATATATTCTTGCCGTTGCTTTGCCCAAGGATATGCTAACGGGTAATACCTATGTTAAGACCTGGCAGAGCTTAACACTTTTGTTTTATTTGGCTCCTTCTTTGGCTGGCTTTATCGGTGGTTATATCGTCTATTACGGTGGTTGGGAATGGGTTTTTAATGGTGTTATTTTAGTGGCACTGCTCACCCTTATCTTGATTGCTATTTATTTTAAAGAGATACCAACCGCAATCACTGAAGTCAAAACATCAAGTCGCAAAAAATTCTTTAGCATTGCTAGCAACACGCAATTCTTAAGCTACTGCTATATCACGTCAGTGGCATGGGCAGGCATGTCCGTTTTTTATATCTGCACGCCTTACATTGTGATCACAACCCTTGGGTTTAATACGATTGTCTATGGTTGGTTATCCTTTTTATTGATCTTCTTTGGCGCCTTAGCACGTTGGATTAACATTCGTTGGCTTAATGGATTAATGAGTTATGAGCAAAGCGCTTATAGCTTCTCTTTTGTTGCTGTGTTGAGTGGCATATTGTTTATCAGCGCTTATTTTCTACCGGCACATTACGCCATTTACTTGATCGGTCTAAGTGCGATTTTATTTGGCTTTTCCTCGGCACTTGTGAGTGTGAACACCTCAACAATGGCGTTTTTGCTGATTGATAAAAGTCACAGCGCTGTTGCCTCGTCAATCTATGGGCTCATGATTGACCTTATTGTTGCGTTATCGCTTATCTTTGCTAATTTAATGCGCGCTAACCTCATTCTCTTAGGTGCAATGATTGCTGTCTTTTATATCATTGCCATAATGCTGCTGATGAAATTCAAAGAACCTACAGCTACCACAATTCACGTTTAGTGATTTATACCGCCCACAAACCATCTTACAGTGTTTCTGTCATTGAATTTCTTGCGCTTTTGAGTAATTGAATTTTGCCAATAGTCCCAGCTATTATCTGCAATCCAATTACTCAAAAGCATCAAACACTTCTTCGACATCAAACACCGCAAAATGATTTATGAGCGGTATAGAATACAAGTCCTTTTCATCTAAAGATAATTTACATACAATAAGCGCACTTTTCTAAGTTAATCAATACGGAATCATCTAATGTCTAAAATCCAAGCCGTGCGCGGCATGAATGATATTTTACCGAGCGATATTTATAAGTGGCACTTTTTTGAGAACGCCGTAAAACAAACCTTACACAACTACGCTTATCAGGAAATTCGTTTACCTGTCGTTGAAAAAAGCGAGTTATTTCATCGCGGCGTTGGCGCGGGCACAGATATTGTTGAAAAAGAAACCTATGATTTTAGTGATCGCAATGATGAGGCATTGACTTTAAGACCTGAAGGTACGGCAGGCTGCGTGCGTGCGATGATTGAACATGGACTTTTACGTAATCAAATCCAAAAGGTATGGTACACCGGGGCTATGTTTCGCTATGAGCGTCCGCAAAAAGGGCGTTACCGCCAGTTTTATCAACTAGGTGTTGAGGTATACGGCAATAGTCACATTGCCCAAGACGCTGAAGTGTTAAGCTTGTCATGGCAACTATGGCAAGCCTTAGGACTTGATACACATGTCACGCTTGAGCTTAATAACCTAGGCAGTGCACAAAATCGTGCTGATTATGTCAATGCATTGGTTGATTATCTAACGCCACTTAAAGATCAATTAGATGAGGATTCACAGCGTAGATTAGGTAAAAACCCACTGCGCATTCTTGATAGTAAAAATGAAAACACGCAACGACTTTTGGATAATGCACCTAACCTGCATGATTTTCTTGATCGAGATATTAAACAAGACTTTGAAGCACTTACTAAGTATCTAAGCGCATTAAACATCCCTTACAAAATCAACTCACGATTGGTTCGTGGGATTGACTACTACTGCAACACAGTGTTTGAATGGGTTACCGATAAACTCGGGGCTCAAGGCACCATTTGCGCCGGTGGTCGTTATGATTCACTCGTGAGCGATTTGCAAGGCCCTGAAACGCCTTCCGTTGGTTTTGCCATGGGTATTGAACGAATCATCTTACTCCTTGAAACACTTGGACTTATTCCTGAAACAACACAAACTGCAGATATCTATGTGATATCTGATCAGTCATCGATATTCAAGACCATGCCAATGATTGAAACACTACGTAAGTCCTTACCTCACCTAACCATTGAGCAAAACACCTCCTTAGGTAGCTTTAAATCACAGTTTAAAAAAGCCGATAAGTCAGGTGCTGCATTGGCATTGGTGATCGCTGAAGATGAAGTTAACAATAGCACCTGTGTGATCAAGTTCTTACGTGAAGACAAAGAACAAGTGATCATACCACAAGCTGAATTAGCTTCGTACATTCAAAGCCATTACGCTTAGTATGATTATTTATATCGATGCTGACGCTTGCCCTAAAGCGGTCAAAGAAGTGCTGTATAAGGCAGCACACCAACGCAAAGTCACGTGTATTTTTGTTGCCAATCAACCACTGACACACCCGCCATCACCTTTTATCAAAATGCGCTGTGTTGATAAAGGCTTTGATGTTGCTGACAACTATATCGCCAATAAGGTTGAAATGTCTGATTTAGTGATTACCGCGGATATTCCGCTGGCAAAAGAAGTTACTGATCACGATGCAATGGTGATTACGCCGCATGGCAAGCAATATACCAAGGCAAATATTTCACAAACTTATGCCATGCGCAATTTCTTCACTGAGCTACGAGATGCTGGATTAGTCGAGACAAAAACCAAGGCATTCTCAAATAGCAACATCAACGCCTTTGCCAATGCTTTGGATCAACTGTTGACTAAACGCGGATTTATCAAACAATGAATTTATACGATATCCCTAAGCATGCTGAACATGAATTGTTTGATATTATTCATGCGATCAAAAATGCACAAAATATAAAGATTGAACGCATTGTATTCTACATATAGTCAAAGGATATAGTATTGATACGGCTTAGCGTAACAAAGTATGGTTATTGCCAAAAACTTGTTTGTCTTACAGCTTTTGCCTCAGGTATACTGATGCAATTTATTTTCTTTTGACACAATTTTATGAGCTTATCTTCAAGCATCTTACCTAAAAGCATTACCGAAGACTTTACTAGGGCAACCATTTCACGTGCGCATGCGTATTGCAATCAATACTCAATCAAATCATTGCAGGCAACATCCGATGATGGCATTAATTTTGTCATTAAAAGTGAAGTTTTTGGCTCTGGCAAAGAGGCCTACTCCCAAAGCATTTTTGTCGATGTAAACTCACGAGCAAAAACACTCTCAAGCGTGCTTGATGCTGAGTGCTCATGCCCTGTAGGCTATTTTTGTAAGCATATTTATGCCGTATTATTTATGTTTAATAAATCATTAGCTGATCGGTTAAAAGAACCCAGTGCATTTACTGCTGCCGCAACGACAAAACCTGTTAATCTACAACCGACAAAAAAAGCCAAAACCCCTGCATCTTATTTCGACAAAGCTGCCTTTGAGCGCCAATTTAATGACAATATACGCCTTGAGAAAAGTTCTCTATTATCTCAGGGAAAAGCACCTTCCAATTTGGTGATTGCTTATCAACTTATCGCGTTTAAAGAGGGTGAACAATTATCTTATAGGATCGAAGCTAGCTATGTGCGTATTCTAAAAAGTGGCAATGGCTATGGTAAACCACAAAGTGCCAATCTTGCCAATATCGTTGCCGGTTACACTAAATACCCAGATTGTGCTGATATCAAAGATCTTGAGATCTTTAAATACCTACAGACACAAATCAATCGTTATGCAATACATTTACCAAGCTTAACAGGAGAGTATGGTGCACAATTTTTAAAGCTGCTTATTGCAACTGAGCGCTTTTTTGTTGGCGACATTGCCATGGATAAACATTGTACCTTGGCACCGGATGTCAAGCTTGATATTGATTGGAATGAAGTCAATGGCACATTTCGCTTTAATGCGCAAATCAATGGCAAAACAAACATAAAAATCATACCAACAACGCCTGCTTTTTATATTGATGACAATAAAATAGGTCAGATCGTTAGTGACATTCCTGGCAATCAATTGCTGCTCCTTAATACACTTAAAGATATCTCTAAAGATGACATGTCCTTTGTTCGTCACACCATTGAGAAATCAACACTTGGCAAACAAATCAAATTTCCAAGCAAAGTCAAGAAGCTAAAAACCGAAAAAATCACGCCGAAAGCGATAGCTCATTTTAGTAAAGGATCATCAGTAAACTGGCCACATTATGGCTTCTTTGCTGAGGTTAGCTTTGAATATGACGGCACACGATTTGAGCCACACGAAAGTGGGACACACATTATTGAGCATAATGGTCACTTGATTGAAAAAGATGTGAAATTTGAAAATGCTAAACTTGAAACTTTAGGAGGATTTGGTTTTGTAAAATCCAGACGTGCTTACTTTGGCTATGGCAATCAAGCACACAAGCCATTTGGTGAGAGCTATGTTTTAAATGCCAACCCTTATTTTTCACCTGAAGATCAATGGGAAACTTTTTATCTTGAAGATCTTGAAGACTTTAAACTGTTAGGCTGGCAAGTTGAGTTTGATGATGACTTTGCACATCACTATATTGTTGCAGATGATATTGACATCGGCATCGAAGAAGGGATTCAAAATGATTGGTTTAATGTGCACTTAAGTGTTAATCACAACGGTAATGCCATCGATCTGCAACCATTGATTATGCAATATCTACAAAAAGGGCTTAACAAAGAAGCGCATGATCTTGTTGCCATTGTGGATAAGAATCACCGTTTGAAAATTGATTACAGCATCATTGAACCGGTTATTAACTCATTGTTTGAATTAAGTGATGAACGTGATGGCACACTAAAACTCTCGAAATACCAAATCGGTGCGTTGATGAGTCTTGAGGAGCAATTGGGCAAAAGTGGTGCAATTGATTACAGCAAAGCCAATGCTTTAAAAAATTTTATTGACTCACTAAAAGATACAACAAAGTTACCACTACTAGACACACCAAAAGAAGTGCACGCGACCTTGCGTGACTATCAGCGCTATGGCGTCAGCTGGATGGATTTCTTATCCAAACATGAAATGGGTGGTTTGTTAGCCGATGATATGGGACTTGGCAAAACACTGCAAACGCTTACTTGGATACAATTACAACATGATACTGATAAAGATTTCGGCACAAGCTTAATCGTCGCCCCTACCTCAGTTGTCGGCAATTGGATTAGAGAGGCTGAGAAATTCACACCAAAACTTAGTATTTTACTATTGCATGGTTCAGAACGTTCTGAACATTATGAGTCATTACTTCACTACGACATCGTGGTCACTAGCTATCCACTTATTTTAAAAGACGAAGAAATTCATCACCAAAACACCTATAGCGCACTGATTTTAGATGAAGCGCAAACGATTAAAAACGCTAAAACCAAGCAAGCGCAAAGTATTTTCACCCTTTCGGCTAAACATCGCTTTTGTTTAACTGGCACACCTCTTGAGAATCATTTGGGTGAGTTATGGTCGCAATTTAACTTCTTAATGCCTGGCTTCTTGGGTAATGATAGCCAGTTTCGTAAACACTTCAAAAATCCAATTGAAAAACATCAAGACAGCGATCGTTTAAATATCTTAAAAAGTCGTATTACTCCTTTTATGCTTCGACGCACTAAGGCATTAGTTGCTAAAGATCTACCTGAAAAAACTGAATCGATTGAGATTATTGAGCTGCCTAATACACAAAAACAATTATATGAAAGTGTGCGTATGACGATGGAGAAGAAAGTGCGTGAGCTCTTGAAAAAGCAAGGGCTTGCTAAGAGTCATATTCATATTCTTGATGCGTTGTTAAAGCTACGCCAGTCATGTTGCCATCCACAATTAGTCAAACTAGATAGTGCTAAAAAGGTCCATGAATCAGCTAAGCTTGATTATTTATTAGAAATGCTGACCGAACTTACCGCAGAAAAGCGTAAAGTATTAGTTTTCTCGCAGTTTGTCGAGATGCTTGATTTAATTGCTCTTGAGCTTGGCAAACATAAAATTCAATATGTGCAGTTAACCGGACAAACTAAAAATCGCCAGAAACTGATTGATGACTTCAGTGAAAACCCTGATATCACGGTTTTCTTAATCAGTTTAAAAGCTGGCGGCACTGGCTTAAACCTTGTTGCCGCTGATACCGTTATTCACTTTGACCCATGGTGGAATCCAGCCGTTGAAGCCCAAGCCACGGATCGCGCTTATCGTATTGGTCAAGATAAACCCGTCACCGTTTATAAACTCATTGCCAAAGATAGTGTTGAAGAAAAAATCCTAAAACTTCAGCAGAAAAAAGCGGATCTTGCCAGTGGGTTGTATAACAAAGACGGGCAAGCTGATTTCAAACTCAGTGAAAATGACTTATTAAACTTATTTGAGCCGATCATTTAAAAATCTAATATTCCCATAAAACATTTAAATTTGTCATTATTCAGATCATTTAATACACTCTTGAGCTATCAAAACAATCTGGATAAATAAATGAAAAAGCTCACTTTATTTTTAAGTATGATTTTATGCGCAAGTCTTGCCAATGCAGGGCATAAAGCTGGCGAAGAAGCTTGTGATATGCACGCTTTTTCACGCTATCAAGCCAATGTGTTTATTCATAACAATTTAAATTTCGACAAGTCTCCTAAGATTACCCTTGGCAACCCACAGGCAAGCAAAGTCATCACGCAATTCTGCAACTACTCAAAGCCCTCCTGTTTAGAGAATATAAATACATTATTAACACTTACAAATGATAAAGATATCAAAATAAACATTTACCCCATTAGCACAACACAAAGCCCTAATGCATCGCAGTATTTAGCTTTTACTTATCACGTGGGCGGGGTGGAGCTCATGCAAGAATTTTTGCACGAGCTCCATAGTTTGATTAAATCAGGTAAGGTTGTCGATCAAAACACCTTGTCTGATTTAATGATCAATTTAAACATTAATGAAACACCATATCTTAAAGAGATGGTTGATCAAGAAATTAAAGCTAACAATGCTTTAGCAAAATCTGCAGCGGTGACTCATTCCCCGAGTGTCTATGTGTATCAGCACAACGCAACTGATGTGAATCAAGTCTATTTTTCTGAATATCAAAATGTGCCTGAATATATTATCAAACGTGCACTTAATTATCTGGCATAGCAACACTATAAGTATTGGCTGAGCATTAGTCAAAGTCAATTATTGTTTTGCGCCTTCCCTTTGACTTCGCTCAGGGAGCGGCTAAAGCATAAAGCACATTTTAATTACCCCTCACCCGTGCAGCATAAGCTGCACGAGCAATCCCGCAAGGGGAGAGGTTTTAGTTTTAGCTGATGCAACTTATTTATATATCATTACTAAACATAGTCGTTGGCTGAGTGTTAGTCGAAGTCAATTAAAGCAAGAGCTTCTGCAAAATGGTTTGTGGACGGTATATTACCTCTCCCCTTCGAGAGAGAGGTCGTTGAACTAAAGCTCAATGGGTGAGGGGTAATTAAAGCCCAGCCTATTGCAACTTCAAACCACTAGCTTCAGCTGCTTGATACATTACCTCAGTACCTAGCTTTTGACTGATTTGATCAAACACACTTAATGGTTTAGTGAAGTTAACCACTTTCATATCATTAAATTTCTCGCGTTGTAAGCTATCAACTGACGCAAACCCATCAATCAAGCCATATTTCTTAGCTTGCACACCTGAAAAAGGCATACCTGAGAATATCTTATCTTCTTGCTTTGTATCAAGACGGTCGCCTCGCCCTGCTTTAACTGCATCGATAAATACTTGATGTGTCTCAGTCAACATCGCTTCCATCTCTGATACTTGTGAGGCACTTTGTGGTTCAAATGGATCTAAGAACCCTTTGTCTTTACCGGCTGTGTATAATCTGCGTTCAACACCGATTTTCTTTAATAAATCAACAAAGCCAAAGCCACCAGCTCTGACACCAATCGAGCCAGTAATTGTCATTTTATTGGCATAAATATCTTTAGCACCTGACGCAATATAATAACCACCTGACGCGCAAATATCGACACACACCGCATATAATGGCGTCTTAGGATATTTATTTTGCAAATAACGCATATGCTCATAAATATCATCAGATTGCACTGGTGAGCCGCCGGGGCTATTGATCTGTACAATCACCGCTTTAGTGTTTTTATTTTTAAAGGCCGCATCCAAACTGTCATTGATGCGTGTGGCATTGGCATTGCTATCATCGGCAATCACCCCATCAACCTTAACTAAAGCAATATGGTTTTCATTATTAACTGGCTTACTGCTAAAGCTTTTCATCAAAAGTCCAATAATGACAATCGCAATGACTAACCAGCAAAAGCGCCAGAATATACGCCAACGACGTGCACGACGTTGCTCAAGAATATAGGCATCAGCAATACGCTGTAGATGTTCAGACATAATATTTCCTTATTTGTTTAAAGAGAGATAAAACAACCATGGGTTTAATGGTAGATGATTTGATAGAAAAATACAGCTTAGTTTATGCTTTCTCGGTAATAACTGTTTTAATCGCAAGCTCTTGTAACTGCTCATTTGAAACCTCAGCAGGCGCCTCGGTCATCAAGCAGCTCGCTGTTTGTGTCTTAGGAAAAGCAATCACATCACGAATATTCGTTGTATGAGTAATTAGCATCGTTAAACGATCTAAACCAAAGGCAATACCACCATGAATTGGTGCGCCATACTGTAGAGCATCTAGCAAGAAACTAAATTTCTCTTTGGCTTCTTCTTCATTAATCCCTAATAACTCAAATACTGTTTGCTGCATTTGTTGATCATGGATACGGATCGAACCACCACCAACTTCATAACCATTGATAACCATATCATAAGCGCGAGATAGTGCTTTTTCAGGATGCGCTTTAAGCTCATCGACATTATCCACTTTTGGCGCAGTAAACGGATGATGTAATGCATAAAGCCTGCCATCTGCTTCTTCAAACATCGGGAAATCAACGACCCATAACGGCGCCCATGCTTTGCTGTGTAGCCTCAAGTCTTCGCCAATCTTAACGCGTAGCGCGCCCATCGAATCATTGACAATATTTGCTCTACCCGCACCGAAGAAAATAATATCACCATCTTTGGCTTCTGTGACTTCAAGCACTCTTGTCAATGCTTCATCTGAGAGATTTTTGACAATTGGTGATTGCAGTCCTTCTTTGCCTTTCGCCATCTCATTGACCTTGATATATGCCAAGCCTTTAGCGCCATAGATCCCGACAAACTTAGTATAATCATCAAGCATTTTGCGTGTCAAGAGTGCATTGCCATTAGCTAAACGCATTGCAATCACACGTGATTTTTCATCATTGGCAGGTGCTGAAAAGACTTTAAACTCTTCATTTTGCATAATATTTTTCACATCAATAAAATGCAGTGGAATACGTAAATCAGGTTTATCGGAACCATATTTAGCCATTGCTTCAGCATAGCTAATCACTGGAAATTGCGATGGGAAGTCTGCATCTGCCGTTTGTTTAAATAGACGACGAACCATATCTTCCATCAAGTTCATTAACGTATTCTCATCGATAAATGACGCCTCAATATCAATCTGAGTAAATTCAGGCTGTCTATCTGCACGCAAATCCTCATCACGAAAACATTTAACGATCTGATAATAACGGTCAAAACCAGATACCATTAATAGCTGTTTAAACAATTGAGGTGATTGCGGCAACGCATAAAACTTACCATGATGATTCCTACTTGGTACCAAGTAATCACGTGCACCTTCCGGTGTTGCCTTAGTTAAAAACGGCGTTTCAATATCCAAAAATCCATGTTCATTTAAATATTGACGAACAAATTGTGAAATACGAGAGCGTTCGATCAAACGATTTTGAATTTCAGGTCGTCTTAAATCGATATAACGATATTTTAAACGCACATCTTCGCCAACGTTTTGGTGTTCATCTAGCTGAAAAGGAATGGTCTTAGCACGATTAATAAGCTCTAAACTTTGCCCAATAACTTCAATCTTACCACTGGCTAAGTTATTATTTTCCTGACCCTCCGGGCGCAATTTAACAAGCCCTTTAGCTTTAATCACATATTCATGACGCACATGATCCGCTTGTTCAAAAACGCTCGCATTTTCTGGCTCATAGACCAGTTGCACAAGACCTGTACGATCACGGATATCTAAGAAAATAACACCGCCATGGTCACGACGACGATGCACCCATCCACATATTTCAACGGTTTTATCAACCAGAGACTCATTTACTTCTGAACTATAATGACTACGCATTTTTTATCCTTTAAATAACACAACATAACAAAGACATATAAGCCGATAAGCATATACAAATATGTGACAGATAACAATTATTGAGACTGGGAGTTTTGCAAATTTATGTTTTAACGTATAGCTATGACCATATTCCCGCCCATTTTGATTGCGTAAACGTTGGCTGAGCGTAAGTCGAAGCCTCTGTAAAGTGTAATTTTCCTAAGTTTACCCTTCGACTTATGCTCAGGGTACGGTGAGCACTTGTGGGTAAATATTTAGTCTTAGCCTAATGTATTAAATTAAAAGCCGGCATGCTCAAGTAGAAACGCTTCCTCCTCATCACTCGAGACTCGCCCTAATTGCGCATTGCGATGTGGATAACGTCCAAAGCGGTCAATAATCGCTTTATGCGCTATTTCATACTCCAAACTTCCGCTATTACCTAGCTCGGTATAAAGCACCAATGCCTGTTGATGAATGGTTTTTGACTCACTATGCATATAGGGCAAATATGCAAATGAACGCTCACTATCACTTAATGTTTGATCTAGCTTCAATATCACTAACTCTTGCGCTAAGATCAATGCCAATGAGTCATAGGCAAAAGCTTCTTTTGTATTTCTAAAAATATTGCGCGAGAATTGATCTAATACAATAATTTCTGCCAAGCGCCCCTGCGCTGTTTCGCGCCATGCAAACAACTCACCACGAGATGCCGCTTTGTGAACCATTAAAAATCGATCTTTAATGGTTTGATCTAATGCATCACTCTTTGCAAACCAGTCTTTTGCAGTTAGTTCTTTAAACCAAAAATCTAAAATCTCTTGATAGTTCATACAACGATCTCTTATGTTTGTTAGTTTTTAAAAATAATGCGTTGAGTGCTGAACTTGTAAAGTTGCTTGCAACACCAGCGCATCCTCATATGTCTCACCAACGCGATAATAGTTCTTACGCACTGAAATTTCTTCAAAGCCATATTTTCTATAGATGCTAATTGCAGGGATATTGGTAACTCTCACCTCTAAAAACAACTTTTCAATCTGCTTATAAGACAAATGATTCATCAAATAGGCCAATAGCTTTTGCCCAAAACCTTGATGTTGGTATGATTTCGCTACTGAAAAATTAAGTATTTCGGCCTCATCAAAAATCACTGAGATAACCGCAAAAGCAATCAGTTGATGATTAAGATCAAATAACCCCCATGTCTCGGTATGCGCAGACAAGATACTATCTTTCATTTGTGACGCTGACCATGGGTATTCAAATACCTCACGCTCAATATCCATCATCTGTGGTAAATGGTTCTCACCTAATGGCAAAATCTGATACTGCATAAAGATTCATCATGGTTTGTTTTTTCACCTCGGCACGATTGAGTTCATTAAACTTAAGCGCATAACACCTATCATGCAAACTTTGATCTAACAAGGTTTTTAAAGTCAAGTTTTCATCATAGAGAATTATCGCACTTGAGGCTATATTTTTTTCTCCTTGCGCTTGATCTTTTTCGATAAAACACACTGAAAATTGTGTAAACATCGCATTCATAAGCGCTTTAACACGATCCCGTTGTTCCAAAGTGGATACAATCACGCTCAGTTGATTCGCAATAATATGTGTCTCATCTGCTAGTGGCTCTTCTTTATGAGCAGGATTACCTTTAGCATACCAACGCGTAATGGCTAAATGCTGTAAAATGGCATTTTGGCGCTCATTTTCGGTCATGCAAATTAGATCCCAATACTCGATAATAGATTACAAATAGAGCGCACGGTATGTGTCAGCTTTGGATGACTCACTTCATACTCAATAATTGCCTGTTCAAGATCACTAAAATCTGCTTCTTTAGGATCTTGTAGTTTACTCATTTCGACTTTTTGTTTGGTCAATTTGGCAATTTCAAGCGCTTGCACTTTTTCGCTCTCTGGCAAAGATTTCAGTTCAATCTGTAACTGATCTAACAACTCGGATAAATGCTCAGTATCATCAAAGTTTAATTTATCTGATGTTTTAAGAATTTCTTTGATTTTAGCAATTGTATCTTGTGGCATAGCTTGCTCCTAGCGCCTTTAGGTTGCTTTTATTCTAGGTGTTAAGCGCCTGTTTGACAATTAACTTACTGGGAATAAATTAATTTTATTTTGACAGCGTAAAATACTGTCGTAATTATGAATACTATAACGATCAACAAGACGCTTGCACACTTCGATTGCTTTAAAAGAGTTGCCATGCTTATCCAAGCGCGGTGAGTAAATCGCAATACCCATCAAATCAGGAACAACAACATAAATCCCACCGGAAACCCCACTTTTAGCAGGCAGTCCAATCGAGAACGCCCACTCACCTGAGTAATCATACATGCCACATGAATACATTAATGATAAGCAATTCTTAACAGTCTCTGGTTTAAAGATTTCTTCTTTTGTCACGGCACAACTACCGGCATTGGCAAAGCTTGCTGCAATCGTTGCTAACATCTCACTATTAAGCTCAATCGAACATGCCTGAAAATATAAATTAAGCGTACGATGCAAATCGGTATTTTTCGGAAACGCTTGATGCTCACGCATAAAATAACCCAAGGCATAATTACGATCTGCCGTTTCTTTTTCTGAGTTATATACGGCATTATTAAACGTGATTTTCTGACTATTTGACAATTTATAAAGTGCTTGCATAATATGATTAAAGCGATCTGCCGGATTCGATTTACGCTTAATCATCGAGCATGACATAATCGCACCTGCATTAATCATCGGATTATGCGGCAAGCCTTCATCATTTAATGTTAACTCATTGAAGTTTTTGCCACTTGGCTCACGTCCGATATGCTTATGCACATGATTTAATCCATTTTCTTCTAGTGCCAGTGCGTACAACACAGGCTTCACCATCGATTGCATACAAAAGCGCGACTTAAAATCACCAACGCTAAACTTTCTTCCATCAACCGTGCACACAGAGATGGCAAACTGATTAGGGTCTACTTTCTTAAGCTCAGGAATATAGCTTGCCACTTTGCCTTGTTGATTAGATTGTAAACTTGCATGAATATCACTTAGATAAGCACAGAACTCTTGGAACTTTTCATCAGAAATCATTATTTTAATTTTATATTTTAGCTATTGAAAATACAGCTTATTCTATACTTATCATCTGCTATTTGATAGCGCTTATTGCTTAACTTTTGACTAAATTAAGTCGTTCAACGACAACTAAATACAAACAAAACTTTTCTATCCATCTAAATACCACCGTTTTTATCAAGCCTTATGCTTATGCTCACGTTATGGATATTAAACTTAGCAAACTCCAGTGAGAATCTTTTTGCAAGATTCTCACTATAAAGCATATTTTTGCTTGAGGGTTAGTGATATTTCCCGATAGTATTTATACACTCATACTTAACCGTACTGACCATTGAAATCTAACACCTATTTATCGACAAGCAAATATCCGTTATTGCGCCTATTAAGCTATATGCGCGGTTATCGCAAAGATTATCTTTTAGCACTCTTATACTCAACACTCAACAAACTTTTTGACATCTTCCCTGAAATCCTCTTAGGTGTAGCTGTTAATATGGTTGTATCACGCCAAGATTCATGGATTGCACAATTAACTGGGGTACATTCATTATTCTCACAGCTATTAATTTTAGGTCTACTTACCTTTTTTATCTGGGCATTTGAATCATATTTTCAATATTTGTATAGCCTAAAATGGCGTAATCTTGCACAAAATGTTGAACATAAACTGCGTACTGACGTCTATGGACATATTCAAAAAGCTAATGTCCAACAGATTGAAGCAACTTCAACAGGGCAAATGATTGCAACGATTAATGATGATATCAATCAAATGGAACGATTTTTAGAAGATGGCGTTAATCAAATTGTACAAATTGTCGTTTCTACTGTCTTTATTGGAATCGTATTTTTGTTTGCCTCTCCTTTGATTACATTGCTTGCGATTGTGCCTATTCCATGCATTATTGTTGGTGCATTTTATTTCCAGCATCGTTTAGCACCTAGATTTTTAGAAGTACGTCAAAAGGCCGCTGAAATCAGTGGTGATTTACAACGTAATCTACTTAATCTCTTAACCATCAAAAGCTATACCACTGAAGAATATGAAGCACAACGCATTGAGAAAGCCAGTGCCAATTATCAAATGGCTAATCGCAAAACCATCCAAATTAGTTCGATGGTGACACCGGTTATTCGTATGTTTGTCTTAACTGGCTTTTTATTTACACTGCTGATTGGTGGCTACCAAACGTTTCATGGACACATGAATGTCGGTGTTTTTAGTATGCTAATTTTCTTATCACAACGCCTGCTCTGGCCTTTCAATAATCTTGCTGTCGTCACAGTTGACTATCAACGTGTCATGGCATCGACAACCCGAGTTCTTGATTTACTCACTTGGTCGACTGAAGATCTAAATAATAAATCAGCACTAAAAACAATAACAGATCACCAAAATATCATTTTCGATCACGTTACTTTTGGTTATCAAAATGATACGCCCATTTATCAAGATTTAAATCTATCTATCAAAGCACAACAAACCACTGCATTTGTTGGCGAATCAGGCTCAGGAAAAAGCACATTGATTAAGCTGATGTGCCAATTTTATGAACCGCAATCTGGTGCTTTAAACTATGGTAGTCATAACATTCAAAGCTTTGATTTATCATCATGGCGTCAACAGATCGCGTTAGTGAGTCAGGATAGCTTCTTATTTGATGGCACAATCAAAGAAAATATTGCCTATGGCTCTTTTAATGCTGATGATAAAGCGATTACGCATGCAGCTAAAGTTGCCGGGCTGCATGAGTTTGTTATGCAGTTACCTCACGGGTATGATACGGATGTTGGGCAACGCGGTTTATTATTATCAGGCGGTCAGAAACAACGCATTTGTATTGCACGAGCAGTTTTAAAAGATGCACCGATTCTAATTCTAGATGAGGCAACTTCTGCAGTAGATAATGAAACCGAGCTTGCTATACAGCGCGCTTTAAACAAACTATCGAAATCAAAAACAACCATTATTATTGCGCATCGACTATCAACAATTCGCCATGCCGATATCATTCATGTAATGGATCAAGGACAGATTATTGAAAGCGGTACACATCAAGAACTGATAACGCTTAAAGGAAAATATGCGCAACTTTGGGATATCCAGACAGGGATGTTATACACTATGTGAAGAAAAAAACACAAAAATTGGAAAACAAAGATAAGGATATCGCTGAGAAACGAATGAGTGAGGTACTAAGAAATGAAAAATAAACATATTGGGTCAAGTATCCAATCAGCTATCAAAGAGCACATGGAACATGACAAACAATTCAGCATAGACTTTGAACAAGAACGCTATATTAATGAAGTTGCCCAACTTGCTTATCAATTAAGAATTGAATCAGGGCTTAGTCAAAAAGAACTCGCTGAGAAATCAAATACTACACAACAAGTTATTTCTCGTCTTGAAAGCGGCTCTGATACAAGGCTACCCTCTTTTAACCTGCTCTCAAAAATAGCTCATGCACTAGGGAAAAAGCTAACCATTCGATTTAGCTGAAATCTGCCAACAATGGTGAATTGTTGGTCTCCTTAGAAAGTCGCGCGACAAGCATTTATCATCAATATTTTGGCAATCATACTTTGCCTGCAACCCCTCATCAAATTTAAACTTGCGATAGTTATTAGAGAAATATAACACGCCTTTTCTTGTTAAAAGTCGCATAGCCAACTCGATTAATTCTACATGGTCACGCTGCACATCGAGTACATTTTGCATACGCTTAGAGTTAGAAAATGTCGGAGGATCTAAGAAGATTACATCAAATTGTTTACGCCCTTTAACGGCTTCTTTAAGCCACGTAAAGCAATCCGCCTGGATAAATACATGCTGATCAATATTTAATTTATTCAAGTGAAAATTGCGTTTTCCCCAGTCTAGATAGGTCTTTGACATATCAATACTAACCACTTGTGCACCCATCAATGCCGCATGCACACTTGCTGAGCATGTATAAGAAAACAGGTTCAATAACGTTTTGCCTTGCGCGGCTTTTGCCACAATTTGGCGCATTTTACGGTGATCTAAAAAAAGACCAGTATCTAAATAATCATCAAAGTTCACATAAAACAACGCATCATGTTCTTTAACCACATGAAACTTATCGGTTATTGCCTGCCTTTGATATTGACTGTCACCCTTTTGTCGCTGACGTGTTTTGATATGAATATGTTCATATCTAACCTCTAGCACTTTAGCAATATGATAAACCGCTTGCAATAGACGCTTTTGAGCAAGTTTTTCATCAACTGTTTTACCCATCTGATACTCTTGTACATGTACATGGGTATTATAAAGATCAATTGCCACAGCGTATTCAGGCAAATCCGCATCATAGATACGATAACATTCAAGCCCCTGCTGCTGTGCCCATTTTTGGATTTGTTGATAATTCTTTAATAACCGATTTCTAAATGCTAAATGTCCATCATCTTGCAAAACTGCGTTCTTAGCTTGACGCGTTAA
>JAHDDB010000149.1 GCA_020629575.1 Caedibacter sp. | reverse complement strand
ATGCCTTATTTAAAAATTTCAGCGAGAGTATATCCTTATGCGTCAGAGCTGGCTTAAAACATTAGGGTTATCTCTGGGCTTATTATATCACTAGTTTTGATGTAAAACCTCAGCAAATAGTTATGATAGAATCAGTTATTGACTAATTCTACATACTTCACAATCACACATTTATGATTAAATGCCAAACCTAATGCTAATACTCGTTTGACCTGTGGTTGAGCGTTTAGCTCTGTAATATAATTTTTTGTTACAATTTGCGCTAATGCTTTATCTGCTAATAACTCAAGATTTTGGCTATCATCTTCCTTGGCATGTTTAAACTCCATCACAATCCCGATGTCATTCTTGTGATTACTCACCAAGGGATAGAGCAACACATCAGCAAAACCAAAGCCTGTTTCACTATTGGAATGCACGATATGCGTTGATCTTAGTGATGCAATCAAACTCTTAGCAGTTTCTTTGCTAATGGGCTTAACAGCAATGCAACCACACCAATAATCAATCCATAGCTACCTACTTGATTAAATACACTGCCATAAGCCTCAGCCTGTACTGACGTGACGCCACCAACATCGGTTAATGCGCCAATGATTGCACCAATTAAATATGCAAAGGATGATTTTAACAAAAACAGGCCCATAACTAACCCACTGATATCCAATGGTGAGACTTTGCTCAATGCAGAATAAGCCACTGGGGATATGGCTAATTCGCCGATTGATAGCACAAAATATCCTAGGACGATAAACCACAAACTACCTGTTAATGCTGCCATTGAAAAACAATACATCCCAAGACTTGCGGCAATGACACCAAGCGCCATCTTGGCGGTAGCATTGGGATTCCATACTGACCATAGTTTAGCAATGACTAGTCCAAAGAATACAATTACTAGCGGGTTAAGTGACAAAAACCATGAGCTTGGAATTTCAAATAAATCAAAAAAGTTTCTATCAATTGTTCGCTCTGTAAGCAACACTACGGTGCTTCCAGTTTGTTCCATCAACGCAAAATAAACCATACCAAGCACACCTAGCCATAATACAACGTAAAGTGTTCTAAAGTATTCACCGCCCTTTCTAAAACCTTTGTAGATAATGTACGCAATAACCATAAGCGCAATGGCGCTAATGATAAAGGTCATCGACCCAACACCTTCTGTGAAATATAAATACATCGCCACAAGAGGCACACTTAAAATCGTCATGACTACTGTTGTATAAAACTTAAATGCATTAATTTGGCGCGTCTCAATGAAGTAATTGCGCTTGTCGCCAAAAAGGAAAAAACCAAGCCCTAGCAACATACCAAATGCCGCCGTTAAAAAACCAGTCTCTGGCGACACCCAAGTATAAACCGCTGGCACTAATAGCGTTGAAATAAATGAGCCTAAATTAACCCCCATGTAAAAGATTGTATAACCAACATCTTTCCTTGGGTCTTCTTTATCGTACAAAAGCCCTAAGAGATTTTGCATATTGGCTTTAAAAAAGCCTGTACCAATGGCGATAGCTGATAATCCTAAATGAATAAAGTCTGGAATAGCAAACATCAGTATATGACCAATGGCAATAATAAATGCACCAAGCTTAACACTACGCTTGGTGCCTAAATAGCTATCAGCAAGAAACGCACCTAACACCGGTGTCATATAGACAATAGCGGCATATGCGCCATATAAAACATAAGCTGATGTATCTGAAAAACCTAAATAATTGACAAGATATAGCACAAGAATTGCTCGCATACCATAATAGCTAAAGCGCTCCCACACTTCCACAGCGAATAAATACCATATCCCAACAGGATGTTTTTTATGTGTTAGACCGATTGATTTCATTATATTTTTCCTCCCCATTATGTATCACTCAAATAGCAATAAATACCCACTCAGCATCGTTTAAATGCCAAACAAGTTCAACTCTCAAATCACTAACGGCGTTTGCACACAACAAACCCAACCAAAAAGCTCATCGGGATGACATACACGGCCCAGTACCATAAATAATCAATCTCATCAAAGTAAATATAACAAAGCACACCACCGACAAATCCCGTTAGCATACTCACCAGACTTGAGAGGCTATTGGCTTTTTCATAATAAAAACCGGCTAATAATGAGAATGCTAATGCCGCAATTGGAATATTCATTAACACCATTTTTTGGAAAATCTGATCAATAAAGACATTAGCCAAAACATAAGAAATCACCGCAATAATGCTCGTAATCATAATGCTTTGAGTGAGTGATGTGTTAATGACTACTTGCGTGCGATGCGCAATTAAAATCGATGCCATCGTGTTCCATAATCCAGCGAGTGTAGTCGCTGCAATAAAAAACAAAACAGTGTAACTTAACCCTTGCCAAATCGGCGGTAAATAACTGCTAATCAATAATGGAATTGCCTCTTGAGGGCTGCTTAATGTATTGACTTTAGCTGATATGACGCTAGCAACTTCGATGGCAAGAGCATAAATACAAGCAATCAAAAGTGCCGCAATAACAACCGAAACAAATGCCACTCTAGCTGTTCTGGCAGTAAATATCTTTTGTCCGTACCAAGGCGCCAATATATACGTAAACATCGTAATGATAATGAGTGAAATAAGCATTGATGTTGGTAGTTTTATCGTAGGTATATTGGCAGTAGCATCTGGAATAGCATGTGCATAATAAAGCCACGCCGGAATAATCACCAGTGTTAATATAAAACTAAACACATCCAAACGAATAATAGATTTTATGCCACCTCTGAGTGTTAAGCACAACATCAACAAGCAAAAACCACCACTGATCAGCCATTGACTGGCACCAGGAAATAAAGGAGCAAAAATCAAAGTCAATGATTTAACGTAGTTGGCACTAAATCCAAGCATTGCCATTAACAGGATCACAGCAGCAATATAGCCAATCGCAGAGTTATAGCGCCTAGCAAAAAAAGTCGTGACAGTAACGCCATCAAACTGCTTCCATTTTTTCGCGACACTGATGGCATAAAATAATAAGCCAACAAGAAAAACCAAGGCTAAACTTATTGCTGAACTGCCATAAGAGGCACCCAAAGAAGCAAAGCCAATTAGCGTTGAGGTATTAAGCTCCGTCATCACTAAAGTTGCGATCAATGCAAAGGTTGATGTTTGCCTATTCGCAACAAAATACTGTATCGATGAGCCTGTTTTTAACGACTTTTTGAAACTTAAAATGATGATGACTAAGAAGACACCAAAACCAATCGTCACTATCATTTAGCTAACCTTTTGTATTTAAGTTCCAATCATAGTCTTGATAGCCAATATTAATAGTTGGTTGTTTTAGCAAATTTTGCAGCTTTTGATCACGGACAAAGTAGCCAATAAAGGCAAACATTTGTGATTGATCGCCAAAATCACTGCCATACCACTGAAATATTTTAGACAACAGCAGTTTATTATCTTGCAGTAAAAGTCCTTTTGAACTGTTAATAAATGCGAAGAAGGTTGCATTTAGTTGCGCATTGATTTCTTTACCAGTATAAGCTTTTGCACTTAAATCCGGACAACCTAATGAAGCACAATTTACTGCGGCATGAATACGTGGGTCATTCCAAATAGGGCGTAAAATGCGATGTTCGATGTCATTAAGTGTTAGCTTGATTGCCTCTACTGTAATCATAGGGGTGTCCCATACCTGAGTTTGCCCTAGCCAATTTTGCTCAATTTGTGTGATGCTTGTCACTTTAGGATTTTTCAAAATCACATCAACGGTTAGTATATTATACAGATTAATCCAATAAGCTAATTGCTCATCGCGGTTATATCGGCTGATTTTAATCTGTGATAAATGCTTGATAGTCTTTGCTAATAGTGCTTTATCTGCGGCTGATACTTGTTGATATTGAAAATAAGATTGAGCATTTTCAAGCACCAGATATTTATTTAACATTTCCTGCCAAATGCCGTAATCAATCACTTGAGTCGCTAAAGGATCAAATAGCACCCATTGCTGCCAGTAGTCTTTCTTAGGTGCGGCTTGCACCGTGTTGAATAATGTCACTGAGAGTATAAAACATAAGAAGAATAAAGCTGCCAAAACACGTGAGAAAAGGGGAAAAATGGGAAAGCTACTTATTTTTTTCATAAAGACTCCTGTTGGTATTGATAAAACTGATATGCCCTAAAAATCATTGTCCACCATACTAAAACAGTAAATACCACACCTAAAATCAATACGTAATCAGGCAATAGCATCATTAAAATAAAAAAGATAAAAGACTCCGCACGTTCCATTAATCCAGAACTGTAATGAAAGCTCTTCTCTGATTGCTTGTCTGAAAAAATACCAACCAATAAGAAACTACTAATACACATCAACATCGACATCGACATCAACAGACAAATCAAGCCAAGGCTTGGATCACGCAAAAACAAAGCTATAACAATCGATGACTCAACCAGTCTATCGCTTAATATGTCCAAAACGGTGCCAAAGGCTGTGCTATTGTTTTGAAGGCGTGCAACTGAGCCATCCAATATATCCAAATAACCAGAAAGAAGTAACAATACTACGTCTAAATACGAATAATCCATACTCAGAAAGCCCGCTGCGATCAAGCCAACAATCAATGCACAAATGGTAATTCCATTAGCTGAAAGATAGCGCCCACCAAGACTTAAAGCAGGTTTGACAAAGATTCTCTGAAAAGCTGGACGCAAGCTTGATTCAATCATAAATCACTCCGAGACTAAAACCACTTCAATAACAAACGAACAAATCGACGTGTTTTAGCACCATATAACTTAGGCGTGTAAAAGCTACCTGCAGTGCGCTTACTTAACTCACTCAACGTCGGATATGGTGCAATGAAACTTGCCATATGTTTGACTTTTAGCTTATTTTTAATGGCGATTGTCCATGGTGTAATAAGCTCTCCGGCATTCTCACCCACAATCGAAACGCCCAATATATGACCTTTACTAGTGACTGCCACTTTGATTAGACCATTGGTTGCGTGATTTGCTTGTGCCCGATCATTATCGGCAAAGCTTAATTGTAATATTTGGGCTCCCTGTTTTTCAGCTT
>JAHDDB010000148.1 GCA_020629575.1 Caedibacter sp. | reverse complement strand
GTATAACCGCTTAATGTTGTAGCAATGAGATCAAATCCAAGCTCATGTGCATAGATGCCTTCATCAAATGTAGCACAATCAGCCATGAGAAAAAGCTCTGGAAACTTGCAACGAATCTCATGTACAAATTGAGCCAATGTTTGTTTATTAGGTCTTGTTCTTGCCGTTGCATCAAGTGCCATGATTTCGCAACCTGAATTTGCAAGTTCGTTGATCTCATTCATTGTTGCAGTAATAAAAACTTGAGAATCAGGATAATCTCTTTTAACAATCCCAATAATGGGTAAATTGACTTCTTTTTTAATGGCTGCAATATCGATGGCAGAGTTTGCGCGAATGGCAATGGCGCCACCTTGTTTGGCTGCTAGCGCCATTTTTGCCATGATATATGGACTATGCAGTGGCTCATCACTGAGTGCTTGACATGAGACAATTAAACCACGAGGTAAAATGTCAGTAATAGATATTGGCATTGATGCTCTCCTGATATTATCTATGTGTGAGAATAATTACGGTGTTGTGTTATATGATAGGCGCCCATTAGCCCAGCTGTATTTTCAAGCTGTGCCTTGATGACTTTAATGGTGCGATGTACAGGCAAGCATTTAGCTTGCAGTGCATGATTGATGTCGTTAAATAAAAAATCACCTTGAGAAGAGATGGCTCCTCCTAGAACAATTACTTCCGGATCAAGTAGATAAATCGCACTTAAAAGCCCGTCACTTAAGTTGTGAATAAATGTTTCATACACAGTAAGTGCATATTTCTCTTTTGCTTTTACTTGCTCAAAAAATTCAACACCATTGAGTTTATGGCCACTTATTATATGATAATGCTCAAGGATGCCGCGAGTTGATACGACCTTGTCAATACACGAATTGTTGGTGTTAAGGTAGCCGATCGCCGCAGCGCAGTTATGGGCACCTTTATAGAGCTTGCGATTAAGGATAAAAGCACCACCAACACCCGTGCCGAGTGTTAAGCATAGAAAGTTATTAGCATCTTTGGCAGCACCCATTTGCATCTCACCTAATGCTGCACAATAGGCATCATTCTCAACATAAGTATTAATGTTAGTCGCTGTGATCAACGCTTTGACAAGCTTGCAGCCACTATAATCAGGCAGGTTGTCATTAGCGTAAATAATTGTGCCATGCTGGCTATCCACTTGACCGGCGCTACTGATGCCGATATTGCTAATGGATTCACTAATCGTTAGCTGTTGTGTGAAGTCAATTAATGCCTTTGGAATAGTGCTTTGGCAATTTGTTTTAGGTGTTGGGAATTTGCCGTGATCATGCAATTTGCCTTGTTGGTCAATCAAACCATGTTTTATGTAAGTGCCGCCGATATCAAAGCATAGTGTTTTCATCGTTTATGATTTCCGTGTTAGCTGTTTAGGTCGTTTTTTCATTTATTATAGGTTCATCAACGGTTGCGTAGGTTAAGCCTGTGACTGTTTTGGATGTGCGGAAAATGAAACTTAGTAGGTAGCTTAAAATCATGCTTGAGAGCACACCAACAAGTCCATAATACATGAAATAAATATCAGTCTTGGTCACAAAGTAAAGAATAACCACACTGATAAGTACTGCGAAGAATACTGCATTACCACTAACGCGCTTAGAGAATATGCCGATAATAAACGCGCCAGCAATAGGCCCGCCAAATAATCCTAAAATTGATTGGAAAAAAATCTGCAGGTGCGATTGATTGGTTACTGTCATATACAAGGCAATAATAGTGCCAATAATGCCTGCAATGATAATGACCAATCTTGCAATGAGTACAGCTGTTTTTTCGGAAGTTTTATTGAAAAAACGTTCAGTGATATCGGTAACAAAGCATGCTGATATACTGTTGAGGCTACTTGATATCGTTGATTGTGCAGCAGCAAAAATCGCCGCGATAATAAAGCCTGCGATACCAATGGGCATTTGCGTCACAATAAAATAAGGCACGATAGAGTCGAGATTAAAACCAGTGGGTAAATCAGCACTATGTTGTTGATAGTAAATAAACAGTAAAGTACCCATGCCAAAGAAGATAAAAATTACTAAGAAAGCAAGCTTAGCATTGAGATAAATGGCTTTATTGGTTTCTTTGATATCTTTCGTTGCGTTATATCTTTGTACGACATCTTGGCTGCCGATATATTGATAAAGGCTGTTAAATATCCCGCCAATAAAAATGCCAATAATTGTCGCGTGGAATAGACTGAGCTCGAAATTATTTTTTGTTAAGAGCTTGCCTGAGGCGACTGCATGATAGATTTCATGTCCTGGATTATGGATCTTGGCAATCAAGAAAATGATGATCAATAGCGCGCCACCTAAGAGTAGGATGCCTTGGATGACATCTGCCCAAATAACCCCCTCAATCCCACCTAGAAAAGTATAGATAATGCATAATACACCAATGGCAACTGCCAGAAAAACAGGGTTAATATTGACGACAGACTCAAGCGCTAGAGTAGGTAAATAAATCACAATCGCAACACGGAAAATATGAAACGTCATAAACACAATGCTGCCGAGCAAACGCATTTTGACATTAAAGCGATATTCTAAATACTCATAAGCACTTGTGACTTTCAGCTTTCTAAAAAAAGGTACTGCAAAAATCACCACAAGAGGGGCAATTGCAACAATTGATAGATTATTAAAGCCCATTGCCCAATCTTGACGATAGGCAAGCGCTGGAATTGACATAAAAGTTATCGCACTGAGCGTGGTGGCAAAGATACTAATGCCAACTGCCCAACCAGGCACACGACCTCCCGCCTTGAAAAAGTTGTCTGTATCTTTACCACTGCGTTTTGAGAAATAAATGCCAACGGCAAGCATGCCAAGTAAATATATGATCAACACGCAATAGTTGATGATGCCTAACTCTATTTTCATGTCTGCCCTCCAGTATGTATTAGCTTTATGGTAAATTAAAGTTTAGAAATATTGTGCCTTGAGCGCTTTTAGCTCATTAAATCTTTTATCAGAAATTGCTTTAAATGGTTTTTTGCATATCCCTGCGTTTACATCATGCAGAGTAAGCATTGCTTTAAGCGATTGAAAGAAACTCTCTTTTAGTAAAGCAGAAATAATATCATTACACTCATTTTGCAATTTGCGCGCTTGTGCTAACTGACCGTTATCAACAGCTTCTAATATGCCGCGAGCGCGAGTGCTGTTGATGTTGTAGGTGCTGCCAATAGCGCCATCAATGCCGATAGCCGCAGAAGGAAGCAATAGCTCATCAAATCCCGAGTAGATGATCTTATCACTAAATTTCTCGCGTAGGCGTTCCAGTAAAAACAAATCAGCTGCAGTGAATTTTACGCCTATCACATTTTTAATGGCAAAAAGCTCGGCAAATTGTTCAAGGCTCATATTAACACCCGTGAGCATTGGAATGGTGTATATCACCAATTTATTATCAACAGCGTGCGCAATGGATTGGTAGTAATCTTTAACTTCAGTGAAATCAAACTTGTAATAAAAAGGTGTCACCGCAGAAATCGCATCATAGCCTAATTCAGTTGCATATTGTCCAAGCTCAATGGCTTCTTGCAGGTTAGGTGAGCCGACTTGTGCAATTAGAGTGACCTGGCTCTTAGCTTCAGATTTGGTGATACTAAATACTTTTTTCTTATCAGCAGTTGATAGCATAAAGTTTTCACCTGTGCTGCCACCAACATATAAACCATCAACTTTTTGCACATCAATATTAAAACGGATGATCTCTCTTAACCCAGCTTCATCAATATTGCCTTGTTCATCAAATGCCACCATAAGTGCTGAAAATATACCTTTCATTTTGTTGACCTCATTTAGTTTTTTACTTTGATTCTTGTGGTTATTTTTTCGTGTTCGCGTGAACATCTTAATTTAAAATTTTTTAGTTTAGGTTCTCTTTATAAATTATCTCGCTTTTGACTAATACGTTATGGTTGATATCAAGTTGTTCGCCATGTAGCGCTAAAAATAAATGCTTCGCCGCAAGATAGCTTTGCTGAGCGTGATCTTCTTTTATAGTTGCTAGAATTTGACCTTCTTTTATGAGCTGCTTGATATTGGCACTCATACCGTTACTGATAATGTATAGATTAATATCAGGATGCTTCTTATTTTGTTTATTTATGGCAGTGACAATTTCTGCAAGATAGCGACTGCTATAAATTGCTTTAACGTTGTCGGTAAGATATTTATCTATGAGTATGTCAATGTTTTGCAAAATATGCTCAAAATAGATGGGACCTTCAGTAAGGATGTTGCTTGCTTTAGCTTCGCTACAAAAACCTTCAAGGTACTGCTTCGAAGAGATATTATCGCTTTCGGTATCCAAGATAAGTACTTTTTCACGACCGCGTAGCAAGGGGGACAAAATATTTGCTGTCATTTTTCCTGATTTCACATAGTTGCTGCCAATGTGTGGAATATCCTGTGAAATCGGGATGTCCAGTGTCATAAATTGGATACTTGAGTTTTGCTGAATGAGTTTCTTAACTTGCTCTTTATGCTGTGGAATGATGATAATGCCATCAGGTGCATCTTTTTTGATTATCTTTTGTAATAGCTTGATCTGCTCATCAGGTGAATTAATATTAGTTTTAACAATCTCTAGCGAAAAATTGTAGTTTTTAAACTCATTTTTGGCTTTTGTTAGCCCATTGGTCATTTCTAAACAATAATTTTCATTAATGGACTCAATGAGAAATGCATAAATTTTCTTAGGCGTCTTACTGGCTAGTGAGCTACCAATTAGGTTCTTCTGGTAACCCAGTTTTGTTGCTAGCGCAATGACTTTGTCACGTGTCTCAGGCTTAATGCTGGCGTTGCCTGCCAAGGCACGCGCAACGGTTGTGCGTGATAGGTTAAGCTGTTTAGCAATTTCTTCTTGGGTGATCATAACTATCTTTTAATGTTCGCGTGAACATTAAAGTAAATCAATAAAGCGCAAGTGTCAAATATTTGTGTAAATTAAATACATTATCATGTTTTATGTTATTTATATGTTTCGTGTGATGTTGTAAGGTTTTATATTTTTTTTATATTTGGGGTTCCAGCGTTATAAGCCGAAAAACGTAAAGATTTTTTACTTGCCTGTATC
>JAHDDB010000147.1 GCA_020629575.1 Caedibacter sp. | reverse complement strand
CTTGATTAAAATCCTGATAAACAACCTCGAATAAGTTGATTACTCTCATATTATGAGCTGGTATCTGGAAAGTTAACAAAAGGTGGACTGCTTAAAATCTTAAGTAGTTCGGAAATGGCAGCAGATGCAAAAACGGCAATAGGACGTATACGAACGGTATTAGCACAAGAGGAGAAAGTGGCAATACATGGTATGGGTTATCAGGATGACATTAATTCACAGAATTTTAATCCTCAATTCTTTAAGAGAGATAATGACTCGATAAATAAGTTTAAAGAAAAATTAAATCTAATGAAACAACCTGTGTTATAGACTAATTTAACTTTTTGGAGAAGAAATATGTTGTCGTCAATTAGTTCGGGGCTAAATAAGTCTCAAGGTTTAAGTATTAATGAAAAAGAGTTCTTACCTATTTTAGATTGTTATCGCGGGCGTGACGCAGAGTCAACCGTACCAATTACGGCGGGCTTTGAGATTAGTGATCCTAAACAAACAGGCTATTTGTTTTGGCGTAAGTTAAAAATTGATCTGGTTAATGATGTTTTTGATAAAAAGAATATGTACTCAGTGTCTGGACGTTATTTAGCAGCGCAAACGCCGGTGTCATCAAGTATTTATTGTAAATACTGTGTGTATCTAGCTGAGCCACTGGAGCGGTATCTACGTATCGTTGCTAAGCGCGCTAATAACTACTTTAAAGGCGCTGCACCACAGCGGATGTGGGTGGCTATGGAGAATTATGGATGGATGATGGATCTTGCCAGTAAGAATTTTGACTATAATACGCTTTTAAGCTTCCTCAACCGACTAAAACTATGGAAGCGTCTAACCGTTATGAGTAATGTTACCGGAACATCACCTCTTGGGGGAGGTAAAGGTGACTGTTATAAGGCGTTTGTTGAGCTATACGACAAAGGGGTCAGAGTATTTGCTAAGTTAAACACTCACCTTCTAACACGTAGCTATTATTCAAAGTTTGAAGCAGCCAAAAATGTGGTTACATCAGCGGCAAGATTGGCAGAGAGCTTTACACTCTCAAGTACATTCTTAGCTGGCAAATTTATTAGTCAATTTGATAAAATGTGTCATGTTTCAACCTATAAAGTTTCTATTGATAACGTAGAGCGGGTAAAGGCCAAAGTTATGGGTTTTCAAAAAATTCTAAAGGATGAAGACTTGCTATATTTATATGCTGTAAACAACACATCAGAGGAAGTGGATGATTTTGATGATGAGGTTTCACCTTACCGAAAATTATTATATTTATATGACGGGATGTCTAAAGGAGGGAAGAGTGAAGTTGACACTCACAAATTTATAGAACAGACTATTGCCCTTTTTTCAGAGGGTCAAGCAATAAAAAAAGAAAGTGGATCTATAAAACTCATGGAAAATTATGTTCCCAATCAACATAGTAAGATTTCACAGGTTAATCAAAATAGTAAATCAGCAAATTTATTGAAAAAGTTTGTCGCAGAGAAAAATGAACATGTGGTTTATGCAATAGAACAGTTATACGGCCAGCTTTATCCAAATATAAACAATAAAAATTGGGATATTTTGCATAATAATAAATCTTACGTAAGAGAAAAAGCAACTAGTGTTAAAATTGCGATTTCAAAACTTGACCAGCGTAGAGATAATACAACTGCAACTCGTGCTGTATCAGAAGAAATTAAAAAATCTGAGAAGGCGCTCAAAAGGCAGATTTTACTCGATCAACAAGGTATAAATGAAATCAAAGAGGGTTTATCAAGGTATTTCTCTAGGTTCTACTGGCTCAAAGAGACACATGAAGAGAAGATTAGAGAGAAATTCTCATCTTTGTCAGATTTATTAAAGCCCATTGCAAATAATGAAGGCGGTGAAACTTTAGAAGAAAGGCTCAAAAAGCTATTGAAGCTTTATAATGAAACAGATGTCTTAGTGAAAAGTGCGCTCAGTGAAATAGAAACAGACCTAAAAGCATATATTGAAAATTATACTCCAAACAATACAACTCATTTTAAAAAAAGGTGCAAACTTTGATGTGTTGATGGCGAATGTCTTAAATGCATTTTTAGATGCGAAGGATAATAAAAATATATATGCAAAATCAGAAGTTTCATTTCGCTTTGGTTCTAACATTATTACCAGTGATGGGCGTTTACATCTAGAGCTTTTAGCGAATTACTTGATTGTGATAACTAAACAAATTGAATTGCTGTTGCAGGTTCCATTGTTAAACTTTATGCTGTTAATTGTTCAAGAGTATGGTGATGCGATTTTTGATAAAGAAGTAGACATTAGCGCTAATCAAGTGTCAAATTTAAAGAAAATTAAGACGTGCTTTACTGAGCTGGATACACGGATAAAAGGTATAATGAAGGATGCTTCAAATAGGATGCTTGTTTTGGGTGAGGATGTTGGGCTTATCCGTAATGATGGCGATAAGCTATTATCATCGACTAACCAAGGATATGAGATTGCTAAGTCATTCGAAAAAGCACTCAATCGTTATGGACGGATATCGCAAGAAATTGCTTTTCAGACCAAAGTACGTGAGCAATTTGCTAATCAAGGAGAGGGTGTTACCATAGCTAAAGTGCGTGAATTTTTTCATAATAATAGCAATGAAGTACAAGTCTCAATTAACGAAGACTATCAATATATTGGCCAATTCATGGAAAAATTATCACGATATGCTGATAGTGATTACCATGCAGACTATGTTGATTTAGATGAAGCGTCTAATGATAGAGAAGTTATCTCCAAGATAAGAAAAACATTAGACAAGCATAATCTTGAGACAACGAATGACTATTTGGCAAGCTTGAATACATTGTGTTGATCTCTGGCGTCTATTTGTCATACAGTAACTGGATCAGTCTTGGTGCAGTTTTGGATGTAATCGATAGGGCTTTAAAAGTCGGTTAATAGTAGCTGAGCTTACTGATTGCAGCTGATCCTTGATTTCATTAGAAAGATTGCCGTGATGTTGTTCATAAAAAGGCAACCACTCTGGCAGAATCATTTTTAAACGTTGTCCACCGCTGCGAGACATGGAGAGCGGAACGCGAGGTCGAGTAGACAAGGTAGGCGTGGCTTCATTCCCAGCGCGCGACGTGCCGTAGGCGCCAGAGCAAGTCTGTGCTTGAAGCTATATTTTCACGCCGTAGAGGCATACAGGAGCAAGGTGGCGAAGAAGAATACGTAGTTTTCGTCGCAGCCTGCTTGAGAGGGAGCCGTGCCGCCCAAAAGAATAAACCGCCGAGGGAAGCGATTCGATTTTGGCTGACTTGGAAGTCCCAAAATCTATTATGAGCCCCGAGGCACCCTGATATCTGATCACTAATAAGCCAAATGTCCTTGAGCACCTTGATTAGCTCTGGCGAGTCATATTGTTTTTTTCTTCCTGGTCTTTTGCGCTTGGCTTTAGTAGTGCGATTAAACAAGCGAATAACTGATTTGCGATGCATTGAAAGCGTTTGGCAGGCTTGATCTAGCAACTCACTCTTTTCGGCCTTGTTTGCCACCTTATACTGTGACTTCATATTGTTTATAATTAATTCCATAGTCAGTTTTCCCATAGATACCTTCATTTGTTAAACATGGGTAACTTCTATTATGATTTAATGAGTCATTTTTTGCATAGATTAATTTTTAGTTCGGTAACTTTTAATTTGATTCAATTCGAGCAATAACATCAGGTAAATCTACTCGATACATCAAAGTGTAAAATTTGATACAATCTGCATTCAATTTTGATTTTTAGTTAGAGAGTGTATTTGATGGTTCATTTTTGGTGTAAAAAAAGTAAATTTTTGGCAGCTGTTTTAGGTTTATTTGTTAGCAATGCATATGCGGCAAGTACTTTACCATTTTTGGTGATTACCGATATACATCTAAATACAGATAAAAGCACTATGCAGATTATGCCCAATGGTTATAAACCTAGTAATGATTTGGATTTGAAAACTTATCAGCACCTTATTGGGGAAACATCTAAAGCAATTAAAGATAAAGAAATCACAAAACCACAATTTATTTTACTCCTTGGTGATCTTGTTGGGCATGAAGTAGCAGGGCAAAAGGTTAATCGCATCGAATTTGTTAAGCAAAACCAATTAAGCGTTTTTCGCACATTAAAACAGAGCTTTCCTAATACACCAATTATTAGTGTGTTTGGTAATAATGATGCTTATGATCAAAACTATGGCAATTATAGTTATAATGACCCTAAAACAGATCAAACCTATAGTATCTATCGTGCGATGCAAAAGGTTGGATTTGCTGATGGATTCTTATCATCAGGGAATGTTTGCAGTAATCAGCATATATATCCTTGTTTGATCAAGGACCGTGAAAATGCAAAAGAGGGTTATGCTGTTATTAAACTTCAGCAAAAACTGGATTTAGTTATCTTAAATAGTGTTATGTTTTCAAACGAACGGCCATTGACTGAAGTGTCTCAAAGCGCGATTATGAGTCAACTTATCTTCCTTAAAAATACACTTGAACAAGCGCAAAGCAATGATGATAAAGTCATGATTGCCATGCATATTCCTGTCGGTAAAAATATTTATGATGGTAGTTATTTTTGGCATGAAAAAATTACTCAATTATTTCTGGATACCATTAGACCGTATGCTAGTTTGGTTATTGGTATTTTGAATGGTCATACGCATATGGAGGAGTTTAAAAAAGTCAAATTGGATGATCATGTTATTGGAGAATATACCACGGCTGGTTTATCTACTTCTCATGGCAATTTACCATCAATAAAGCTATTTAGTTTGCAAAAAGACAAACAGTGGCAATTGCATGATTATCAGGCCTACCGTTTTACTGAGAATGATAAGAATCAAAATATAAGCCTTTCCAAGCTTTATTCATTTGATCAACGATATTGCCAATCTAATGCAATCACGGGTGATTGCTTAAGCAACATTACATTCAAGCAAATATATCCTGAAATAACATTGCAAAACCCTAATTATATGAATTATAAGAATAAGTGTACTGAGAAGTGCTTTATTGTTGAATAAAGCTGATGTTCATTAGTAGTTTTCACGAGACTGTTCACTCAACTGTGTCACCCTAAAGCTCAAGTTTTAACCGTTCAGG
>JAHDDB010000146.1 GCA_020629575.1 Caedibacter sp. | reverse complement strand
TCACAAAAATTATAACAGATTTACCCCGTCCAACGGAAATAAGGATTGAGCCTAAAAAATTTTAGAACGCAAAGTGCAGCAGTGATGCAAAATGATGCGTTACTTAGTGGGAGTATTCTTGAAAATATTACATTTTTTGCGAATACGCCTGATCTTGAGTTTGCGCAAAAATGTGCACACTTTGCTTGTATTCATGAAGAAATTATAAAGATGCCTATGGGGTATCAAACGCTTATTGGTGATATGGGGAATATTTTATCGGGTGGTCAAAAGCAAAGATTATTGCTAGCAAGGGCATTATACGCCAAACCTAAAATTCTCTTTTTAGATGAAGCATCTAGTCACCTTGATGCAACCAATGAATCTTATATTAATCAGAATATAAAACGTCTAGGCATTACGGTGATTATGATTGCACATAGGCAAGAGACGATCAATATGGCAGATAGAGTGATTGATTTAGGGAAATTATAAGCAATTCGCTTGATTTTGAGACGAAGCCTTGCCTAATATCTTTAAAATCTTTACGCTTTATCTAACTTAAGCAGGTGTGATTAAGGTCAAGAGTACATTGCCTTGATTATGAAGACTTTGACGTCTTTCTTTTGCTTAGGGGTAAAATAAAAAAGTTAAGAAAATAAAAACATACCGTGTTGTTTAGGATAAATAACACGATCACTCAATAGGGGGAATGCTATTATGGAAATAAACACAATAATGTCAGAACAACAAGTCACTGCTTGCGTGGAGGATATGTTTGCATGTGATCAAAAAACAGCAGTCATGAATGAAATAAGCAAAAAATCAGGTAATGAACTTAAGGCTCTATCACCAACACTAAACTTCAAGCATCGCGAACTTCATAAGACACCGATGGCAGATAATAATTTTGAGCAATAGTCTTAACCAACCCACCTGCGCGCATTCATAAACAAGCGCATCCATGGTGAGTATTCAATATCTTTATTCTTCCAATCCGCAGGATACCATGACATTTGAACGAGCCTAAAGGCACGCTCTGGATGTGGCATCATAATGGTGGCACGCCCATCAAGTGAGGTAAAACTCGTGAAGCCATCCTCTGAGCCATTGGGATTTAATGGATAATGCTCGGTTGGCTTGCTATGACTATCAATATAGCGCATGGCTGTTTGTTCATTGGCAATTAAATGCTGTAAGTCATCTTGATGCTGATACTGTGTACGACCTTCGCCATGAGAGACAACAATAGGCATCTTTAAGCCTGCCATATCTTCAAAGATAATCGATGGCGTTTTTAATACTTCAACCATTGATAAGCGCCCTTCAAATTGCTCAGAAAGGTTACGCACAAAGCGTGGCCAGTGTGTGGCGCCTGGAATAATATCTTTGAGTTGTGAGAGCATCTGACAGCCATTACACATGCCAACAGTAAAGGTATCAGTGCGTGCGAAAAATTGCGCAAATTGCTCTAAAAGCTTTGGATCAAATAAAATGGACTTTGCCCAACCGCCACCGGCACCCAGTACATCACCATAAGAGAAACCACCACACGCAGCAAGCCCTTTAAAGTCATTAAGATTAATGCGCTTATTTTGTAAATCCGTCATATGCACATCAATAGCATCAAAGCCACTTAAGGTAAAGGCTGCTGCCATTTCGTTATTACTATTGACCCCTTGTTCACGTAAGATCGCTACTTTGGGTTTGCTCTCAAGGTTAAGATAAGGGCTGGCAATATTCTCTTTGCAATTAAACGATACTTGGGCAAAGAGTCCATGATCATTATGACCATTAATCAGATCATGCTCTTGATCAGCGCACTGTGCATTATCACGCATACGTTGAATCTGGTAAGAAGTTTCAGACCAAAGTGTTTGCAGTTCAGCGCGTGTCATACAGAAGACTTCATCAATATCGTGACTAATAATAAGCTTAGCATCATCGGTTGATGTATTTGGTCGCCCAATGGCATGCGCCTTTAATTGGAAGCTTGCAAGCACTTGCATTACGATGCTGCGATCAGTGTTTCTGACTTGAATTACCGCACCTAGTTCTTCATTAAAGAGTGCGGCATGAACATCATCACCAAGGGCATCAATATCAATATCTAAACCACACTTAGCTGCAAACATCATCTCGCATAGCGTAGTAAATAAACCACCATCTGAGCGATCATGATAAGCGCAAATCTTATCGTCTTTAACCAATTGATGAATGGCAGCAAAGAAGTTTTGCAAAAGCTCAGGTTCAATATCGGGTGTTTCATTGCCAAGCTCATTATAGCTTTGGGCAAATGACGAGCCCCCTAAGCGATTTTTACCTAAACCTAGATCGATAAAAATAAGGTCAGTCTCAAATGATAAGCGCAATTGTGGGGTTAATGTGCGACGAATGTCCTGTACAGGCGCAAAAGCCGTAGCAACAAGAGAAACAGGGGAGGTTACTGATTTTTCTTGATCATCCTCATGCCATTTGGTTTTCATCGATAAGGAATCTTTGCCAACAGGAATCGTTAGATCAAGGGCTGGACAAAACTCCATACCAACGGTTTTAACCATTTCATAGAGTCTGGCATCTTCGCCAGGGTGCGAGCATGCTGCCATCCAGTTGGCAGAAAGTTTAACATCAGATAAGTGATAGATATAAGCAGCAGCAATATTAGTAATAGCCTCACCAATAGTTATTCTAGCCGCCGCCGCTGGATTCATCATTGCTAGTGTTGGGCGCTCGCCCATTGCCATTGCCTCGCCATGATAATCTGTAAAGCTTGTCGCAGTTACGGCAACGTCAGCTACAGGCACTTGCCATGGACCAACCATTTGATCGCGTTGCGTCATACCACCAACCGTACGATCACCAATGGTAATTAGAAATTTCTTACTACCAACGGCAGGCAAGCGTAAAATACGCTTGACAGCATCTTGTAAATCGATACTACTATAATCCCAATTGCTATAAGCATTGGCAGTTGTGGTCACATTTTTCAATGTTTTTGGTGCCTTGCCTAACAGTAGTGATAGCGGCATATGAATCGGATCAATGCTCGAATTATCATCTTTTAAAATCAAAACTTGTTCTTCAGTTGCTTCACCGACAATGCTATAAGGGCAACGCTCTCGCTTGGCAATGTTATCAAAGGTAGTTAAATCATTCTCAGCAATAGCAAGTACATAGCGCTCTTGTGATTCATTGCACCAGATCTCTAGGGGTGATAAGCCTTTTTCAGCTACTTGAATTTTATTTAGATCAAAAATGGCGCCACGCTCGCAATCAGCAACGAGCTCAGGCAATGCATTGGATAAACCGCCCGCGCCAACATCATGAATGCTAATGATTGGGTTATTAAGTCCCATTGACCAACAGCTATCAATCACTTCCTGTGCGCGGCGCTCAATCTCGGCATTATCACGTTGCACAGAGGCGAAATCAAGATCTTCATTAGAGTGCCCAGAGTTAACCGAAGAAGCAGCCCCTCCGCCTAGACCAATCAGCATCCCAGGGCCTCCTAAAACGATAATCTTAGCACCGGCAGGGATTTTGCGTTTTTCGATATGCTCTTCTTTGATATTGCCATAGCCACCTGCAATCATAATCGGCTTGTGATAGCCCCAGAGCTCACCATTTACGTTTTGCTCAAAACTGCGAAAATACCCGCATAGATTGGGGCGCCCAAACTCATTGTTAAAAGCAGCTCCACCAAGAGGTGCCTCAATCATAATATCTAATGCTGAGGCAATGCGATCAGGTTTACCGTAAGGGATCTCCCACTGCTGGATATCATGAGGAATATTTAGATTGGATACAGTATAACCCGTAAGTCCTGCTTTTGGTTTAGCACCTCGCCCTGTCGCACCTTCATCACGAATCTCACCACCGGCTCCTGTGGCAGCACCTGGATGTGGGGCGATGGCAGTTGGATGATTATGTGTTTCAACCTTGATCTGGATATGAATAGGCTCGCGTTTGAAATGATACAGTCCATTATTATCACGCTGTAAGCGCTCGGCAGCATAACCAGCAATGACTGCAGCATTGTCATGATAAGCTGAGAGGATGTTTTCTTTGTGATGTTCATAGGTGTTTTTGATCATTGGAAACAGTCCAAGTGGTTGTGCTTGACCATCAATGATCCAATCAGCTTTGAATATCTTATGGCGACAATGCTCTGAGTTGGCTTGTGCAAACATCATCAGCTCAACATCATTAGGGTCGCGATTAAGGTTAACGAAACCATCATGCAAGTAATCAATTTCATCATCAGATAATGCCAAACCAAGCTCAAGATTGATTTTCTCTAATGCGCTACGACCTTCACTTAATAGTGGAATTGTTTGTAATTTACCAGCAGCATGGGTGCTGATAAATGGATTGGTATCTGCAATTAAGAAGCTAACGGTTTGCATCATACGATCATGTAACTTAGCAGCTAATAACTTTAAATCGTTCTGCGCTAAGGGTATTTGACTTTTTAAATAATAAACAATACCGCGCTCAATACGTGTGACCTGACTCAATCCGCAATTGTGTGCAATGTCGGTTGCCTTTGATGACCACGGAGAGATTGTACCTAAACGCGGTGTGATGATAATGGTTTGCCCTTGTTTATCAGTAAGCTGTCCTTTATCACCATAATTTAATAAAGCTGAGAGTTTATTTAACTCATCATTGTTTAATGCATCACTGTGCTCAATAAAATGAATATATTCCGCTTGAATCATCTCAATACGAGGATCAATCTCCTGTAATTTAGCTAAGATTTTTTGTTGATCAAACGAAGATAATGCGTCATTGCCAAAAAGTTGTAACATCTTTCTACTCGTGCAGAAGGTTTGTGTGCCCATATTCTGATAGATTTGTTGCAATTTATAAAGTGTAAAATGTGATTTTATTTATGAGTTGGAGTGATAAATGAACAATGTTTTTGTGGCTATGACTATATTCTAGCCCATATTGATTATTAAGCGTTGGCTGAGCGTCAGTCGAAGCCTCTAGTGATGCTCAGTACATCGCTTCGACTGATGCTCAGAGTGCGGTGAGCATTTGTGGGCGAATATTTAATCTGAGCTGTTGTTGCTTATTATAAACTCTTGCTAAAAATAATATGAATTTGGTATGTATTTGTATGTATATAACGATATCATTTATGCGTTTAACTATTGTCTTTATTAAAAGGGGGATGAACTGTGGTGAATAAAAGAAAACAATGGGTAACTGAGAGTAATCAACTTATTCGAGGTTGTTTATCAGGATTTTAATCAAGCTGA
>JAHDDB010000145.1 GCA_020629575.1 Caedibacter sp. | reverse complement strand
ATTCAGATGTGTTCAATATGCGATCTAATCCACGGATAAACTGGTAGAGCCCAAATAATCGGCTCATCATCAACAATCAATATTTCATTTACATCCAACATCGCACTTGAAATCCATAATTATTATTTCCTTGATAAGGAAAGTATAGACAGAGCTAAATCAACCGCAAGTGGTTTGGAGTTACACGTTATATCCCTTTATCGCTCAAGCACTTCAAAGCCATTAATGGTGCGCTTATTGTGATCAAATGAAATACCTACTTGATAAATCGGCAATTCCAGATGAGTAAACTTTGATGCATAATTTTTGCTAACAATTTGTTCTACTGCCTTGGCTGCTAAGTTCTCGCCGTGACTGACCTTAAACTCAAAAATAATCACTTTCTTATGAGGAATAACAATCGACATATCAATACGACCTTCAGAGGTGTGATCTTCGAGTTTAACGTCATAGCCAAGTGCAGCGAAATAACTATAAATAATCGCGCAATAATAACCTTCATAACGATTTAATGGTGTATTGACATAATAATCATAGGGAATACTACTATAAAAACTCGCTATCGCTTTTTCAAATTGTTGCCAGTTATCTGTCAAAAGCGCATTATTAATCGCAAGTTGATTCATGGTTGCATCTTCTTGTGTAATGCCAATCTTAGTCAGCTGTCTATTCAAAGCCGTTTTAACTTCAAAATTAGGATAGCCTAAGCGATACCAAAGATCTTGACCAAAATAAAATTGCTCTTTAATCGTCAAATAACCACTTTGCAGCATCAGTGCAGCAATTGGCGTATTATTGACATCTATACTATTTAACGCGTCCGGAGTTGCTTTATAGTTCTCCAAGTCAGGGATAATGTCACGACGTTGACTAATTAGCTTAACTAGAAAGCTCGGTGTACCCGTTTCAAACCAATAGCTTTGATAGCGTGCACCATTGCTAAAGAACAATAAAACATCAAATGGGTTATAAACTTTTTGTGCTTCAGTTCCATCAAAATTGTAACCGTTGTACCATGTTTTGAGTTTAACGAGATCAACACCCTTTAAATATTCTGTAAATGTACTCTCTAGCTCATCTTGCGTATAACCACATAAATCAGCGAACGGTGCACGAAAAGAAATATCTTCCAAGTTATTTAAGCCACTAAATAAACTCACCTTGGAAAACTTAGATACACCTGTTAAAAACACAAAGCGCAAACATGCATCATTATCTTTGATGACACTATAAAGCCCCTTTAAAATCTCGCGATTGCGTAATGCTTCCTCTGATTGAGTAATCACATCTAAAATCGGCTTATCGTATTCATCCACCAAGAGCACGACGCGCTTGTTCGTTTTTTCAAATAACGATTTAATCAGCTGATCAAACTGCAGGTCATAATGCTTACTGGTATCCAGTTCAATCCCATAGTGTTTGGCCGTATCTGATAACTCACGCAAAATCCATTGCAGCAAAGACTCCTCAGAAAACACTGATTTAGAGCGCCCAAAACTAAAATGGATCACAGGGTGTGTCTTATCAAAATCCCATTTATCTTCGATATACAAACCTTTAAAAAGTGCTTTCTCACCTAGGAACAATTGCTTTAAGGTATCAATAGTTAAGCTTTTGCCAAAACGACGTGGACGTGATAAGAAGTAATACTTGCCTTTTGCTGCAATCTCATGGATATGACGAGTTTTATCAATATAAAAAGTATTGCCATTTATCATCTCAGACAGGCTCGAATAACCAATTGGCAAGTTTTTCATATGCACCACAATGTTAAGTCAAAATATTACTGCCACAAAGTCTAGCAAATATGTCTGTTGATAGAAATAGCGAAGTTACTGCAACTTTAATTTAGCTCATCAGTCCCTTTAATAAGGTTAGTTGGTGATGATGCAAAGCAATATCCTTTATTCTTAAATGATAACGATAACGACGAAGTTGATAACTAATAGAAGCATCTGCTCAATAAATAGTAAACCAAAGCAGTTTTAGCAGAATTTTGTTGTAAGTTTATTGCAAATAAGGCACATTTCACTACAATGTCTACTCGGTTGGCAGATGCCATAAATTTAAAGACAGTTTTATAATTAATTAATAAGTAAAAACTTAAGGAAACAAAATGAGCGCAATTCAAGAAAAAGTAAACGCCATCATCGTTGAGCAACTAGGTGTTAAACCTGAAGATGTAAAAGCAGAAGCATCTTTTATCGATGATTTAGGCGCTGACTCTCTTGACACTGTTGAATTAGTTATGGCTTTAGAAGAAGAGTTTGATACTGAGATTCCAGATGAAGAAGCTGAAAAAATCAAGACTGTGCAAGACGTTTACACTTACATCGAAGCACATAACAGCTAATCATTCATTGCTTTTAAAGTAACTGATGAATTTATGAGAAATCAGCATTAGTCGCAAGGTTAATGCTGATTTTTTGTTTGTATAACTATGCCGATCGTAAATCATTTTGCGGGGTTTAATATCTGAAAGAAGTTTTTGATACTTTTGAATGGTTTGCGAACGGTATAAACATTTGGATAATGAAATCATGAAATCAGCAAGACGCGTTGTCGTTACTGGACTTGGTGCATTAAGCCCGCTTGGTAATGATGTCAAAAGTACATGGGATGCGATTTTAAAAGGTCAAAGCGGCATTGAACAACTACCTGAATTTGATCTTGTGCATGGACCTTCTATTTCTGAGTTTAAAGTCACCATTGGTGGCACCATTAAAAACTTCGACTCCTTACAGTATTTCGATAAAAAAGAAATCAAAAAATACGATCCCTTTATGCAATACGGTCTTGTAGCTGCTGAAGAAGCATGGCAAGACGCTGGCATCACGGTAACCGATGAGAATTGCCGCCGCATAGGCGTATCAATGTCTTCAGGTATTGGTGGACTTGGTGAGCTTGAGGCAACACGTGTTATTATTGATAACAAAGGCCCTAGGCGCATATCCCCTTTTTGTATTCCTGCCACAATTATCAATCTCATCTCTGGCAACTTCTCGATTAAGCACAATCTAAGAGGCCCCAATACCGCAGTCGTTACTGCTTGCACAACGGGTGCACACAACATCGGCATGGCAGCACGTATGATTGCTTATGGTGATGCTGATGTGATGATTGCCGGTGGTGCTGATAAAGCCAATACTGCTATTGGCATTGGCGGATTTGCGGCAGCTCGTGCCTTATCTGAGCGCAACCATGATCCAAAAGGTGCCTCACGCCCGTGGGATAAAGACCGTGATGGCTTTGTCTTATCTAATGGTGCAGCTGCTGTTGTATTAGAAGAATATGAGCACGCTAAAAAGCGTGGTGCTAAGATCTATGGTGAGCTTATTGGTTACGCCATGAATGCTGATGCGTTTCACATCACAAGTCCAAGTGGCGAAGGTGGCTATGAATGTATGCAATTAGCCCTTGAAGATGCAGGTGTCAATGCTGATCAAGTACAATATATTAACGCACATGGTACATCAACGCCGGCTGGTGATGTCAAAGAAAGCCAAGCAGCTGAGAAGCTTATGGGTAATCATGCCAAAAATATCGTCATGAGTTCAACCAAGTCAATGACCGGACATATGCTAGGCGCAGCTGGTGCGATTGAAGCTATCTTCTCATTACTTGCCATTCGTGATCAAGTCGCACCACCGACGATCAACCTTGATAATGTTGATGAAGGCTGTAACTTAGATTATGCAGCACACCAAGCAAAACCAATGAAAATTGATATTGCCATGTCTAATTCATTTGGCTTTGGCGGCACCAATGGCACGCTTGTGTTTAAAAAAATATAAACGGACTAAGACTAAATACTCCCCCACAATGCTCACTGTACCCTGAGCGTAAGTCGAAGCGGTACACTGAGCATCAGTCGAAGTGGGTAAGCTTGGGAAAATCACACTTCATAGAGGCTTCGACTTACGCTCAGCCAACGCTTACAAAATCAAAGTGGACAGTAATATGGTCATAACCTATAAACGCTTAAACATATACTAACTCCAGTATTTTATGGACTCTTTATCTGTTATCCTTTACACATGTTTAGACAATAACATGGAAGGTGATTGCAGATGTCGTTAAAGCGTTTGTTTCCTATTATCCTTTTAATTATCGGTTTAATCCTCTTTTTTGTGTTAGGTGGCGAGCATTATTTGTCTCTTGAGACCTTAGCGATGCATTATCAAAACTTACAAGCATTTACGCAACAACATTATGTATTGAGTGTGCTTATTTTCATGCTCAGTTACATCATTATCGTTGCGTTCTCAATCCCAGGAGCGACGATAATGACGCTATTAGGCGGATTTCTTTTTGGTGTTTTCTTTGGTGGTATTTGGACAATTCTTGCGGCGACTATTGGTGCGACAATTACCTACTTAGCAGTACGTATGGCGTTTGCTGAAAATTTAAAGCATAAAGCCTCAGGCAGTATTGCTAAGATGCGTGATGGCTTTCAGCAAAATGAGTTTAATTATTTATTGTTCTTAAGACTCTTACCCGTCTTCCCCTTTTTTATTATTAACATTGCCGCGGGTGTTTTAGGCGTAAGCTTACGTCATTTTTTTCTAGGCACACTCCTTGGCATTATCCCTGGCACCTTTATTTATACTTGGGTGGGAAGTGGCTTAGGCTTCGCCCTTGAACAAGGACACACGCTTAATCTTAAGGTTATTTTTTCACCGCAAATATTATTGCCTATTTGTGCTTTAGCATTATTATCTTTGGTACCAATTATTTATAAGAAACTTAAAAATAGCAGTAGGCTAAAAGACAACCCACACAAGGAATAATAATAATGATCGAATCAAGTCTGCGCCCACTATTTCAAAGAGTTTTTATTCAACCTCTTCTGCATATCGGCGCACGCCACCTACCTGCTAATGCGATTACCGTTACCTCTTTAATTACAGGCTTTATTAGTGCATGTTTTTTAAGTGCTGAATTTAACTTCATGGCTATTTTGTGGCTACTTATTTCAGGTTACCTCGACATCCTTGATGGCTCGGTTGCGCGCCTACAAAACAACAGTACACATTTTGGTACCGTTCTTGATATTCTCAGTGATCGATTGGTTGAATCATTTATCGTAATCGCCCTTTTTATTCGTGATCCAACTTTGGCTTTTGTGTGTTTATTGATGATGATGTCGATGCTTGTCTGTGTTAGCAGTTTTCTATTGGTTGGCATTTTTTCGGAAAAACAATCGGAAAAAAGCTTTTATTATAGCCCTGGTCTTATGGAGCGTGCCGAGGCTTTTATCTTTTTTATCGCGATGATTATCTTTAACCAATTTGC
>JAHDDB010000144.1 GCA_020629575.1 Caedibacter sp. | reverse complement strand
CAAAAATTATAACAGATTTACCCCGTCCAACGGAAATAAGGATTGAGCCAAAATTAGTCGGTATTGCTAAAGCTTTAGTGGCAATCGAAGATATAAAACTCAGTGAATTTAATTAATGGATTCATTGTGGTAAGTTGAGTTTATATAGTATTTCGCTGCATAAACAATGATGTAAGTAATAGGAATCGCAAGGATACAGAAAATGGCTTTAGAGCCAAATGAGCCAAGAATTAATGTGGTTTTGTTAGGGAAAGACCAAAAGACGATAGAGATGAAAATCACGGAATCAATCAATTGACCTAGAATACTTGAAAAGCCCGAGCGTAACCATAAAAAACGTCCTTTAGATAGATCTTTAATTGTCTGAAAGATAAAAACATCAAGAAACTGCGAAATAACAAAACCAATCACTGTACCCAAAATCACAAGGTTGCTTTTGGCTAAGACATGGGCGTAAACGCTTTGATCGTGCCAACCCGTGGTATGTGGCATAATGACCGAAAGCTCAATAATCAGTACGAAAATCACTTGACTGATCACCCCAAGGATTGAGACAAAATAGGCTTTCTTTTTACCATATAGTTCACAAACCGCATCAATGATAGGGAAAGTGAAAAGAGCAAAAATAATATTTGAAAAAGGAAAGCTTAGTCCTAAATGGACAGGTTTTGTGGCAGTGATTGCTGAAGAAGTCATCGCGCAAATAACGATCATTGATAGGATTAACAAAATAATAACATGTTTATTAACGCGCTTATCATCTTGTAAGAAATGTTGTTTTGTTGCTGTTGTCATCATGTATCCCTCATTTTTTGTAATAGACAATAGTAAAACCCATCGCCTCCATTTTCAGTAGGCAAAATCTGGTAACCATGGACTTGTTTGAGTTTATTATCCATCATTGGAATATCAATAACAGTAAACTCAGAATGTGTTTGCAGGAAGTTTGCCATTTGTTTGTCATTTTCTTCAGGTAAAATAGAGCAGGTAGCATAGAGAAGTAAACCATTAGATTTCAGATATGCCGCAAGATTATGTAATATACGCTGTTGTATTTGGACAATCTCTTTGATTTCCTCAGGCGTGCGCAACACTTTGATATCTGGATTACGCCGAATGACACCGGCAGCACTGCACGGTGCATCAATTAATATCTTATCAAATAAAATCTTCTCTTTAAGTGGTGCTGTGGCGTCATGAATTGCAAGGTGAATATTAAGCTCATTTAACTGTAAACGCGCAAGATTCTCTTTAATACGTTCAAAGCGTTTAGCATTATTATCCATAATAGTTAACTCAATGTCAGGACAGAGCTCTAACAGATGCGCACTTTTACCACCAGGTGCAGCACATGCATCAAGAATTTTCTCTTGTGTTTGTGGTGCTAGGATACGTGCGGCTAATTGAGCTGATTGATCCTGAACGCTGAAAAAACCTTGAGAAAACAAAGGTAGTTCATGAATGTTTTGTGCTTCATTTAGTTGAATACAGTTATCAATGGTTGTTGTGTTATAACCAATATCATTACCTTTAAGTGCCTTTAGAAATTGTTCAGGATTTTGCTGTTGATTAAGACGCAGAAAAACAGGCGGCTGGATATTGCTATTGGTGACAATGCTCTCCAACGCATGAGGGTAATGTTTCTTAAGCTTGCCATATAACCAATCAGGCAGCTCTTTGAAGTGATGACAACTTGGCAGTGTTGCTCTATCAATTTGACGTAATAAGGCATTAATAAATGACTTGGAATGATTAATATTTAATTCATCACAGGCATTGACGGTTTCATTAATACAGGCATGCACTGGTTTATGCATAAAGATAATCTGGTATAAACCAATCATTGCCAATCGTCGCATTTTTGGTTTGGTTTTGCCTTCGGCCTGTAGATTAAAAATATGCTCAAGGTAAAAAAAATGGCGAAACACGCCATAACATAACAGATAGACTAAACGGCGATTTTGCTCCGTCAGTGGGTAATGTTGAAGTGTGGTATCTAAAGATGCTAAGCTGTCTTTATATTGAGTGATTTGATGAATAATAGAGCACGCAATAGCGCGTGGATTGGTTAATGTTTTCATTGCTTGGATTGATTAGGCTTTTTCAGCAGGTACCAAATGGGGGGTTAAAAATTTGGTTAGTTTAGCTACGATGCGCGGATTGCCACCAATGAGGCGTCCATCATCTAAATAGCTAACACCACCATCTAAGCCACAAAGCATACCTCCGGCTTCTTTAATCATAAGGGCAGCTCCTGCAGTATCCCATATTTTGGCATCTCTTGATGTCCAAACAGCATCTAAGTAGCCGGCAGCAACATAACACATATCAAGTGCTAATGAGCCAGAATAGCGAAGACCTGAGATTTCTTTATGTAGATCAAGTACGGCTTCAGGATAAGTATGTGCAAAAACTTTTTTGCTAAATTTCAATGCGCCTGAAAATAAGCAACCTGAGAAGTCTTTACGATTAGCAACACGGATGCGCTGACCATTAAGCTGCGCACCTGAGCCTTTGGTTGCCGTAAATAATTGGTCTAAGTAAGGATTATAAATCACTGCAAGCTCTGTTTTGCCGCGAAATTGCATTGCAATTGAGACACAATGATGTGGAATGCCATGAATAAAGTTGTTCGTGCCATCAATCGGATCAATAATCCATGTATGGTCACTATCTTCATTGCCAAACTCGCCTGATTCTTCAGTAATGTAATATTGATCTGGAAACGCACGTTGCAAAATATCAATAATTGTCTTTTCAACGTCAATATCGACATTCGTAACATAATTATTAGGTGCTTTTGTTTCAACCTTAACGTTTTGCATGTTTTCACTTGCATTTAAGATCATACGACCTGCTTTACGTGCAGCTTTAACTGCAACATTCATCATTGGATGCATGAAAATACCTTTAGCTTTTACCCGAATAAAAAATTAGTTGTGTATAATACCTGATTTAGTATTAAGGTGATAGTTTCTATTTCAAAGATGTTAAATAAAATTCGGATTATTCTCGTTGAAACCTCGCATCCTGGTAATATTGGCTCAAGCGCACGTGCGATGCTTAATATGCAGCTGACAGAGCTTTATTTGGTAAATCCCAAACAGTTGCCAGATGACCATACCATGGCAACAGCAGCGCATGCCACTGATGTTGTTAACAATGCTAAGATTGTACCAACATTGATGGAAGCGCTTGAAGGAGTGGATCTAGTGATTGGTACCAGTGCCAGAACACGACGCATGGATTTACCAATGTTGAGCGTTGAAGATGCAGCAGAGCAGGCAATGGCACATGTGAGCAAAGATCTTAATGTGGCGATTATTTTTGGGCGTGAGCGCACGGGACTTTTTAATGAAGAGCTTCTGATGTGTCATTATCATGCATTTATTCCAAGCAATGAAGGGTACACCTCATTAAACTTGGCGCAAGCTGTGCAAATTGTTGCTTATGAAGTCTTTAAACAATATTTGTCATATAATGATGTTAAAGCCTTGCCAACACAAAACCATGTTCGTGAAAAAGCCTCTGCCAAAGAAGTCGAAAGTTTTTATGATGAGTTGGCACACAAAATGCAAGTTGTTGGTTTTTTAAATCCTGAAAAGCCAGGGCATGTTGTTGATAAATTAAAGCGACTATTTCAACGTGCACAACTTGAGTCACAAGAGATTAATATTTTGCGAGGGTTTTTGGGGCAAATAGATCAAAAGAATCAAAAGAATCAAAAGAATCAAAAGAATCAAAGTAGCAATGAGACAAAGGATAGTTAAATGATAATCGTAGGTGTCGATGAAGCAGGGCGTGGACCATTGATTGGTTCAGTTGTTGCTGCGGCTGTGATTTTAGAGCCAGATAAACCAATTGCGGGATTGATGGATTCAAAAAAATTAACCGAGAAAAAGCGTGAAGCACTTTTCACTGAGATCACCGATAAAGCAAAGGCTTATGCAATTGCTGAGTGTAGTGCCAAAGAGATTGATCAGTATAATATTTTACAAGCAAGTTTACTGGCGATGCATCGCGCGGTGGCTAAGATTGAGATTGCCTTTGATAAAGTGCTTGTTGATGGTAATCGCCTGCCATTGTGGGATTTTGAGGCAGAGGCAATTATCAAAGGCGATAGTAAAGTACAAGAGATAAGTGCAGCATCGATTCTCGCTAAAGTCTATCGAGACCGTCAAATGATCGAATTAGATCATAAGTATCCAGCCTATCAATTTGCTAAACATAAAGGCTATCCAACCAAATTGCATTTGGAATTACTAGAAAAGTATGGGGTGCTGGATATGTATCGCAAGAGTTTTGCACCAGTGGCAAGATGTCTTAAGCTTCAATGCTCTTGATTGAGAAGTAAACGAAGAATATGTTCAATTACCTCTTACTCGCGCAGCACAAGCTGCATAAGCAGCCCCATAAGGGGCGAGGTAAAAATAGCGTACTTTTTGTTCGTAATTAATTAGTACTGATCACGCACACGTGCTTGTAAATCACAGAATGAAACATAAGCTGTTAATGCTCTTTTCCAAGCTGGGGTCTTTGCTTTTCTAGTGTTGTTATCTAAATTTTGCATAGTGTTCTCCTTGTTGAGAGTTTATCGTGGGGACAAATGCAGTATAGACAAAGATCTATAAATAGACAGTTTCAGCAGGGTAACGCTGTGTAACAAAATTGATACGTGGCGCTAGCTACGGTTAGTGTTTATTTTAATCAAATGCGTGGCGATAAAAAGTCAATATCGCGTAGTTTTACGCTATTTTTTCTTTGACTTTTAACTATAATGCCCACCTGTGTTAACTAACAATTTAAGATGACAGCATGAAAAAATTAATATTTCTTTTAACCTCATTAGCATTGGCAAATAGTATATTTGCTACCACACTTAAAATAGATGTTGCGACCGAAACAGCGCCTCAAGATATACGTGTTGATTGGTCTGATGGGTATGGTATTGTTTCTCGTGAAAAAGGCTATAAGATATTTGACTTCAATGTATCAAAAGAAATAGAAAATCACATGGGCATAACACTAAATAATGGTAAAGAGCTTGGGCTTTCTATTTTAAAAACAGCAAATGACTCACTGGTATTTGAATCTCAAAGCCGATACAGCAGATGCGGTAACTATAGTTATGAAATCATCTACACATTAACACATGGAACAGAGGATTTCAGCAAGTGGGAAACGAAACGTTTAACCCTTAGCTATAAGGATCATGAGAGATATATGATTGTTTCCCCTGAGCAGTGGCTCTACCAGTTTATCCGTGGATTAGATCGCATATTGAACACATCTGAATCTG